>NZ_JBHXLC010000005.1:0-219804 GCF_042721555.1 Gottfriedia sp. NPDC058432
CGAATTGCTTCACTCTTAATTTCTAATGTATATTTTTGAAACGTTTGCCCTTTTTTTGCCATAAAAAACACCCCTTAAATTCAATGTTGCCCAACAGAGGGTTTTTTCAACATCTACTTTAAGGGGTGCAGTCTACTTTGTTGGAGGCTTTTTGTTTCAAAGCTTTTCGATTTGCTGATAAATCTTTTGATGCACTACTGGAAACGGCAGCTCTTTACACTCATCTAATGTTACCCATTTCTGATTACTTGATAAACTACCCTCATTTATTGCTTCTCCAATATAAACTTCCATTTTCCATACAAGATGTGAAAAAACATGCTCAATATTAAATTGATATGATAACCCTTCAACTACTAATTGAGATTCTTGATTTAAGAAAAAGCTAAGTGTATCACTTTTAGATAACAACGTTGATTGTAATTCAGCAGTTGGAAACTCCCACATATTCGCAAGTAATCCGCTAGAAGGTCTTTGTTGAATTAAATATTGATTATTTTTATTCTTAATGACACCTACTGCTAAATTAACTGGTTTTGGTGCTTTCTTTTTACTTTTTATCGGTAACTCAGTAACAACTCCAGTTTCAAACGCTAAACATTGTTCCCTCACAGGACAAAGTAAACATGCCGGATTTGTTGGCGTACATATTAATGCGCCTAACTCCATCAAACCTTGATTAAAGGCAGATGGATCTTCATGACTAATTAAAGCTCTTACAGCTTGTTCAAAAATTTTTCGGTTTTTAGGAACACCAATGTCCTCCCAAATTGTTAGTATTCTAGATAATACCCTCATTACATTCCCATCAACCGCTGGCTCTGGTTTACCGTATGCAATACTAAGGATAGCTCCAGCAGTATATGGTCCTACGCCTTTTAATTTGCTTATTAATTCCGGTGTATCTGGTACTTTCCCTGAATACTCTTCATGGACTTCTCGTACAGCAGATTGCAAATTTCTAGCTCTAGAATAATACCCAAGTCCTTCCCATGCTTTCAATACTTTTTCATCCTCGGCATTCGCCAAGTCAGCAATAGTCGGGAAATTTTGCATAAACTTATTATAAAAAGGGATTACTGTATCTACACGTGTTTGCTGAAGCATTATTTCTGAAACCCATACTCGATATGGGTCTTTATTCTTTCTCCAAGGTAAATCTCTCTGTTCTGCTAAAAACCAATTAACTAAATTATTTTTAAAGTCATTTTTGGGGAAAACTTCTAATGTCTTATTTAAATCATTATTCATAACTTATACCTTTCTCTAACATCTATATGTTTTTGTTAATAGTCAATACTATAAAAATTAAAAGGGTAAGTAAAGGGAGGAACTAAATGGATACTGGTACTCATCTTGTAATGGGATTTACACTTGGCGGATTAGCAACCCTGAGTCCAATTGTCCTACATGATCCACATTTGACAAACTCACTCTTATTAACAACAATCATTGGATCACAATTACCAGACAGTGACACGATATTAAAATTAAGAAATAACGCAAAATATTTAAAACATCATCGTGGAATTACGCATTCAATTCCTGCAGTCATTTTATGGACATTATCACTTTCTGCGCTTATGACATTATTTAACCATAGAGATCACTATGCACTCTATTTATTTTGGTCTTTCCTGGCAGTAAGTGTGCACGTATTCGTTGATTTATTTAATGCCTATGGAACTCAAGCACTAAGGCCATTTTCAAAACGCTGGATTGCTTTTGGCATTATCAACACTTTCGATCCAATTATTTTTGCAATCCATTTAGTTGGAGTTCCATTTGTTATTTTTCATTTTAGAGCTGGTCCGATCTGTGTCATGCTCTATTTCATTATGATTTTTTACTATGCGTTTAGATATCGACAAAAACAAATCGTGATTCAGACCGTCACAAAAAAATTACCAGATGTAAAACGGGTCTATGTTTCACCTTCTATAAAATACACTCATTATCATATTGTAGCAAGTACAGATTCTCATCATTACGTTGGCAAAATAAAGAAAAGAATCTTTAAAATCCACGACGTATTTAAAAGAATCCCCTTACCAGTAATTGAAGATGTAAAAGCAGCCTTTAAGGATGAAAACGTTAAATCATTTCTGGCATTTTCACCAGTTTATATTTGGGAATTGATTGGACATGATGACCATAAAGAATTAAGACTAATCGATCTAAGGTATCGAACCGAAACATACTACCCATTTGTTGCAGTAGTCAAATTCGACTACGAACATAATATTATCAGTTCGTTCACAGGCTGGATCTTTAGTGAGAAAAAATTGCAGAAAAAACTAAAAGTGGAATCTTGAAAAACGCATCACTTAATGAAAATCCATTCGTTTTATCCTCTAATCAAAAAATAACCCTTAGCATTTTTTTGCTAAGGGTTATTTAATTAATGAAGAAGATTATCCTTCTCTTTCGTTTCTAAAATTTCTAAACCTGGTGGCTTTGCAATTTTGATATCTGTTTCATGCAAATATTTTCCATATTGGAAAATAAATTGTTGAACAACCTTTTTAGACATTTGTTCACCATGATATTCTCCTGCCTTAGCATAAGTTGCTTCAAAATCTTCCCATAGCCATTCAACCCAAATTTTTGCTTGTGAATATGTTAAATGACTATTTTCTTTAAGTAATAGCTCAGTTAATTGCTCTAAATACTTCTCCATATTATTACACCTTCCAATTTTTAAACATTTATTATCATCATATCTGAATCCAAAATGGTCATCATATTGATGATGGTTCATTTCATCAATTAGTTTTAATCAAATCACTAGGGGGTTTTTTAATGACAACAAAAAGCGAACGTTTTTCAAAACAAAAGCATGATATGGCTATTGATGGTAATATTGATTACAAATCACAAAATGCTTCTATCCGTCCAAATGGGAGCATTAATACAAATCCACAAGATCGTATGGCAAAAAGTAATCGTGATGAATAGAAATTTAACCAGGGTTTTACATCCCTGGTTTCTTTAATAATGCAATTGGGATTCCTATTTCTTCTTCACTAGTGCTTTTATGGCCCCAAGCAAAAATCCCATTCATGTATGTGATCATAAATAATACACCAGGTTCTTCAATTAATTCATATTGCTCGCCAGGATTAAATTGACTTACGTCTAATAAGTATGATTGAGCCATCGTTTTTTTACGAAGTATAACTTCAAGTTCATTGATCATATCCATTTGTTCAGCTTTTCTAGCTTGATGATTCAAATTGCTGATTTCTTGAACTAATTCATCTTTCGTTAAGTCACTATATCGTTTTGGAATTTCCATTTTAATTCTCCTCGAAATCATTTAGATATATTTATTATATCAAGCTAATAACAGACAACCAATAAATTTAGTTTCAGACTGCCCGCCAAACGCTTGCAATCAGTCTGAAAAACAAGTTTTTAGTTCTTTGTCTACACATACTACAAGCAATTTAATTTAGTTCTTCCTCTTCTAAAATTAAAATCGCTTTTTCAATTAGATCAATTGGGAAGCCTTTTCGAAATAATACTGTTTTCATTTTTTGATTATATTCCCAGCCGCTAAATTTTTCATATTTCTTTTTCGCTTTTCTTGCATGTATTAATAGAGCTTGTAATTCATCATCCTCTTCACTTTCATAATGTGTTTCTTCAATTGCAATCGAAGTGATGTTAGTAGAATATCCTTTTCTTCTTAGCAGCTCTTCAAGCTTTGCCTTTTTTTGATTTGTTGAGTACTTAGAAAGTGCAGAAACCTTTTTTTGGCATAGTGAAATAGCATGTTGAATTTGTTTATCTTTTGAAAATAAATTTAAGCTTTTCTCTATTACAGAAATATGAATACCTTTTGCTAATAATTCATTCTTAATGACTGACGGTCCTTTCAACGTCGTATTAATAGACGTACGGACATAGCTTTCAGCATATTTTTCTTCATTAATATACCCTTCTTCTACAAGTCGAATAATTGTAGTTTGTATTGTTTCAATTAAGAATTCTTGCTTTGTTAAATATTGTTCTATTTCTTTTTTTGTTCTCATCATTCTAGATAAATAAACAATGCTAGAAAGATATGCCTTTCTAAGTTGATCGGCATTTAATATCTCTTCTAGTTCAAATGGCTCAAATGATTGCCCTTTTTGTATGTTAAATTTAACAAGAGTATCAGCGTCTACACTAAACGAGTACTCTTCACCATTACCACTATCTGTGTAAATATTAAATCGTTCTTTATTTAATTTTTGAACTTGAATTTTCGTAATTATAGACATAATTTACCTCAAAAGAAATTTTGTTTTTATGTACACATAAAAATTATAATATCATATTATGAATTAAGGAGATGCGTGGATGAAGATTCTTCTTACAGGCGGTACAGGGTTTATTGGATCTCAATTAATAAATGAATTTATTCGACATGAATTTCAATGTTATATTGTCACAAGAAATATAAGAACATCATCTAATCCATTTATTACTTATATTAATTGGGATCAATTAAACTCGAATTCTTTTAGGGAGTCCATTGACATAGTCATTAACTTAGCTGGTGAATCAATAAACAGCGGTAGGTGGACTAAACAAATAAAAGACAAAATTCTACAAAGTCGTATAAAATCTACAAATATTCTAATTACATGGTTTGAAAGACAAGCCCATCGTCCAAACCTTTTTATTAATGCTAGCGCAATAGGGTTTTACGGAACCTCAGGGTCAATAACTTTTAATGAGCATGACAAGCCTATTTCAGATGATTTTTTAGCATCAACTGTAAGAGAATGGGAAACTGTTGCCAAAAAAGCTGAAGAACTGGGAATTCGGACTATTCTCGCCAGATTTGGTCTTGTTTTAGGATTAAATGGTGGGGCACTTCCAAAAATGATTTTGCCTTATAAAATGTTTATTGGTGGTCCAATCGGAAAAGGTACCCAGTGGATCTCTTGGATTCATGAGAAGGATGTAGTTGGCTTAATACTTCATATGATAAAAAATACCGAAATTAGGGGGCCATTCAATTTAGTGTCACCTAATCCCGTAACAATGAACGAGTTTAGCAGAACCCTTTCAGCGGCTTTACATCGACCAAATATATTAAAAGTTCCAAATTTTGCCCTTCAATTATTACTAGGTGAAATGAGTATGCTAGTTTTAGAAGGTCAAAAAGTTATGCCTTTTAAAGCCATTCAAACTAATTATAACTTTCAATTCCCATCTTTAAAAGAAGCTTTACTGTTAACTTTAAATTAGTATTTGAAAGGATTTATCATGAATCTATTATTTAAAAATGCAACCATTTTCCCCATTACATCACAAGTTTTATATAACCATGATTTGTTAATTGAAAATGGGAAAATTAAAGAAATTGCACCTGAGATTTTTTCGATTGAAGATCAAACGATTGTCATAGAATGTGCAGGAAAACCACTTTTTCCAGGTTTTATTGATGTACACACCCACTTAGGACTATATGATGAAGGAACTGGTTGGGCTGGAAATGATGCGAATGAAACAATTGAAGTATTAACTCCGCATATTCGATCAATGGATGGAATATTGCCACTTGATGTTGCTTTTACTGATGCGATCCAACATGGAATTACAACAGCTCATATCATGCCTGGTAGTGGAAATGTAATTGGTGGAACAACTTGTACAATTAAAACATATGGTAAAAGTATCGATAAAATGATTATTCAAGAACCGTCTGGATTGAAAATCGCTTTTGGTGAAAATCCAAAAAGAACTCACAGTAACGGGAATAAAGAATCAATTACTAGAATGGGTATTATGGGAATGCTTCGTGAAGCATTCTATGAAGCTAAAAACTCGCATAACCCAGATGACTTTCGAATTTTACCAATTATTAAAGCTTTAAATAGAGAAATTCCAGTACGAATTCATGCTCATCGTGCAGATGATATTTTATCAGCTATACGTTTTGGGGAAGAATTTAACTTAGATATACGAATTGAACATTGTACGGAAGGTCATTTAATAATTGACCATCTAAAGGATCGAAACCTTCAAGTATCTGTTGGTCCTACATTAACTAGACGTTCAAAAATCGAATTAAAAAATAAATCCTGGACTACATACAAAGCTCTTGCTGATATTGGTGTAAGTGTTTCTATTACTACTGACCATCCTTATACACCAATTCAGTATTTAAATGTATGTGCAGCTATCGCAGTTCGAGAAGGTTTACCTGAGCTAGAAGCATTAAAAGCAATTACGATTAATCCAGCAAAAAACCTTAATTTATCTCATAGAATTGGTAGTTTAGAAATTGGCAAAGATGGTGATGTAGTATTATGGTCCCATCACCCATTTCATTATATGGCTAAACCATTACTCACTGTCATAGATGGTAGAATTGTGTATAAAAATATCGAATAATTTTAGTTTGCAATTTGAACAAAATCGTTTATTATAGTATAGTAAGAACGTTTGCGGTAAATTAAATAGAAAGTGTGAAAACACTTTTCTTATATAGTATTTTAACGGGAAAGGCAAATGGTGAGCCACCAGTAAATCGCTGGTCCTAGTGGGTTCGATTCCCACCCCGAAATTTTAGGGTGCATTAAAAAATTATTCTTAATTTATTCATAGTTAATGCACTTCACAGGACTTTAAATTTTATTGTTTAGTCCTCACAAAAATTTCGCGGGTGGCGTAACCTTCTTTCGCTACCCTTATAATGAGGAGGAGTAGAGATGCTGAAACAGCGAGATTTACAAGATTGTTCTGTACTTTTTGAACTTATGGTGCATCCTGATGTCTTTCCCTTTGTGCGTCATAAAGCAAATTCGTACGAAGAATTTCTTTTTATCACAAAGCAGGCAATCGAGCTAGAAGAACAAGGAAAAATGATATCAAGAACTATCTTAGATGAGTGGGGTAACCCTATTGGTAACATTTCTTTACATGATATTGAAGATGGATTTGGCTTTTTAGGAACTTGGTTAGGCAAACCTTTTCACGGAATGGGTTATAACAAACCAGCAAAAGACGCTTTCTTCCATGAGTTATTTCACGATTTAGGAATAAACTCTATATTTATGCGTATTCGTAAAGTTAATAAACGTTCTTTTTATGCTGCAAGTAAACTACCATACGCATCACTAGCAAATGAATCACGTAAATGTTTATATGATGAAATTAATCAAAATGAAGAAATTTACGATTTATTTGAAATCACAAAAGACAATTATTTATTGCATACAATGCGTGAAGATTACCAACAACATGAAGTTACGCATTTAAAAGAAGCATAATTTAGTATATCAGCCACAAAAAATGGAGAGACTTACTAAGGATTTTATAACTTAGCGAGGTGTTTTTTGTGGATAAACGAAAAGATAAAACGAGACGTAATTTAAGTTCTACTCAAGAAGTATTATATGCAAAGGAATTTAAGAGAGCTGATCGTGCTGCAGGTTATACTAATTTTAATGGAGTAGGCAAATAATTTTATTCAAAAAGGCTTTCTTAGGAAGCCTTTTTTGTTTTTCTAGAATAACTTTTTAACGAATAAAAACATCTTTAAAAATTTACAATATCTTAATTAAATTTCACTTGATTCAAAAATATAAACCGAAGACGGTCTAACATAATATTCCTTACTAAGTTTTTCTTTTATTCGATGTATTTCATCTTCAATTTTTTCTCCTCGAACAAAAGATCCCCCTTCGATACCATTCTGTTCATCTAGTAAAACATACCACGAAAATCGAAACTCCTTCATAAAAATTCACCCTTTAAAATAAGAAACTATAAATAACTATTTTTCATTATATTCACTAACCTCAAATTTATTTTAGTCAATCGTCTAAATAATAATAAAAAGCTATTAAAATAAACTGTCCTTTAAATGTTAGACGCCTACTAACATTTAAAGGACAGTTCAAAGTAATTCGTTTTATTAACAAGTTTGTAATTCTTTCTTTTGAGTTAATAGTTGATAAGCATGATTAACACTTTCATTTGAAGGTGGTTGAATATCTTTTAAGGGATATTTTAATCCTAATGCTTCCCATTTATAGACTCCTAATTGATGATATGGTAAAATTTCTACTTTTTCCACGTTACCTAAAGTGTTAATAAAACCACCTAGTTTTATTAAATCATCTTCTGAGTCGGTGATTCCAGGAACTAAGACATGTCTTATCCAAACCGGGATATTTTTCTCGCTCAAATATTTAGCAAAAATTTTAATCTGCTCATTTGATTTTCCCGTAAGTTTTATATGTTTTTTTTCGTCAAAATGCTTTAAATCTAATAATACTAAATCAGTGTATTCTAAAACTTCGTCTAATTTTAAAAGAAAATTTGGATCAGTACTGAAACATCCACCAGATGTATCAATTGTTGTATGAATCCCATTTTTTCTACAAGATTTAAACAGTTCTAATAGAAAGTCTAATTGTAATAATGGTTCTCCACCACTAACCGTAACGCCACCTCCAGATGATCTCATAAATGGAATATACGTCTTGATATCCTTCATTAATTGATCAACTGACATTTCTTTACCTGCGCCAATTTTCCACGTATCTGCGTTATGACAATATTGACATCTTAATAAACATCCTTGCGTAAAGATTACATATCTAAGACCTGGTCCATCGACAGTTCCACAAGTTTCAATTGAATGTATATTTCCTGAAATCATTGTCATTCTCCTTTTAACTGTTTTTTTCCTGATTAGTAAAATATTAAAGCCTAGTGAAGCATGTCCCCCACTAGGCTTTAATTACTGGGATTTTTACATAGAACCGTGGAAAGTTCTATTTATAACGTCAATTTGTTGTTCCCTAGTTAGTTTTATGAAGTTAACTGCATAACCCGAAACTCTAATCGTTAATTGCGGATATTCTTCAGGATGTTCCATCGCATCCATTAATGTTTCTCGATTGAATACATTTACGTTTAAGTGATGACCACCTTTTACTGTATATCCATCTAACATTGCTACTAAGTTTAATATTTGTGTACTCTCGTCTTTTCCTAAAGCTTTCGGAACGATTGAGAAAGTATTTGAAATTCCATCTTGTGCATCTTCGTAAGGTAATTTCGCTACAGAACTTAATGATGCTAGAGCTCCATTTGTATCGCGTCCATGTAAAGGATTAGCACCAGGAGCAAATGGTTCACCTGCTTTTCTACCGTCTGGTGTATTACCTGTCTTTTTACCATAAACAACATTAGACGTAATCGTTAGCACTGATGTTGTATGGATTGAATTACGATATGTTTTATGCTTTCTTACTTTTGCCATAAAGCTTTCAACAAGTTCTACTGCAATATCATCTACGAGATCATTGTTGTTACCGTATTTTGGATAGTCTCCTTCAATTTCAAAATCAACAACAATTCCATTTTCATCGCGAATTGTTTTAACTTTTGCATGCTTAATTGCTGATAATGAATCAGCACATACTGACAATCCTGCAATACCTGTTGCCATTGTACGTTTTATATTTGCATCATGTAACGCCATCTCTATTCGTTCATAGCTATATTTATCATGCATAAAGTGGATACAATTTAATGTATTAACATATAATCCTGCTAACCAATCTAATAAAACGTCAAACTTCATTTTCACTTCTTCATAGTCAAGATACTCAGATGTAATCGGAGCATACATAGGTGCTACTTGAGCTTTTGACTTTTCGTCTTTACCACCGTTAATTGCATATAATAATGCTTTCGCAAGATTTGCACGTGCACCAAAGAATTGCATTTGTTTACCGATTGTCATAGCGGATACGCAACATGCAATACCATAATCATCACCATATTCTGGACGCATGATATCATCATTTTCATACTGAATTGAGCTAGTTTTAATGGACATTTTAGCGCAATATTGTTTAAATCCGACTGGTAGTTTTTCTGACCAAAGTACTGTTAAGTTAGGTTCTGGAGCAGGTCCTAGATTATCTAAAGTATTTAAAAAGCGGAATGAGTTTTTCGTTACTAGTGGACGACCATCTATTCCTATTCCACCAATTGACTCTGTTACCCAAGTAGGATCGCCAGAAAATAATTCATTATAATCAGGGGTACGAGCAAACATAACTAATCGTAGTTTCATTACAAAATGATCGACTAATTCTTGTGCTTCTTGTTCGGTTAAAGTATTCTCTTCAATATCGCGTTCAATATAAATATCTAAAAATGTTGAAACTCGACCTAAACTCATCGCCGCCCCATTTTGCTCTTTTATAGCTGCTAAATATCCAAAATATAACCACTGGAAAGCTTCTTTTGCATTTGTTGCCGACCCAGAAATATCAAATCCATGTTTTGCAGCCATTTGTTTTAATTCATTTAATGCGCGAATTTGTTCATTTAGTTCTTCACGATCTCGTATTACTTCTTCTGTCATTACACTTGTCATTTTATTTAATGTATCAATTTTATCTTTAATTAGTCGATCGACGCCATATAGAGCTACTCTTCTATAGTCACCTATAATTCTTCCACGACCATATGCATCAGGTAGACCAGTAATAACACCTGAACGCCTTGCTGCTTTCATTTCTGCAGTATAAGCATCAAATACGCCTTGATTATGCGTTTTTCGATATTCTGTAAATATTTTGCTTATTTCTTCATCAACTTTATATCCATAAGATTCACATGATGCTTCAGCCATTCGAATTCCACCAAATGGTTGTAATGATCTTTTAAAAGGTTTATCCGTTTGGAATCCAACAATTTGCTCTAATTCTTTTTCTAAGTAACCTGGTTCGTGTGAAGTGATCGTAGATACAATTTTCGTATCCATATCTAAAACTCCGCCCTTTTGGCGTTCTTCCTTAGATAACTTAAGTACTAAATCCCAAAGTTTGCTAGTTGCTTCAGTTGGACCAACAAGAAAAGATTCATCCCCAACATAAGAATTAACATTTTTTTGAATAAAGTCTCTTACATCAATCGATTTTTCCCATCGTCCAGTTTCAAATTGTCTCCATTGTTCCATCGTATTACTCCTCCTCTTCTGTATATAATACAGAAAGCTAATTAGGTATATAACAGATTACGTATATAATTTATCATACGATGAACTGAAACTTTCACTTATATTATGAACATATTGTGAAATGTTGAACAAAGTAGTTTTGATGTTAATAATATTAACACCTAATTCTTTCCACTAAATTACAGTTGCTTCATATATATAGTAATTCGCTCTGAAAACTTTCCTGTTAAACAACAAACTGTTATACTCAAAAGATAGAAACTGTATTAGCAAATTCACTGAAAAATATGGACAAGACAATCACAATCCGGATATGTGCTAATACTATGGTTAATACAAAACCGAAATTGAACAATGTTTATTTAAAGGAGTAATTTATGAATACAAAACTAAATCTTTCTAGTTCGATTAATGAAAAATTAAATTTAATATATAATGAACAAATTCAAAAAGTTCTAAAAGAAGAGCAATTATTAATCGGAACAAAGCAATATGTTTCTCAAGACAAAACGATTTTAGAAGATGCTATTACTGCCCTTCTACTTGGTAAAAATATATTATTAAAAGGTCCAACAGGAAGTGGTAAAACGGTTTTAGCTGAGACTCTTTCAAAATTGTTTTATCAACCAATGCATAGCATAAATTGCTCAGTCGATTTAGATTTAGAAGGTATTGTTGGTTACAACACAATTGCTTCTAATACACACGGTTCTGAAGTAATATTCATCGATGGACCTTTAATGAAAGCAATGAAGAAAGGTCATATTTTATATATCGATGAAATTAACATGGCTAAACCAGAAACATTACCATTACTACATGGTGCGCTTGATTATCGTAAAATGATTACAAATCCATTTACTCAAGAAGTAGTAAAAGGTGACGAAAACTTTAGAGTAATCGCAGCAATTAATGAAGGATATGTAGGAACTAGCGAATTAAATGAAGCTTTAAAAAATCGCTTCATTATTATAGATGTTCCATACATTAACGGGGAATCATTACTTCAGTTATTAAAAGTTGAATCTGAGCTTCAAGATGAAGAACTACTTAAGAAATTCACAAGCTTTTCAAGTGATTTAATCCCATTAGCAAGTGAAGGCAGAATTAGTGAGGATGCAGCAAGTATTCGTGGTGTTCTTGACGCATGTGATTTATCTGTTCATATACCAGTACTTCGAGCAATTGAACGTACAATTATCGCTAAATTAAGTGATGATATTGAGCGTGAAACTGTTAGAGAACTAGCTGAAAGTTATTTTCTTTCTTGAAATGAGTGATGATTAATATATGAAACAAATCATTTTTAACAATAAAAAAATCGACGCTTCCACTTTTCTTCAAATGGAAAATTTATCGATTTCTCTTTCGAAAGATCGTAATTCATTTTTAGAATTTGATTTTCAGGCGTATTACGACGATGAAGAACAAAAATTTACTGTAAGTCATTTTTGGGATACACAAGAGCATAGTACACAGTTACAAGGTTTGAAATCAGATGTGTACTTAAAAGCTTTAGGTAATAAACATTACTCAGATTTTAGTGAATTCAAAGATACTCTAAAGGAATTGCAAGAAACTCATTTAAAAAGTTTTTTCACACAATTATTTGTCCTTCTAGAGGATATCCGACTTGAAGAGTTGATTATTCATCAAAGACCAGGTACAAGACAATTATTTTCTACGAGAAAAAAAATATATAGACATTATTTTCAATCACAATTTAAAGCAAATGAAATGCGTAATTTCCAATTAGATCAATTGTTTTGTTTAATTTATCTTTCACTTACTTCAACTCAATTAACTTATCAAACGAATGAACAACTCGAGGATATTTTACCCATCCTCTTTCAAGCGTTTGAAGCTAAGAAAACAAGTGATATTGCTTCTATTGTATTTAGAGTGCAGCAGAGATTACTCTCACTGTATAAGGAAGATATGATTCACACATACTTTGGCTATTTACCGTTAAATAAAATTAATGAATTAACTTCATGTAATAGTAAGGTAAAAGAGCTTCAAAATGACGACCAGCAAGAAGGTCTTGATGAAAGAAATAGCGAAAATGAAAGATTATCAACCTGGCATAGAGAAAGTAAAAATAATGAAACAGATGACAATTTTTTACGATTTGAAGTTGAAAGTGGTACAAAAACTTCTATTAAAGCAAATTTTGCACGAGAAGAAGAGGCCGGCGATCAGGCAATTGCAAATGCATTCGGTTCCTCCAAACAAGGAGAGAATAAAAAGTCAAAACAAACTGATTCACATGAGGCTACAAATTCATCCTCTTCACAGCAAAATCCTTTTGGTAAATACAATAGTAATGTTTCGATTAAATATAAAGAAGCAATTGGGCAAACAGTTACTGAAAAGAAACAGTATTCTACATTGTCTTCAATGGTATCAAAAGATGTTAAAGAACTAAGAAAAACGATTGAAAAATCATTAGAAAATAAACAAAATGCACCGACTGATAAATTCTATGGTAGGTTAAATAAAAAATGGGTTCGACTTTTCACAGAAGAAAATCCTAAAATGTTTTATAAAAAACAAACTGAATCCAAAGAATTAGATGCTGTCTTTTATTTATTAGTTGATTGCTCTGGATCGATGTTTAATAAAATGGATGAAGTGAAAAAAAGCGTCATTTTATTCCATGAAACATTAAAACAATTAAAAATCCCCCATAGCATTAGTGGCTTTTGGGAAGATGCTTCAAATGCTACAAAAGAAAATAAACCAAATATTTTACATCAAGTCATTCCTTTTTCAAGCTCTTTATCACCTTCAGTAGGTCCAAATATCATGCAACTTCAAGAAGAAGAGGACAATCGTGACGGCTTAATGATTCGAATTGTTTCAGAAGAACTCGCTAAACGCACAGAAAAGCACAAATTTTTGCTCGTGTTTACAGATGGCGAACCTTCAGCATTAGATTATTTCCAGGATGGGATTATCGATACGCACGAAGCAGTTAAGCAAGCTAGAAAACTTGGAATTGAAGTAATCGGTACTTTCATTGAAGAAGAAGAACATCAAGAAGAAACTTCACAATTAATGAAAAATATTTATCAACACCATTACTTAATCGCCTCAAATGCAGAAGATTTAAGACTTCAATTAAAACCAATGCTTAAAAAATTATTATTAAGAAGCATAGAATAAGATAGTTGTCCATAAAATGAAATGAAATAGGTTTGCTAGTAACCTATTTCTTTTTATTTTATAGGAAGTTAAAATATTTTGTCGAACGGATTTACATAACGAAATCGTATTTCCTATTGATTTTTAAAATTAAACGGAGTACGATAAATTTTGACGACTTAGAGAGATGCATATTTAAAGAAAAGCTAGTGAATGACCGCTAGTTTGTTTGTATTTAAGGGGGATTAGACTATGCCTACTTCATTTAAAGCAACATTTTTACGTGTACGATTCGTATTATTGGTTGCGTTAGTAGTTTGGCTAAAAACGTATATTGTTACTCTGTTTGGATTCGATTTAAAAATTGATACAGTCTTTCAAAATGTAATATTATTTATTAGCCCTTTAGCATCCTCCTTATTTCTTGTAGGGATTGCACTTTTTTTCAAAGGGAAAAAACGTAATACGATTGCTCTTTTGATTAATTTTATTTTAACCTTGCTATTATGTGGAAACGTTTTATTTTACGGATTCTTTAATGATTTCATAACTTTACCAGTGCTGTTCCAGACTAGTAATATGGGAGATTTAGGATCAAGTGTAAAAGAACTAGCAAGCTTTAAAATTATTTTTATGTTTGTTGATATCCTTATCCTATATTTGATCTCGAAGAAATTTCCTAAATTTTCAAACACAGGTCGAGTACCTTCATTTATGAAGTCAACTTATTATTTAATTACGATTGCAATTGCAGTTTTAAACTTAGGTTTGGCTGAAATGGAAAGACCTGAATTGCTTACTCGTTCGTTTGATCGTGAAATGCTAGTAAAAAATCTTGGACTTTATGTTTACCAAGGCTATGATTTATCACTTCAAACAAAAACTTCAACGCAAAAAGCCTTTGCGGATAGTAGTAAATTAACTGAAATTGAAAACTATGTAAATAGTAACGGCGTAAAAGCAAATGCAAAGCTTTTCGGTAAATATAAAGGAAAAAATGTTATTGTTATTTCTTTGGAATCAATGCAAAATTTCACAATTGGTGCAAAGGTTAATGGTAAAGAAATAACACCATTTTTAAATAAATACATTAAAGAAAGTTATTATTTTGACCACTTCTATCATCAAACTGGTCAAGGAAAAACATCTGATGCTGAGTTCATTATTGATAACTCTTTATATCCATTAGATCGCGGTGCTGTCTATTTCACACATGCAAATAACGAATTTATGGCTACACCTGAAATTTTAAAAGATCAAGGATATTATTCAGCTGTTTTCCATGCAAATAATAAAAGCTTTTGGAATCGAAATGTAATGTACCCTTCTTTAGGTTATGATCGCTACTTTAATGAAGTAGATTATAATATTACTGATGAAAACTCGGTAAACTGGGGATTAAAAGATGAAGATTTCTTTGAACAATCACTTCCTCTTTTATCACAAGTGAAACAACCGTTTTATACTAGATTTTTAACTTTATCAAACCACTATCCTTTCGTACTTGATCCTAAAGATCAATACATTGATCAATATAATTCTGGTGACGAGACACTTGATCGTTATGTAACAACAGTACGATATATGGATGAATCAATTAAACACTTTATTGAAGGTCTGAAAAAATCAGGTCTTTATGATAATACAATTATTGCAATGTATGGAGATCATTACGGTATTTCTGAAAACCACAATCGCGCAATGGCTCAGTTCTTAGGTAAAGACGAAATTACTCCATATGACCATATGGATTTACAACGTACGCCATTTATTATTCATTTACCTAAGCAAACACAAGGTCAAACAATCTCAAAGGTTGCTGGTCAAATAGATGTAAAACCTACGATTCTTCATCTATTAGGTGTTGATACAAAAAATGATATCGAATTTGGTAAAGATTTATTTAGCCCAGATTATTCGGAATTTATTGTTTTCCGTGACGGAAGTTTCGTTACAAATAAATATTATTATGTAGCTGGCTCAAATGAATTTTATAATCGTTTAACTGCCGAAAAAGTTGAAGTTCCTGATCAAGATGCGAAACTATTAATTGATAAAGCAAAAAAAGAGCTTACACTTTCAGATAATATTGTTTACGGTGATTTATTCCGTTTCTACAGTGGCAACAAGCATAAAACAGGTACAATGAAAACAATAACTGAACCAAATCAATAAAAGGTACTTCAAAAGAACCTCACAGTTGAGAGATGCTTTTACAAGCATCTCTTTTTGTTATAATATGGTATTTATACATAAGTTTTTTTAATCAAAATATAGTGGGAGGATATTAATTGTATAAAAACTCTAAGTTATTATTTTGGACGATCGAACTACTATTATTATTCTTAGTCTTATTCGTTGGAACAAAAATATCATTCTTATTTCAACCAATTGCCATTTTAGTTAGTACTTTATTCGCTCCAATACTTGTCTCAATCTTTCTATATTTCCTATTCGCACCAATAGTAGATTTTTTAGAGCGAAAAAAAGTGCCCCGTTCAATAGGCATACTTCTTCTCTATCTCGGATTAATCTTAATTGCTGTAGTATCTATCATTAATGTATTCCCAACCTTAACTCAACAATTTAAAGATTTAGTAAATAATATGCCTACAATTGTAAATGAAGCAACAGATAAGATTGGGCTATTAGAGAAATGGTTAGGAAGTCAAAATTACGTTGAAATTAAAGATTTAGAAAAGAAAGTTGCAGACTATGCCCTAGTATTTATCGGTGGCATAACTGGTGGAATTGGTGCGTTTTTCAATATTTTAAGTAATGTAACGTTAATCATCTTAACAGTTCCATTTATATTGTTTTATATGTTTAAGGATGGTCATAAATTTCCAGAGGCAATGTCTCGTTTTTTACCGCAAAGCTTAAGGAAAGAAGCAATTCATATTGCTAATGAAACAAGTGAAACACTGGCTTCTTACATTCAAGGTCAAACGATTGTTTGTATTTTTGTTGGAATTGGAACATTTATTGGATATAGTATTATCGGAATACATAATGCCTTAATTTTAGCGTTAGTAGCTGCTATTACAAATATTATCCCTTACTTTGGCCCGTTTATTGGTGGAGCTCCTGCAGTGATCGTTGCTTTTCTAATTTCTCCTAAATTAGCTTTATTCGTAGTACTGATCATTTTAATTGTTCAACAAATTGATTCCAACTTAATCTCACCATATATCATGGGGAAAAAGTTAAATATTCATCCTTTAACGATTATTTTATTATTATTATTCGCTGGTAACTTTGCAGGTGTACTTGGTATGGTTTTAGCTGTGCCAACATACGCAATATGTAAAGTAGTGATTGTTAATATAACTAGAATTATCAATTTAAGGAAAAAAGCGAAATTCGCGGATAAGATTATTGATGACGATGTTGAAACAAATATCGAAATAAACATTAATAACGATAACGATCAAAAAGAATAAATAAGAGCAAGAATAATGAAGTTGGAGTGATATTCACTCTTAACACTTCCGTTATTCCTGCTCTTTCTTTTTACAATTTAAACGTCTCTCTTCCCTGCTCTCTATTTAAGAGCCATTCTTTCCTCCACAGGCCACCAGCATAGCCTGTTAGCTTCCCATTTGACCCAATAATCCGATGGCATGGAACGATAATACTTAATGGATTTCTTGCATTTGCATTCGCGACTGCTCTTACTGCCTTTGGGTTTCCTATTCGGTTAGCAATATTGGCATACGAAGCAGTTTCTCCATATTTAATCTTAACGAGTTCTCTCCACACACTTTCTTGAAAAGGAGTTCCTTTTGCAATCGATTGAATGCTAAATTCCTTCCTAGATCCATTGAAATATTCAATCAACTCATTTCCTGCATCCTTCAAAGAAGGTGGTACTATTTTTTGAATTTCGTTATTATCTTCTTTGACAAAATCAATATATGCTACTCCTTTTTCATTTCCAACGATCCTTAATATACCTAACGGAGTGTCTATATAAGCTGTATCTAATTGATTCATAAATCATTCTCCAAGATTATTTATCTATATTTGGAAAGTACTCCATAGCTTCAATACATTGATTATAACCGTTCCGCTTATAAAAATTAACTCCTTGCTCGCTCGGCCAAACAATAACAAATTCGAAGTAAATTTCGCTTACCCATTTATTTACTTTGGAGATTAATTTACCTCCAATCCCCTTCCCTCGATAATCCTTTAATGTATATACATTCGTCATGAAAGCAAAAGGATAAGTCACCCTACCAGGTCGGGGTACTTTTTGTACAAGTTCAATATAAATATGGGAAACAATTGTACCTTCCATTTCAGCAACCCATATATACCACTGTTTACTGTCTATTGCATTTAATAAAAAATCACGACATTCACTGTAAAATTCATTGTATTCGCTCTCTTTAATTCTTCCGGTCCCGTAATCTTCCAAAGTAAAGTCCCATCTCATCTTAATTAATTGATCTATATCATTTATTTCTGCCAATCTTAAATTCATTTTATCCCTCCTTAATCCTTTGTACCTAAAACATCAGTATTAGGTGGAATATAACCCATCTGTCGAGTCATCGCGACAATTTGTCCTTTATGATGATATTCATGTGTAATCGTATGTACTAGCAATTTCATCGGTGTGAATGATATTTCTTCATTATGATCTCTCCATGGAATTTTTCTATCAATCGGTTTATTTAATTGATCAACTGTCATATCCAATAATTCACTTACGAATAAATCAGCTTGCTCAAATCTTGATTTAATATCATCAAGACTAATATTTACAATGTTTTCCTTTGGCGTAATTGGCTTTTTCGTTTTCAATAATATAAAAGATCCAATCCATGCGATATAACATTCAGCCATATGTAGTAGCGTTTCTCTTACACTTTGGAAACCGAACCCGTCTAATTTACGAGTAAAATCCTCTTGCTTTAATTCACCACAAAAATTTAATAATGCTTCACGATTTTCTTTTACCCATTGATATTCCTTCAGATTCACTACAATCACCTCTTAAAATATTGATTAATTAAGCTATTCTACCGAGTGGTAAAAATCACCTTTAAGCAAAATAATAAAAGGTCTGCGGATACACACACAGACCTTGATTCCTTTATACAAATAACTTAAGACTTACTTGAACAATTAATAAAACAGAAACTGAAATCAATAAAATTCTAGCTAGCTTCATTGGAACAAATTCTGCAAATCTTAACCCTACTTGATTACCAACAATTGAAGCAGCAGCCATCGTCACAGCAATTTTCCATTGGAAGTGACCTGTCATATAAAATATGATGAATGCTGATAAACAACTCCCAAAATTTAATACTCTAGCTAACTGAACTGCATTAACATAAGTAAACCCTTTTTTAATAAAATACAAGATTGCAAATGTTGAAGAACCTGGACCGAAGCCCCCGTCATAAACACCAATCCCTGTTAAGATGCCCCTATCTAGCAATGTTTGCTTTTCAACACCACTTTTATTCGTAGTTTCATAGCTCCACTTTTTACTAGCAAATGTTAACCATAATGAGCCAGCTAATAAAACTAATGCGACTATATTCATCACATGTTCATCTAACATACTTGTTACAAATGCACCTATTCCCCCACCAATGATCGAAACTAATATAAATTGAAAAATGACTGAAGCCTTAAAATCTTTCTTTTTAATTGTATAAAGAATACTACTAAACGACCCCAATCCCGAGGCAAACTTATTTGTGGCAATACCCGTTTGAATAGGAATGCCAAGAAAAATCATCATCGGAAGTGTAATTAATCCCCCACCACCTGCCAATGTTCCAACTACTGCTGCACCGATTCCTAAAATAAAAAGTAATAATAGTGAGTCCATTTTCCTATCTCCCTTTTTTACATCTCTCTTTAATATACACAAAATATTCCAAAAAAGGGAAACAAAAGTCCTCATCTTATGTAGATGATTATGGAATAGTAGGACTAAGGAGGAAAATTAAAGGGTTTTCGGGACTTTATCACTATAGTGAGGAACGCGATAAAATGTAAAAACTGAATTTAAGGAAGTACTGCAAATAAGTGTGAGTGGGCCGCAAATAAGGGAACTAACTGTGCAATTAAATGAAGAAGAATAGCTGCAAATAAAAAGCCAACTGCAATTAAATTCCCAAGAATCGCAAATAAGATAGAAAATTACCTATAGTCGTATAGGTATTAAAACATACTAATTGTACTAAAGTAGATAATTACTAATGGAATAATAGCAAAATTGCTATAAGTTCATTCTAATCGGATAAAAACGGAAAGAATTAGCTAGTTTTCTATAAAGAGTGACATCAAAATCCATCACAATTTAATAATACTGACGAAATACCCCACCTCAACATAAAAAGGACTTGCCCATCCGTCAATTAACCTGACTTATGGACAGCCCTCTATGTTTAAAAAATACTCAAATTATATCTTGAAGCCAGTAACTCTAATAATTTTATACCGGCTATACTATTTCCTTTTTCATCAAGTGACGGTCCATAAACACCAATTCCAAATCGGCGCGGTACCGCACCCATAACACCGCCTGAAACACCACTTTTAGCAGGAATTCCAACTTTTATCGCAAACTCACCTGATGCATTATACATGCCACAAGTAACCATAAAAGTGTTACAAATCTTTGCTACTTTTTCAGGTATAAGCTGCGTTTTAGAAATTGGATCCCAACCATCAAGCGCAAAAATAAGTCCAATTCTCGCCAATTCTAAACAGTTTACTTCGATTGAACATTGTTTTGTATATAAATCTAATAACAATTCAACATCTTCAGTAATAATTCCATGCTCTTTCATAAAATAGCAAAGCGATCTGTTCAAGTGCGCTGTTTCAAATTCTGATGTAGCAACCTCTTTCGAATAAGAAAGTTCTTTATTACCAGTTAAAACCCTCATAAAGTTTAATAATCGATGAAAGCGATCATTTATACTATGACCTTTAATCATACTTGTAACTGCCAAAGCCCCTGCATTAATCATTGGATTTAACGGCTTTCCAGCTGACCTAACTTCTAATTTTGCAATCGAATTAAACGGATCACCTGTAGGCTCCATACCTACTCGCTCAAATACAAAATCTTCTCCACGATCCATTAAAACTAAAGCTAGCGAAATTACCTTCGAAATACTTTGCAAAGTAAAACGAATGCTCGTATTACCAGCTTCAAAATGTCGTCCATCCGGCAAAAACACAGCCAACGATAAATCCTTTTTATTTGCCTTTGCAAGAGCAGGAATATAATTAGCTACTTTTCCGTACTGGATAAACTCCTTTGCATCTTCAATAAGGACTTTCAATTCCTCTATACGGTGAACTTCTTTTTCCTCTCGAAATCCATTCTGCGTCATAAAATCACCTGTTTATTTCATTTTTAAGGGAAAGGATACTACCAAAATCACTTTTAAGAGTATGCCTACAACAATTAACTCCCTACTTAAACTTCCCGTTTTTATTATCTACTTCTCCTACCTGATCTTCCTTCATTTCTTGGTCTTCCTGTACTTCTCGATCTTCCTACACTATCTGTTCTTTCGCCTCTTCTTGAGTTTCCAGTATTTCCTGTTCTTTCCGCTCTACCTGCAGTTCTTGATCTATCTGCCCTGCTTGCAGTTCCCGTTCTTTCTGCTCTACCTGCAGTTCCCGTTCTTTCTGCCCTACCGACATTTTCTGTTCTTTCCGCTCTACCCGCATTTCTTGTTCTTTCTTCTCTACCTGCAGTTCCCGTTCTTTCCGCTCTACCCGCATTTCTTGTTCTTTCTGCTCTACCTGCAGTTCCTGTTCTTTCTGCTCTACCTGCAGTTCCCGTTCTTTCTGCTCTACCTGCAGTTCCCGTTCTTTCCGCTCTGCCTGCAGTTCCCGTTCTTTCCGCTCTACCCGCATTTCTTGTTCTTTCTTCTCTACCAGCATTTCCTGTTCTTTCTGCTCTGCCTGCATTTCTCGATCTTTCTACTCTACCAGCATTTCTTGTTCTTTCTTCTCTACCTACATTTTTGGTTCTATCCGCTCTGTCCGAACTTTCTCCTCTTTCCATTTCAATTCTCTTAATTGAAAGATTAAGTTCTTTTTCAATTACTCTCATATCTTGAAAATCTTTTGGAGTAGCAAAAGTAATCGCAATACCAGTATCTCCTGCACGTCCTGTTCTTCCAATTCGATGTACATAGCTTTCTGTATCCAATGGTATATCGTAGTTGAACACGTGAGTAACACCTTCGACATCAATTCCTCGAGCTGCTACATCTGTTGCAACAAGATATTGTATTTTAGCTTCACGGAACAATTTCATAACTTTTTCTCGCTTGCCTTGAGTTAAATCGCCGTGTAGTTCTTCAGATAAAAGACCTTTTCCTTTAAGCTGTTCATTTAATTTATTAGCTCTTCTTTTTGTTCTGCAAAAAATGATTGCTAGAAACGGCTCTGCTTCTTTGATTTGATTCAATAAGGCATTAAGTTTTCCGCGATCTGTTGTTTCAATAATTAATTGTTCAATTTCATCTAGTGTAATTCTTTTAGCTTTTACTTTAATAATTTCCGGTTTTTTCATGTAACGCTTTGCTAGTGATTGGATTTGATCTGGCATTGTTGCAGAAAATAATAAAGTTTGTCTCGATACAGGAGTTTGATTGATAATATCTTCTACCTCGTGCAAAAATCCAATATGTAACATTTGGTCTGCTTCATCAAGCACTAGAAAATCAACTTTATCTAAATTTATTGTTCCTCGTCTTAAATGGTCTAAAAGTCTACCAGGTGTTGCAATGATTAAATGTGCACCACTTTTTAGTTTACGGGCTTGTTGTTCAACATCTTGTCCGCCATACACAGCAAGGACTCCAAAATCATCACTAACAATCCTTTTAGCTTCAGCAGTTATTTGTAGAGCCAATTCTCTTGTTGGAGCAACTACTAATGCTTGGGTATGTGGTAATTCTAAATTAATTCGTTCAAGGATTGGAAATAAGAATGCAAATGTTTTACCAGTTCCTGTTTGCGCCTGTCCTATTAAATCCTTCCCTTCAAATACGATTGGAATAGCCTTTTCTTGAATCGGAGTAGGCTCTGTTATCCCTAATTCAGTTAAATACTCAGTTAATTCCTCACTTAAACCTAAACTAGAAAATTTATTCATTATATTTACCTTACTTTCTATTTTCTATCATTATAAATAATGGTTGTTTCATATATTTACTCAAAAAACGACTAATCCATTGTATCACAACGTTTATTAATCTTTTATAAATAATCCTAATTAACTGAAATAGTAAATTCGGTTAGATTTCTTCTTCATCAATTTATTTTTCTCAATCAATCGGTGAAATAATCAAGACTCTTCCTACTTTATCAAGAAATATTTCTACCTTTCCAATTTCGTATTGTTTTAACAATAAAAAAATCGGTAACCAAATAATGGTTACCGATTTACTAGTTATCCTATTACTCTAATCCAAGAGCTTGTAAAACATCATCCAATGTTTTGCCCTTATATTTCGTAGCTGCTTTTGGTGAATTGTCATTCCAAGGATTTTGCATTAAGTAGTTATTGATGACATATTGCATATCTTTTGCATCAACAACACCATCATAGTTAATATCAGCATCACGCTTATTTGTATCCCAATACGTTTGGATGTAAATCGCATCTTTTACATCTATGACATTATCTTTATTTACATCTCCACCAGGTATATAGTCATAGTTAATTGGCTTCGATCCTGCTGTAGTTTTTCCATCTTCTTTTACACCAACTGTAAAATCTTTAGAGAATGTAAAGTGACCTGGTACATCAATTTTCAAAGTAAAATCATCATCAGTTATCGGCAATCTCGTTCTAAATGCTGATGGCGCTAAGCTGCCAGCGTAACCTAAAGAATCAGATACACCATATTCTTTACCATTTACATCTTTCACACTAATTTTTGAACCTGTTTTATTAAAGTCAATTTGTTTCGCCATAGGTTCTCCACTAAACGTCATTAAACCTTCTGCCTGAACTTGAGCTCTCATCAGAGAATATGTCGGAGTAATATAGAAATATGGTTGAATACCTTGTGTCGTTACAGTAGTATTATCCACGTTAGTATACACAGCGTTAAAGAATCTACTTGAACCTGTTGCACTGTAGAAGTTCATTGGACCTTTGTAGTACTGGTCTTTTGCCTTTAATGTTAAGTCTACTAATGATACATCTCCAGCGATACCTGTGTTCGCTAAGTCTCCTGTTGCCGTTGCTGTAATCGTCATTTTTGTTAATGAACTATTAAATTGAGCAGTTGTATATTGAACATCTAGTTTGCCTTTAAGCGCAGCATTCGGCTGAACATTGATTAAATCAAGGAACTGACTTGGGTAAAGGAAAGTAAATTCAGCTTTCTTCACATTTGTTTTTACATTTTTAGTTGAGAACGTTAACGTAGTTGATTCACCCATGTTTATACGTTGTTTATCAGCAATTGCTGTAGTATAAGCCGTTCCTTTTTTAACAAAGTATGCATCAATAAAACTACCGTAATTTCGAACTGTTGATTTACTATAATCTGAGAAGTCGTACTCTGTAATGGCATTGACAATTGGACCAGATGTACTTAAAGGTATATCAGCATTGAAATTACCTTGTGAGTCTAATGGAATACTCTTTTCTTGAGAATTATTAGGGTTATAGTAAGTAAAATTATTATTGGCTTGTGAAGCATTAATACCTGCTGCTTTCATTTCGTCTATTTCTTTATCAAATACATTACCCGATACAGTAACTTTCGTGTCAGTTGGATTAGCCGTTTCGTAAATGCCTCCAGCCTTCATATTGTTCATTGTTACTTTTGCTTCTTTCACCCCGTTATAAACCGGTGCATCAGCTGTGAAAGTTTCACCTTTATCATTTGTTCCTACCATTCTAATTTTCCATAAACCTGGATCAAGCTCTTTTTGATCATATGCAATTGGACTATCCGAATCACCAGTTAATGGATAGTATTGACCATTATTTAGAACTCCTCGGAAATAATACTCAATATTCTCATCTGCTCCCATTCCATCAGCTGAGCCTAAGAATCCGAATTCTTTATCTGTTTTTGGATCTACAAGGAAGAAATCAAAATAACGCATATGAGAATTTAATTTAAAGTTTACGCCAATTGACCATCTTGTTGCATTACTTGCCGCTTCATAAGGTACTGTAAATGCTTGTGGATTACCAGTCAAATAATCAATACCTTCTTTTACTGTGTGAATAGCAAATGGAATTTTATATGTTTCATTAGGATCCTTTTGGTTTGTATACACTACATAACCTTCATATGTTCCAAGCTTTGCAGATTTAGGAACGTTAATCGTAGCATCCATATTCGCACTGCTATATTTTTTCACTTTTACAGATGATTTAACATCTAATGTAACTCCATTTACAGCAGCGTCCTGATCTGCTCTTGAGTCGCCTGCATACCTAGCACTTAACGTTTGGAATTGTACTTTCACATCATATGTTTTATCCTCAGAACTTTTATTAAATAACGTGATTGAACGTTGATCTATCAAATCCTTACCACTAATTCCTTGTTCGCCAAAACTCATTGCACCAGTAATATTTTTAATTTGTTTAATGCCCTTACTTGCTAAAGTAGTTGCTCCATTATTAGTGGTATTATCTTTTACTGTTGAAGTTTTGTCTTTTACTTGAATTTCCGTCGCTGCATGAACAGCGTCATAAGGGTTGACACGTCCTGCCCCAACTTCATAAACACTGTATTTATCAGATAATGGATCCGCTGTATTCATAAGTGTTGCTTTAATATCTGAAGGAGTCATGTCTGGGTGAGCTTGCTTTAATAATGCTGCAACCCCAACAACGTTTGGAGTTGCCATTGAAGTTCCTGATAAACGTTCATAAGCATATTGATAGTTTCCTATTTGATCTGCTCCATGCATATAAGAAGGAACAGTAGAGAAAACAGATACACCAGGTGCCGTTACTTCAGGCTTAATATCATATAACACACGAGAAGGACCACGTGAACTGAATGGTGCCAATTTATCGCCCACAGTCACTGTTTGTTTCATATTACTAAAAGTAAAGTCTAAAGGTGTACCTGCTGACGCACCAACTATAGGTAATTTAGCAGCTAAAGCTTTTCCTTGTGCGTTGCTCATTAAAAATGTTGGTAGTAAGCCATAACCATCTCCAAGATATACGTCACCTAAAGGAACATCCGCATCATATAAAACAACAGCCTTTGCCCCATGTAATTTAGCTGTCGCAATGATTTTAGTAATTCCAATGCTACCTCGTTGGGCTAGAACAACTTTTCCATTTACATCGATTGGTACAGAATTACCATTCACATCACGCTTAAAATAACTAGGTTCATTACCATATGATACATTCACCATTTGTAGAGTCTGACCTTCAAAATCCGCTACGTTATCAGTTAAACCTTGAGCAGCTAATTTTAAATCAACAGATATATCGCCTGTTGAAGGATG
Organism: Gottfriedia sp. NPDC058432; assembly: GCF_042721555.1. NCBI lineage: Bacteria > Bacillati > Bacillota > Bacilli > Caryophanales > Bacillaceae > Gottfriedia > Gottfriedia sp. NPDC058432. The sequence continues at coordinate 26,636 of NZ_JBHXLC010000005.1, forward strand.
AAGTGCACCTGAAAAACTTGGAATTGTAACAGACGTGTCACTTGCACCTACTGTAATTGCTAAAGGAGCATTACCAGGAGCGCCAAGTGAATACATTCTGTCCCCAGAGTTACCAGCAGCGACAATCGCTGTTACCCCTGCAAGTACTGCATTGTTTACAGCAATACTCGTAGGATATAATGGATCATTGTAATTCGCTCCAAGAGACATATTAATGATGTCCATTCCATCTGATACTGCTTTATCGATACCTGCCAAAATAGCTGACGTAGAACCTGAACCATATGGACCTAAAACACGATAAGAATAAATATCAGCTTCAGGTGCAACACCTTCTACAGCAAAATCTGCATTGTTTTTTGCTTGTCCAGCAATAATTCCGGCAACATGCGTACCATGCTCAGTATAGTACGCTTCCCCACCTGAACTCAATTCAGGCTGACCAGACTTCTTCCAATCTGCATATGTAGTCTCCATTGGGTCACTGTCATTATCGACGAAATCATAACCACCTTTATATGCACCCTTTAAATCTGGATGATTATAATCAATTCCAGTATCAATAATACCAACTTTTACACCCTTTCCTGTAAAGCCTTCTTGATGAAGTTTCTCAACACCAGGAAAGGTAACCATCGTATGTTTTGCAGCTTTCTCTGTTGAAGTTGATGATTCGCTAATAGACGGTGGTTCTACTTGAACTTGCAAATCACTATAGACTGCTTTTACTGCATTTGATTTAAGAAGAGTTTTTACTTTATTAGCTGGAATTATCATTGCAACTCCATTAAAAGCTTTTTTATATGAACGTTTAATTGAATATGGATTTTTCTTTGCTTTTATTTCACTGCTAAAAATTGTTTTTAAATCTTTTTGGAATGTTTCGTGTGAAGCATCTACTTTTGCTTTTGCATCTGCAGCTGTTAGAGTTGTACCATCTGACTCTGCTTCTAAAACCGCAGTCTGCTGTGGCTTGTCCTTAAACTCAACTATGACAGGAGTAAGCTTGTCACTAGTTTGATCGACTTCAGAAGATAATTGAAGTCCCTCTTTGTCACTTAATTTCAATTGTTTAATTGCCTCTCGCTGCTGAGGCGTCAATTGTGCTAGTACTTGTTCAATCTTTGAAGCTGCTTGTGCATGAACTTGTTGTGAAAAGGAACCTGGTGTCATTGTAGTACTGATAAGTCCTGTTGTTAATGCTAGTGTTGTAACATTTCTAAACATTTTCTTTTTCAACTACTATCCCTACTTTCTTTTCTTAATAAGTTCATTATAATGAAACTTGATATAATTTTATTTTCTGAAAATTACGTCAAATAGTGTTTTTTTTATTTTTTTTAATTCTCTTAATCAATCATCCTCAATCGCAACTTGTTCAAATAAAAAATAACAAGACTATGCAAAATTGCGCGAGGAGCTCTCCTTAATACCGTTAATACTTAATAATTGTATATACTTATTTATTTGGTCTGAAGTCGCATGGCCCTTATATCTCCAATAAATGAGAAGGCATTTATTAAATCTTTCTATATTGCCTATTTGATTTGCTGTATAAGCCACATCCAGTAATTCATCTATCCCCTTAGGTAATTGTAAGCTTTCACACTGATAAAAGGCATATGCATAACGAAAATCCAAATGCACCTTCTGCTTTAACCATGGTTCGGCATCTATTATCAATTCTTCAATTGTATGTTGATATAAATCTAAGACTCTTTTAGCATCATCTAATCGATTCAAGCGGATCAAAGCTTCAAGTACCTTTGGTAATCCAACATATACATCCTCTCTATCTTCTAGCCAATTAAGATATTGATCTACATACTCAAGCTGTCCGTAATCTAAATATGAAGCAAGCCGATTTCCTTTAGCTATTTCAGCAAAATAATCATTTACCCTCGCATATTGTTCTATAAGTTCTAATATCTCTTCTAATGAGCCCCCAAGACGTGCAAGTGCGAAGCTTTTATACATAAGTGCTCTTCCATAATACTCTCCGTTTTTAACCAATTTCCTTAATCTCTCGGCGTAGTAAAGCACCTCTTCCCATTGCTCGCGCCTATAATAGAAAGTTGCAATCCATAAATATGCTTCCATTCTAATTTTTTTCGGCATGCAAAACAGATACTCCAACACATATGTTAAAGCGGACTGACCATCCTCTGTCATTCTTAAAATATAAAAACGCCTATAATAACTAATTGCCAACAGTTCTAAAACGTCCTTCGAATCACATTCAATAATAATCTCGTACAAAAACAAAGCTTTTTCTTCTTTTCCAGCTTTAAAAAGCTCCTCTGCGACGAAGAAAATATAATTCAAATAATTGATTTGAATCGTTACTGATTTTTCAGTTGTCATAACATGTAACAGAGTTTGACAATGCTCCTCGTATCCATTAGTAAAGCATTTGAATAAAAACTGTACACTTTTACGCTTGTCCAAAATTTGTTCTTCATTAAAACACTCCTCATAAAAATATGAATAAAGTGCGCCTTCCTCCAACCCAATAGCTTCTGAAATAGCATCCAAATATTTTAGTGTGAGCGAGCGTTTATGATTAAAAATACGGCTTATTTCACTAATATGTATACCTGACTCCTGAGCCAAATCAGTTTTTGTCCAGCCTTTCTCTAAGCATTTACATTGAATTTCTTTAAATAGAGCTGCGTTCATTCTTCTCACCTACCAATTTTCTTCTTATTTATGTCTGCTCTTTCCTGAGCGTTATATATGACCAATCCCCTTGAAGCTATTAAATTACAATTCCATTATAACGAGACTTGATAGCATTTTATTTCTGAGAAATTTTATCAATTTGTATTAATCTTGCGGACATAATCTATTTTTCACATAATGCTTTATAGCGTAACCTATTAATGAGTTAATATAATATGAATCTACTTTATAACTCTCAGACGCTATAGATACTTATGCGATTATTGCAAGAAAACTAGGCATTAAAAAATCTTTAACTGAAATACTAGAGATATGATCCATTTCTATATTTTAAATGATAAAAAAGGTGAGCATTCGCTCTACAAAGAATAGTAAATATAAAGGAGCTGATTAAATGAATGGAGTTTTAGATATTGTTATTTTTTGTAAAGACACAAACTCTTCTAAGAGCTGGTATGAAAAAGTTGGATTTGAATATTTAAGAGGTCACGATGGTATGTATTGGTTTAAAGCAGGGAATGGCGAGCTAATGCTCCATCCTACAGATACTCAATCCAATACTGATGCAGTCTTTCAATTGGTCGTAAATGAAGTCGACCCACTATTTGAAAGTGTAATGCAAAAAGAATTGACGCCTTTAGATTTCTCAAATGGAGAAAAAGTCATCACAGAACCTACTGTTCAACCATGGGGCTACAAAGAATTTTGCTTAAGAGATCCAGACGGTTACATATGGGCATTTGTTCAAAAATCATAATTAATTAAAATAGTTCCATAAAATGAAGAAAATCCACATGATAATTCATTTACCATGTGGATTTTCTTTTTTAGTTATACGTCCGAATTCTGTAAACTCAACTCGTTTTACAAAATTTCAACGGACCGCAATTTCAAGATTACCTATATTACTTAGAAATATTCATTTCTTTCTTTAAAAGCCTCCCCTGCTTTCTATACATAGAAAACGTTGACCAATTAGCAATGAATACTCCAGATAATATTAGTATGCCACCAATCGCCATAATTGGTTTGATTGGTTCATCCATTACAAAATAACCTAAAACAGTTGCAATTAAAGGTGATACATAAAGCCATGTTGAGGGGAAGACCGGGTTCGTTTTAGATAATAACCAACTATATAATCCGTGTCCCCCTATTGAACCTATAAATACTAGATACAATATTGGCCAGCAGGCGTCCCAAGAACTTAAACTTGCAATTTTCGGTTTTTCCAATAAAAACGAAAATAATAATAGAAATATTCCACCATATAACATTTGAAAAGCATTGATTAAAAATGGCGATACAGTGCTGTATTCTGTTAATATTTCTTTTGAGGAAATCGATCCAAATCCGTAAAAAGCTTCTCCTAATAATACTGCGATACAAGCAGCAACCCATAAGTAAGAGACATGCTGACTTATTCCAGGCAAACAGACAAAAATTACACCTGCAAAAGCCATTAATAAAGCTATTAGTTGTTTAAGCTCAATTCTCTTATTATTTATCCTTAATTGGAAAAGTAATATCATCATTGGACCTGTTGCAGACAAAACTGCGGCTAACCCTGATGTTATATATTGCTCAGCCCAATATAATGTTGAAAATGTCATAAAAGTTAAGCAGAATCCAATATACATAATTCGTTTTGAAAAAATAAATTTCTTCACATTTACCCCTTTAAGAAGGAAATATAGAATGACAATCAGTCCAGCTAATGTAAAACGAATGCCAGCAGAAAATAAAGGCGAAACTCCCGACTCGATTCCAAATTTTATTGCTAGAAATGTTGTACCGAAAATAATACAAATAAAAATATAATTAATAATGATCATTTCATCACCCCTTTGATAAAAGTATTATATTAAAGTCGGAGTATAACAGTATAATAGAGCATATAACAGTTAGCTCTTTTTCCATTGACGATTGATCTTTTTTTATTTAATTTATAACTAAAAAAGTGGTGATTTATGAAAATTCAAATCCATAAAAAATCAACAGTACCGATTTATCTCCAATTAAGCTCTCAAATTGCAGGTAGCATTCAAAGTGGTCTACTTTTGCCTAACGAAAAATTACCGTCTTTACGGATAATGGCAGAGGAACTTTCAATAAGCCTTTTAACTGTTAGAAAGGCTTATAAATGGTTAGAGACAAATGGCTATGTTACGGTGGAACCAGGTAAAGGAGTATTTATTAGTAAGAAAGTAAAAAAAACATCACAAGTCGATTCAAGTAATAACTGGCAACAGACTTTAGGAATCAATATTGTAAGATCTCAGTATTTAATAAATAGAGAACAGTTAAAATATGATTTTTCAAAGGCAGTTGTCTATCCACGTCTGCTTCCAAATAAATTTTTAGCGGATGAAATGCAAAAACTATTAAGAGATGACGCATCTATATTAACAACCTACGGACCTATTCAAGGAGATATTGAATTAAGATCGGAAATTGTAAAACATTTATATGAATTCCAAAAAATACGATCTAAAGCTGAAAATCTAATTATTACAAGCGGTGTTCAGCAAGGAATTGACTTAGTAGCACAAGCACTATTAAAGCCTGGGGATTCAATTATAGTCGAGAGTCCATGCTATGGTGGTGCACTTGATATTTTTATAAATAAGGGGATTCATCTAATACCTGTCGAGATGGATGAAGAGGGAATTCGATCAGACTTAATTGAAGATATGTGCAATAAATTTACACCAAAATTAATTTATGTTAACCCGACCTTTCAAAACCCAACTGGCATCTCAATGAGTAATGGTCGTAGAAAAGAATTAATTGAACTAGCACAGCAGTATCATTTTTTTATTCTTGAAGACGATTCATTTAGTGATATTTATTTCGAAAAAGCATTTCAATATTACCCAATTAAGCATTATGATCTATCAGATCATGTCATCTACATTAAAGGATTTAGTAAAACTTTAGCACCTGGAGTGAGAATTGCTGCAATGCTGGCAAATGGACCGGTTCTAGAATGGCTACTTGCAGTTAAAGCTTCAATGGATGTCGGTAGCCCTTTACTGACGCAAAAAGCGATTTTACCATTTCTACGAACCGATCGAATGCGAAGTCACGTTGAAAAACTACGAATCGCTCTACAAATTCGGCGTGATACAAGTGTTGAAATACTTTCATCTCTTAATGATCGATTAATTTTTAGGATACCTGATGGTGGTTTTAATTTGTGGCTTACATTTTATGATTCCAATCTAGATATTTTTAATTTATTAAGAAAAGCTAATCATGAAAATATCTCATTCTTACCTGGTGTAGCTTGTTTTAACAACAATACAGATATTTCATCATTTCGGATTAGTTACTCACTAGTTAGCGAAAATGATTTAGCCGCGGGGTTAGAGAAACTACGCAATATAATTAAACAAATATAAAACTATTGTAAAGGTAGGCTATTTAGAGCAAGATGCTTAATTTTAAAAAAGTAAACTTATTACCGCTCGTCATAACCATGCCAGCAATGATCGTCGGAGTACTTGCTATGATCAATAACCAAGTGTCCCCGTCCATTTACGGTCAAAATATTTTTATTGCGATTGTAGGGGGCATAATCTCCTTTTTCGTACTGTTTAGACAGCAAAAATCTACTAAGAAAAAGACAAATATCATTGTCATTGCATGCATACTCATACTATTTTTACTTACCTTTTTGGACAAAGGATTACATGGTGTTCATCGCTGGATAGCAATTGGTCCATTAAGATTTAATATCGCTTTAGTTTTAGTTCCATTATTAATAATACAACTAGCCAGTTTAATGAAATCAAAACCATTTTGGGTTACCGTTAGTTTTGCATTATGCTTTACAATATTATTACTTTTTCAACCAGATGCATCTCAACTAACAGCTTTTACGATTTCTATCTTATGTTTATTACTAAATATAAAAAAGAATAAAAGTGTTCAAATACTCCTATTAATTGTTTTTATATTTTTCATTATCTTAAGTTGGTCTCACTTAGATCAACTTGCCCCAGTTTCTTATGTTGAGGACATTTTAAGTTTAGTAAAGGAAATGGGAATCGGATGGCTAGTCTTATCGGTAATCTCACTTTTAATTTTACTAATACCATTTTTCTTATTTCCGCCAACCAGTTCTAAACCATTATCGTTTAGTCTAGGGATCTATTTTTCAATTATTATCCTTTCAAGCTTTTTCGGAAACTTCCCGGTACCGATTATGGGTTATGGAACATCTCCTTTTATCGGTTACTTAATTGCTATTTCTTGGTATGTTTATAATAAAAAATGAACCATTTTAAAATGGTTCATTTTTTTATTTTCCTCACCAATGAGATGGTCTTTTAAGTGTTGCTGGTATTCTAGTGTGATAATCTCCCTTTGCTGAGTTAATTTGAGCTTGAGTAAGAAAAATACTTCCAGTAAGGTCCGCTCCACTCAAATTAGTATCACGTAAGTCTGCACCGATTAGATCAGAACCTCTTAAATCGGCTCCATTTAAATCAGCAGCAATTAAATAGGCCCCTCTTAAGTTAGCTCCGATAAAATTTACCCCTTTTAATTTAGCACCTATAAAGTCTAAAGCCCTACCGGTTGCTTTTTGAGGCTTCTTATTGTTTTTAAATTTCTTTAAAGCCACGGCCCTTGCTAGCTCACTAGTACGTATAAGTAAAGAATTAACTTCTGCTCGGTGAGCTATAATATCTAAGTTTAATATTAATTTAGGCTCCATAAATGTTAGCTTTTCAGTTTCTTCTAAAATTAATTTTATTTCTTTATGAATCTCTCTTGCAGCACTAATCATCAAACTTTCATTTAAATACCAAAGCATTTCATGCAGTTGCTTCATAATTGGAAATACTTCATACATCCCATTAGCCAATTCAGGATTTTGTCGCCAGTCTTTTCCATTAAAGGTTGCTTGAGAAACTTTTTGTCCCGCTCCAAAGCAATCAAAAACAGTACAGCCTTTGAAACCGATCTCTCTTAAATTCTTGTGAACCCCGCAACGAAAGTCTGATTGTAAATTATGACAAGGTTTGCCTGCAATTTTATCATTAGCAAAATCAGCCGAAGCAGCAAAAGGTAATGCGACACAGCATAAACCAAAGCAACTCTCACAATCCGCATTTAGACTTTTATAACGCTCGTTTACTAAATCTATATTTTCAATTTTGCTAGCCATACTTTGAGCCCCCTTCCCACCATATAGAAACGATTAATATTTTTTATCGTAACATCGTAATTTTTTTTGGTCAAACATAGACTTACAGCTTATGAAGTGCATCTTTCAATATTAATTAGTAGTCTTTCTTTATCAATAAAAAACAGATAATTTTATAAAATTATCTGCTTTCATGTACTTTATTTAATTGTTACATCTTTTAAAAATGGAACAAAATTAATCCAAGTTTGACCTGGTGAAAGCTTTATTTCAGTTCCATCTAGTGTAAACGGTATGATTCGACCATCTACATTCTTCCATTGTATATTCATATACTTTCCATCAACTATATAATATCCTTTTCCACCATGTTCAATATCAATTGAACGGCGACCATAGCTATCGATAATTTTATGAGTCGCTTCTACGACTAAAATATTTTTAATTTGAAGGTCCTTCCCATTCAAAGCATCTTTTGCAATAATTCCATTTTGAACTCGTTGAAATTGTTTAGTTGAATTGGAATACTTGTAAGTCACATTATTTCTTGCATCATGAGAGTATCTTATAAAAACTTCAGCAGCATTTTGCCAAGAGTTATCAAATATCAATTCTTTCTGCGTAAAATCTAATGGAGTAACTTTTTCTGAATAAGAGTAATGTCTTTGAGCAACCCCTTTTTCAATACCTTCTTTCAAAATATAGGAATTGTGAGGTGCTTTTCTCGTTTTGTCTCTTTTAAATAACGTACCATCGTAGATCAGTCCGTTTAATGCATCAATCATCCCTGAATCCATCATTTGTTTCGCTTTAGGACTATTTCCGTGGCATATAAATAATGCATGATAACCATTTGCCAAATTGATGTAATAATCTCTCGCACTTCTTACAGGTCCAATTTTTTCTGGTATGTTGCTTTGAAAAATGGCTAGAAATCTTGTAATATCTCCTTCTGCTAAAATTTCATAAACAACATCAGCATTACTTAGACCACTTTGAGGTCTAGCCAAATAGTAATTATTAACCATAACTGCAACAGGTCTTTGTTCACTAACTTGACTTATAGGTAATCCATTTAAAGGAGAATAAATCGTATCTATTTCTCCTTTATCAATTACATGTTCATTCGAAGGATTTTTATTATCATTTTTAACTGTTTTTACAGACTTTTCGCCATGCTTACATCCTACTAGAAGCATACTTATCACAATTATTGATAAAATTTTCTTATGCATTGGCTACCTCACAATCTGTTATTTTCTTAAATTGTATTAAATAACTTTTAAAATAGAAAAAATTTGTTAGAATTTTTCAAAAATAAAACAACCATCAACTAATTGAAGTTATTCCTTAATATATGAACTTGTATTGTTAAATAATCAGCTTAAATTTGTTCTTATTTTATTTAATCTTAAATATTGTATAAAGATAAGAATGATTAGAGGAGTTGAAGCTCTATGATTGTAGTTCACTATATTGAGAAAAACGTTGAACTATTAAACCAACTACTCAAAAATGTCCCCTCTGAAGGAGATACTATTTCCATTAAAGGTCGAAAAGGTAAAGTATTAAGTGTTAATCAAATAAATGATAAACATGTACATGTAATTGTAGAACTAGAAGTTATTAAGAAAGTTCAGGTTTTAGCAAAAGATGATAAAAAAAGAAGAAGATAAATTTCTAAAACTTAATGGGAGATTATTCCCATTATTTTTTTTTGAATTACCCAGTTTTTTACATTCCACAATTCATTTTTCCACTTAAAACTATGAACTATACTGTCAAATTGAAAAGAATTCTTTTTTCAAACAGTACTAATCATGTTAAACTAGTAAAGTTTTAGTAAATCAAAGTAAGAAGGTGTTTTAATATGGATGTAAAGAATATCCACCATGTCGCTATTATTTGTTCTAATTATGAATTGTCTAAGCATTTTTACATAAATTTATTAGGTTGTAAGGTAATTAACGAAACCTATCGAGAGGAGCGAGACTCTTACAAATTGGACTTAAGTATAGGAGAAAATGGACAAATTGAGCTATTTTCATTCCCTAATCCACCGAAGCGACAAACAAATCCAGAAGCAGTTGGGTTACGCCATTTAGCCTTTACTGTAGCTAATATAGAAGAAAGTGTTCAATACTTAAAACAAAATGGTGTATTTGTAGAACCAATTCGTATTGATGAGTTAACAAACAAAAGATTTACATTTTTCCAGGATCCTGACGGCTTACCTTTAGAATTGTATGAAGAGTAGAAAAAACAAAACCCAATCTTAATGAAAGATTGGGTTTTCAAAATGCCGAAATATAAAACGTTCTTTAGGTAAAACAATATTAAGTTGAACATTTTTAATGTTAAAATTCATTTTTTGATGTTCCTACAAACTATAGTAATTGTTTTTTCAGAAGTTAAAAATATCAAGAGCAAATTTTATATAAATGTTTCAAATGATTAGTTTAAAAGTTGATGTTCGATCTTAGTTGACATTCAAACTGATTAATAAACTTTTATTTCACGCTAAGTAAAGGATATTTAAATAGCTTTTTATCGTAAACTTTTTAAATGAAAAAGTTGATTGGAACGGAGGGGTGCTCGACTCCTATGGGAAATGCGGGAAGGCTGAGACCCCACAGGAACGGACGTGACGAGGAGGCTCAGGTCTCGCCCCATGGAAAGCGAGCACCCTGTAGTGGAAATCAACCTCACTCTACTCCTTTTACGAAAATATGGGTATTTATTAATGAGATTGTTCTTCAACAGCGTGAAAACCCAATCTTAATGAAAGATTGGGTTTTGCTTTTTCATTTTATCCTTCTCTTCGATCTTCTTAAAGAGAAACCTTTATCTTTTCTGTTAAATTATATGTTTCACCATTAATTTCTAATGATACTGGTGGACCATATTCCTTTGTGACTGTTATCGACTTTTGGGTAATTGTTATTTCAAGTCTTGCTCCTTGCCATAGGAATGGAAACATCATTTTATCCCAATTTGCAGGTAATTTTGGATCAATTTTTAAACGATTTATATCCATGGAGATATTTGCAAAGCCAAAGATTGCAACTAGCCAATTTGCTCCCATAGGCGCAGCATGAATTCCTTCATCTGAAGATTTTGGATTCGGTCCTAAATCGATTAAACATCCTTCTTGAAATAATTGATAAGACTCTTCTTGATAGTCGCATCTTGCAGCAACAATTGCGTGAATTGATTTACTTATTGGAGAATCATGAACAGTACGCTCTTCGTAGTATTCTATATTCTTTTTAGCGATTTCCGTTGAGAACAAATCAGGGAAAAGATAGAGCAACATGACAACATCAGCTTGTTTTAATACTTGTAGTTCATATAGTTCTTGTAGAGAATAATCTAATAGTATTTCCCGACTTGCAATGGATTGTCTATATTCCGTTAAGTCAATCTCGGGTTTACTTAAAAATGTATCATCTTGCGGAATGATATTTTCATCATTTTGGGTTGGTAAATATAATCTTTTTAAAAAATCAGTACAGTTTTGCTTTAATTCTGCATCAGGATCATTGTATTTTCCCATATAATTTAACGCATTCTGCACATTATAAAAAGCCATGTAATTCGTATAAGCATTATTATCTACTTGATCTGTATATTCATCTGGACCGATGACATTTTTAATGATTAAATCGCCATTCGTATCAGTTGTCCTGCTCACCCAAAAGCGTGCAGTTTCTTTGAGTAGCTCAAGTCCATCATTGGTCATAAAGCTTTCATCTAGCGTATTTTCATAGTATTGTACGACAGTAAACGCAATGTCAGCTACAATATGTTCACTTGATTTCGCTAAATTTGAACTATGAACGATCTCGGGTTTTGTATTATACTCTGAAGCTTTCTGTGTTTCTTCTTTTCCGGAAAAAGCACTTGCCCAAGGAAATAAAGTACCCTCATACCCTAATTGGAATGCATTTACTTTTGCTTCTTTAATATGATGATGGCGGTATCTTAGTAATCTTTTAGCAATATCTGGTTCAGTAAATAAGTGAAACGGTGCAATAAACATCTCTGTATCCCAAAATATTAAACCATTATTTCCTTCACCAGTTAATCCCCTTGCGCCTATACTTAATCGATCATCATGCCCAGGAGTCATTGCTTCAATGTGGTACAAAGAAAAATCTAGAGCTAACTGATCTGCTTGATCCTTTGAGGTTATGACAACTCTTTTTTGCTTCCAAAAATCCTGCCATTTGATTGTCGTGCTATTTCTCAAATTATCATAACCCTCTGATAAATATTTCTGTACAGTATTAACACTAGCTGCAGAAGGTTCTTCCCGTAACATATCATTAGAAGTATAAACTGAGCTAATTTTTGAAAACTCAACAGTCCGCTCAACAACGAGATCTTGTGTAATTGAGGCAAGAAGCTGATTATTTAACGCAAAATATGAAACCTCACTCTCATCAGGAGTTATACAGCATGTAGCGATCGCAATTTTATGTTTAGTCTCAGTAGTTTGATAAACACCATGCATAATTCTATCATCCAATATTCTTACTAATTCTTCTGTAAGTTCATTCTTTTGTTGACTGACACACTCCGCATTAATACCTGTTTTTATTTTAATCTTGGCATTACAATCTAAAGCTGTGACACTAATTTTTGAAGCAAGTAAATGTAAATCATCCTTTGAAACAAAACGCTGAAACAAAAAGTGGAATCGATTACCATCTTTATTTTTCCAGATTACTTCTCTTATTAATTCGCCTGACAGCATATTTAATTTTCGATCATAAAATGTAAATTGGCCAGTTGCATTCGAAAAAACATCACCATTTATTTCAATTTCCATTCCAATTAGATCTGGAAGATTCACAATCTTTGTCGTTTGACTTGGGGATAACTGATTATAGATACCAGCTATATACATCCCTCTAGTTTGTCCTTCATAGTCTTCTTCATGACAAGATCGTAAACCTAAGTAACCATTACCTAATGCCATTAAACTTGCATATTTATTAATTAATTGTTCGTCAAACTCTTTTTCAGTAATCAAATTTACTTCATTCATATAGTTAAATTCTCACCTTTATAAAAATTCATATAGTAAAAGTGTGCAATAAATCTTCTTATTTTAAACTTGATATTATAAAAATAATGGGTGATTTGTTAAAAACAGGATTAATAACAATAAAAAAAATCGTGTCACTGTTACCAACACGATTTTTTCTTTGCAGTTCTTTATTTATTTTTTTGTAAGAGTTAATTGCCAAGATACACCATATTTATCATTCACCCATACAAACTTTTCACTGAATGGATACGACTGCAAAGGCATTAATACTTCACCATCTTGACTTAATTCTTTGTATGCATTTTCAATTTCTTCATTTGTTTCACAAGTCACATATAATGAAACAGCTGGTGTAAACGTAAATTTATGTTTAACGGTACTATCAATGCACATAAATTGTTGGCCGTTTAATGTGAAAGTAGCATGTATTACTTTCCCTTCAAACTCTCCCATATCTGTTCCATAGCGTGTAATATTCACGACCTCAGAATCTTTAAATAGTGACATGTAAAAATTCATTGCTTCTTCTGCTTGTCCTTCAAACATTAAAAACGTTGTAATTTTTTGCATTTAAGTCAACTCCCTTTTTCGTTTATATTAAAAATTCATGCTTAAACAATTATGGTTTTATAGTGATTTCATTTCCTCGTTTAATTTGTTAAAAATACTGTGAAGATCCTCTTTAGAGATTGTTGAATATAAGTCTCCAATACTAATCTCGCAATAACTAACTTCCTCATTAACTGGTCTTAAGTTACCGGAAATACCAATTTTTGTTTCTTCATGAATAGATTGAAGTATGTTTTTAATCTTTTCGAGTGGAGCATTAAAATGGACATGAAACATATTAGAAACAGGAATAGTTGGTACAGTTTTGATTGCATGACAACTATTAAAAAATTCGGCTAACTCAACTGCATCGTCATAGTATTGTCCCATCTTATTTGCTCTTTGATCAAAATAATAATTTGCACTTATTATGTAAGGATAAAGACTAATTAAATCTCCTCCATGTCTTCTTTTCCAAACTTTTGATTCGGCGATAAAATCTCGGTCACCAGCAAGAATTGCTCCCGCCACTCCCCCAATGCCTTTATAAAATGACATATAAACACTATCAAATAAACTACATAATTCAGAAGCTGTCTTCTTATAGTATGGGAGAATTTCCATTAATCTAGCACCATCTAAATGCAATTTAATCCCCTTTTCACGGCAGTATGAAGAAATTGATTCTAGTGTTTCATAAGATGGTAGTTGTCCACCAATTTCTCGTTGTGGTAATTCTAGTAATAAACAAGAGATTTCCTCATCCATTGCTAAAACATCCTCTAACTCAATAACTCGACTTTTATCTGCTAGTAAAATAGGCTTTATATTATGTAGTTTTTTCAAACCATCTTCTTCATGAATTTCTAAATGTGATAAAGGATGATAAGCAACTTTATTGATTCCTTTTTGATCACACCAAATTCTTAATGCGATTTGCTGAGCCATCGTACCGCTAGGAAAAAACACTGCAGATTCCTTCCCTAAAAACTCTGCCATTTTTTCTTGAAAATCTTCAATAAAATTCCCTGCTCCATAAAGATCGCTTTCTTCACTACCATTAAAATCTTTTAGTGCATCCTTAAGTACTTGAATATTTCTAAATCCACTACCTGCTAATTGTTGGTTTGTATTTTTAAATGATTCTATAAAAGGATTAATATTATTCAAATTGAACTCTTCCTTCCGACTATTTAATTTACTTTTATCTCACTTAAAAAAATTCTCCATAATGACCAATAAATCCTTGAATCTAATAAAATTAGTAAGTTAATCGATAGACTAAAAATCTTTCATTTTGATTTTTCATATAAGCATCCGCCAGTAGGATCTCTTGTTTTAATTCGAAGGCAGTCTGGTTTTCCAAAAAATAAATATAATCATCAGAACTATAATACAAAATGATTTCCACATTTCTTTTTGATTCCTCAACTGAAATTAAAATGTTATTAATGATATTCATAAAAATTTGGATTGAAAATGGATTAAAAAAATAGAAACAATTATCTAATGGATTAATTTGATAATCTTCAGCCAAGCAGCAATAAAACAGGATTTTGTCTTCACTTGTCTTTGTTTTTTTTATGTAATTCTTTTTATTTTCAACAGCTTCATTATAATAATTTTCATTCATTTCAATTCCAACAACGGTAGCATTAAATAAGCTATTTATATAGAAATTTAATCTTCCTTTACCGCATCCGAAATCAACTATTCGATCATTGCTTGAAAGTGTGTATTGTTTAAATAGTTGTTGTAAAGCGCTATAAGGTGTTGGCTCATATCGATGATAATGAAAGGATTCATTAAATCCTTTTTGCTCACCCTCTGTTTTTATATTAAGTAGGTTATCATAATACTTATCGTCCATTTTTCCACGACCATTCGAACTAATATTTTGTAAGTATCTTTATCATACCGTTTAAGAATGACCCAGTCTAACCTAAAAAAAAGAACCGTCTTATTAAAACACGATTCTTTCCATTGAAAAATGATTTGTCAATTAAATAAGTAATGCCTTGTTGATTTCCACTACAGGATTCTCGCTTTCCATGGGGCATGAGCTGAGCCTCCTCGTACCTGCGGGGTCTTTAGCCTTCCTGCATCTCCCATAGGAGTCGAGTATCCTTTCGTTCCAATCATATTCATCTAAAAAAGTTATACTTTAAACCTATAATAAACATTCAGAGGAAATGTAATTAATATAGTTAAAACTGCAAATAGCTTTGGTAAATCAACAAATAAAAAAGTCATATCTGTAACATAAATTAGTAATTTTCAAACAAGGTCAATAATCATGAGAAATAGAGTAAAAGGATTGAAAAACCCAAAAATAAGTATCCTAAAATTGATATAAAAGAAAGGTCCCAACTTTTTATCATAAACCAACTCTATATCAATGAAGTTCACGACTTTATCAATAAAATTCACTTAGGTTACGGTATTGATTAATTTATATTTAAACACGCTTTAACTTAAACTTCTTACCCGCTCCAATATATTGTAATAATGATAGATCGTCTTCAATAATCTTCCCTATTACATTTACCTTCTCGTCACTTGGTAGATTAGTAAGCATTATTTGTAGTTCCCCCTCATATCTGCCATATAATTCGTTGTCAATTGTCACAGATCCAACTGAGCGGGTAATCGTATTTGCAGGATTTAGACTATTTTCACCAAAGCTACCGTATAGTCTAGACTCCATTGATCGAATAACGTCGCGTGCAGGATCTTCTCGGTTCGTATGAACTTGCTCTACAATGGAAAGGATTTCTTCGTCTTGTGAATATGGTTTATATCTTAATTCCATATAGTTCTTCGTCTTTGAGAGTGCTTCCATCGTTTCTATTTTTATACTAATATCGCCAACCAAAACTTTATCTACGTAACAGTTTTGGTTTAAATCTAAATAAGCCAGTAGTGGGTCTACTCCGCGATGTTTTTCTAATGTTGGTAATCCTTTAAATAATGGTCCTCTCATTTCATCGTTTCCAGGAATAAATGCCATTGTTGTAATTCCGCAGCTTTTTAACCATTTATTTTTTTCAATTAAATAAGTTGTTGCTAATCCAGTTTCTGGGCGAGGATAGAAATTATGCCAAGCCTCTACATTTTCAGTTTGTAATCCATATTTAAGTAGTTCATCTAAAAATGCAGGTGTAAGTGTACTAGCATTAAGTGCAATCTTCATTTTCTTAGAAAGATCTGCTATTTGTACTTCTTTCAGTCCGTAGTCCACTCGCAAACCAGTAACTCCCCAATTTAGTAACTCACTAACGTTTGTATAATCTAAGCCTAAATGTGTAAGTGATTTTGCTGAAATATCTGCCATAAGCTCCATTTCATTTTCCTTTGCCTCTGTACCAAGTGTTTGAAGAAGTTTTTTATAAGTTGAAGGGTCATCTTCAGGAATGTGTAATGATGTGAAAATTGAATGAAATCCATTTTTTTTTGCCATTTCGATATATTTTTTATTCTTCTCAATATTTTTTTCAGATAAATAGATTGATATACCTAGCATAGTCTCTCTCCTTCTTCCTCTATAAAAAATCCTATTTGGTTATCATTTTAAACTTTCGAAATAAAAAGTCAATAAAACATAAAGAATAAACGAAACTTAATTTCATTTAAAATTAATATTGTTCTATTGGTCTATTAATTACCTAAAATAAAAAAAGAAAGGCAACATTAAGTTACCTTTCTCGTCATTATTATTTATAAACTACAATTGATCCAACTGATTTATCAGTAGATTGACCATTAACACGTACTTTTAATCCGTAGTGTCCGATGTTACGACCAGCATCTGGTAAGAATTCATTATTGTAGTCTTTGCTATCATTAAATAAAGAGATACCTTCTTGACTTGGAGATTTAAATGCTTCTCCTGTTGCATAAGAAATGTCATAACCTGATGTCGGATTTAATCCGAATGCTGCATCCGCAACATGGAAACGAGAACTTGCTTCAGCGCCATAGTTCCATAATAAATTAGTATCATCGTGAGCATCAACAACACCTAAGAAACCATCACCTGGGTGAATACCTGTCCAGTTTTCTGTAAAGCTATCATCAACATACCATACTACTAAACCACCATCATAGCTTAATAGAGAGTTTCCACGTTTAATATGAGCTAAACCTTCGTCAGCACCTTTATGGTTACGCCATTCTAATAAGTAGTAATGATTTGCATATTTGTTTCCATCGAATTTTGAAAATCCTTTTAATGTGAATGGAGAAGTTGCATTTTCAGCACCATCATCAACAATTGTTGCACCATCTGCTACTACTTTGATATTATCTGCAAAGAATCCAATGTTTGAAGTACCCCAGTCAGTTGCAGAACGTAAACGAAGTTGAATTTTTTGACCTTTATATGCTGATAAATCAAAGCTTTGTGCTTCCCATCCATTTGATTTTCCAGTGAAACCAGGCATTGAATTTAAGATTGTTGGATATCCTTCAGCTACAACATCACTTCTAGTGTGGTTGTTACCTAATGATTTCCAAGTTGCACCATTATCAGTTGAAACTTGAACAAATGCGAAATCCCATTGTTCTTCAATATCATACCAAGCGTCAAAAGTTAATGTTGCTGAAGATTTACCAGTTAAATCTACAGAAGTAACCATGCTGTTATCCATTTCGTCTGCTTGTCCACCCCAATATTCATAAGTGCCAGCAGCCGGTTTATTGACTGGTAAAACTTTTTTCGGTAAATTCACTTGAATAGCTTGGTTGTTTTGTCCAAGTGGTGAATTTGCTTGATCTAATAAGAATTGAGTACCTTTTGTCGATACATCTTCCCAATTTACTACAGTTGGGTTAGTCCATTTTCCACCTAAAGTTGTTTGGAAATATGATTTTGCCCATGGAGAGAAACCAGTTGGCTCTGTTCCAGGAACTGTTCCTGCCCAAGAACCAGCTGACATGATTGACCAATATTCAACAGCTTCACCAGCACCAGAGTAAATTGTATCGTACTCATCTGGTAATCCTAAATCATGACCATATTCGTGTGCAAATACACCAGTTGCACCGTCTTCAGGCATCATTGTATAGTCATAGAATCCAGGTAACCCTTTACCAAGTCCATCTGGATCAACTAATTTAGCAGAACGGTGAGACCAAATTGCGTTGTCTCCTTGTGCTCCACCGCCAGCTTCTTGTCCCATACCTGAGTGGATGATTTGAAGGTGATCAACTAAACCATCTGGCTCCCAGTAGTTACCGTCTCCATCTAAATCATGTGGATCTTCTAAATCGTAATCCTGTAAAGGAACTCCTGCAGCTTTTGCAGCAGCATAAGCATCAATTACTAATTGTTTTGATCCACCTGGTGATACGTTATCATGTCCAGTCTTAGAATCTTGACCATAAAATGCTGCAGTTCCTGGTACTTTTAACCATCCATATGCTTTACCATCAACTGTATAAGTTCCACCAGATTGTTGTTCATAATATTGTTTTTGTGAAAGGAAAGTTTCTCCGTTTGGACCTTTCACACCATTTTTACCAAAAATCATATCTTCATAGTGTTGTTGAGTAAAATCTGGGTACCAGTTGTCTGTTTCTTCCTTCTTAATTTTGTTATGAGGAAGATCAGAATACTCTACCATTAATGTTAAAAGTTTACCCTTCTTTTGAACACCTGGAGAAGCTGATTCTTTAACTGGATCTGGAGTACCCTTTAATTGACCATTTTTCTTACCGTTTCCGTGCAATAGGCCATTATTAAAATCTTTAAATTCACTATGTTTAGCAGCATCAGCTTTTTTTACTTTGCTAGCAATTGGATCTTTTCCTGTTACTAGATCCGCTTGGCCTTTAACCTCTAAATAATTTTGTAACGCAGCTTGTTTCTCAGCTTTAGAAGCAGTTGCAGAAATGACTCCGCGTTTAACTAATGCCTCTAATAACTTTTCGTCATTAACTAATGATAAATCTAAAGTACTTTTTGAATGCTTAGCTAATGCACTATGTACTTTACTTAAGCTTTCAGATGATGCTGTTTTTAATGGAATACCAGAAAATAAAGTTCCGGCAACCATTACTGATGCAAAACTAGTTACAACAAACTTGTTCAAAATAAATCCCCCTTTAATAAATTTCAAAGTACATTTTAATAATATTCTAAAAATTCTTATGATTATAGAGGGTTTTTTTCATCAAATACTAACAATTTTCACATTATTTTTACAAAAAATTTACTTTACTACATAAAAACGTGACGAAATTCGTCAGTTTTTTTAACTTGCTTTTTGGCGAATCCTGTCTTTAGTCTTATTTTTTTCTTTCAATCTAGTTTTTAAAATTAGCACTTTAGCATTATTAAAATTTCATTAAAATTAAAATTTAAATTGTAAACCATGTAATTGTAACTAATTATTAAACTCCCCGCTTCATTTTTTGACATTTTCTTCCTTTTTCACTTAAGAAAAAAGAAGATAAGTCAAAAATTTACTTTTGCTCATCTTCCTCATAAATTTTGCTTATCTTCTTAATTTGCCCGCTTCTTCACTATACTCCTGAAGCCTACTAGATACTTTGTTACCGATTCGGTTAAAGCATATGACATATAAAGAATCGATTATATTTTGTTGTGCCATTTTAGAAGCTATACTTCCAATTCTTATATCTTGTTCCATATCCGGTGTACAAAGCTTGATATCGGCTTCTTTAAATAATGGAGACTTGCCAAGCTTAGTAATCGCAATGATCGTTGCTCCCTTTTTCTTAGCAAAACGAGCAAGCTCTAATACATCCTTTGTTTTCCCTGAATTAGAAACGGCAACAAAAATATCGCCTTCTTCCATATGCCCTACTAAAGTGATGACCATATGGAAGTCAGGAGACATAATGGCATGATAGCCAATTTTCCCAAATTTATAGGCTCCGTCCATAGCTGATACAGCTGAACCGCCTACTCCATAAAATATAATCTTCTTAGCTTTTACAATTTCATCTGTTGCTTTTTCTAACTCTCTTTTATCTAAAGTTGATACCGTAGCTTCAATAGCGGCTTTATTTACATACGTTACTTTATTAAATAAATCATACGGTGTGTCTTTCTTATCCATTACCGAAAAATCATTAATATTCATTTCAGCTACAGTCAAATCTCGAACTAATGCTATTTTAAAGGCTTTAAAACTACCGATTCCTATTGTTTTACAAAATCTAACAACACTTGCTTCACTAGCTCCAGTATTGTTAGAAATATCTTTAGTCGTTAAGTTTGGTACAATTTCAGCATGCTCCATTATATATACAGCGATTTTCTTTTCGGCTTGCGTAAATCGATCCATATAATTTTCAATTTTTGATAAGATTGTTAAATGTTTCATTTACTAAACACCTTTCTGCTAAAAAACATACAAATTACTAATATTCTCTATTATGAACCAAATGTTTAGAAAATCATATAAATAACCAAATTAAAGTTGTTTTTTTAGTTCTTTCTACATTTAAAATCTTGGTAAATATAAAAAGTGTAGGAAAATATATTCCCTACACTTTTCAGAGTGATTTTATAATTTATTTGTTCAGGAAGATCATCCTTTATCAGATTTGGATAGCGCTTTTTTAGGTACTCTACCTGTGCTTTTAAGTAGTATCTATCTTCTTCTCCTGATTTAAATTTTGTTGGTCTACCTTTAAGTGGATTTGTAGCACTACCTCGTACATCAAATGATTCGCCATATTTCCACTTCTTCATCCAAACTTTAAGTTGAGTGCAATGTCAAATTCCTAGTTCTTCCGCTAACACCCGTTAACTTTGGCAAACATCACTCATCACTCCTTTTAATTTAAATTCTTCTGTATAACTTTTAAACTGTTGACCCTTTTTAGCCATATAAAAATCCCCTCTAAGTCACATTCATTTCTCCATGTTACCATGGAGTTTTTTTCGAATGTCTACCTAAAGGGGATAATATCAATCTCTGAGAGAAATCATGTGTTTTTCTTTATTTATAACCTTTTAGTCAATCTTTCTTTTTTTTCCTATATTTTTAATTAAAAAATATAGTACTACAATAAATAAAATAGTAATAATTGTTCCAGGTACTCCAAAACTACTTCCCATCAATTAACCCTCCTAAGGATTTACAGTAAAAGTCCCAGCTGCATGATTTACTGTTACTTCACACCATGTGCTTGCGTAAACTACAACAGCCGTATATTTTTTTGTAGCATTCAAAGTAGTATTTTTCCCACTTGTTGAAAGAGTCCCGTCATACACCTTGCCAACGCCTTTACTACCTACAATGCCATAAGCATTATGATACACAACTGTTTTAATAGAATTTACTTTAGTTGCTCCTGCTGTTGTTTGTGTTTTTACGTTTGCTCCAAAACTTTGATTTATAAAATTATTAATATCTTGAGATACATTACCACTAACTTTTACCGTAACACCGTTTACAGTTTTAGATTTACTTGCTGGAAAAGAAGCATAAGGTGTTATTTTTTGTACTCCTTGTTTTTCCGCAAACATTTCAATAAAAACTTGATCTTCTAAATCAAAAGGTTCTCCGATATCATATTCTTTATCAATTTTTGAAAATCTTTCTATTTTCTGTTCTTCAGTTAAGTTTAAAAAAGTACTTTTAATATTTTCTTTTTGTTCATTAATACCTTGATTTTGAGTAGTGGTGTCTGTTTCTTCTGCAGATACCCGAGAAATGAAACTAAAAACCAGTAGTACTGATAAAATAGAATATAAAATTTTTTTCATATAAAAATCTCCTCACTTTCTATGTCAAAACTAACATAAAAACAGAGAAATTTTTCCAATAATTGTTACAAATTAGGGAACTATTGCACTCATCTATTTTGGTACTGAAATAGCTCAATCGATAACATGGACATCTTTTAATTTTAAAGCGATCGTTACTATCCACCGATCAGCATTGGGAACCATTTCAGTGCCTTCTAGCTTGCAAGAAAAAAATCTCACGTGAATGGATTCATTGCTTTTTTTGCTAATTACAGGGCAGTGAGAAAATTTCCTAACCGTTTAACACAACTTCTTTCTGCGTACCAACTATTTCTTTTTCTATAAATGAATCCTAATAATTTTTTTATGGAAACATAGCAATCCTTTTTTTGATAAATGATAAATTTTACTTTTTTCTAAATTCTTAAGATCTTCCTCAATAACGACCTCTTTAATCCATTCTTCACGTTCAATGTGTTATTCCACATCAATCATATTCTCATAAAATTTACGATTTTTTGCGAGGTCTAAGTTCTCTTGGTAGTAGTACATAAAAAACCCCCTTTATAATAATTTTCCGACAAAGGGTATTTTTTCTAAAATAATATGCTTAGTTCTATTGACTAAGTTATATTTCAACACCCTGAAAAGTGTAGGAAATTATATTCCCTACACTTTTACTTTTTGATTATTTATTGTTGTACAGTAATTGTTTGTGGACTTACTGATACTTTAAATCCATCTTTACTAGATACATCCGCCGATATTGTATACGTACCATTTGGAACAGTTGCTTCTGGGGTCCAATTCAAGTGAATTTCATTTTTGTTTTGTACATCTAGTGAATCAATTACATTTCCGTTAGCATCTTTAATATAAATTTTCCAATTTACATTATTATTTGCAAATCCATTGATTCCTGCTGGCGTTTTACTATTTACATTTTTATTTGGATATACACTGAAGTAGCTAACAAGCATTCCTTCATTAATATAAGAAGGATCCCCCCAAACTGTATAACTTTGGTTTAGAGCATAGTCTACTCCTAATACTACGACACTCTTTGGCTCTTCTTTTACTAGAGTAGATGTTGCACCTTCAGGTAATGACTTATACTTACCGTTATACCAAATGACCGCACCATTATAACCACTTCCAACATCATCCGCTTTGAACGAGATTTCGTATTGGCCATCTTTAGGTGTTACTTTTATATCCGTAACAACTGGAGCAATTGAGTCAACATGCAATGGAAGTTTTACAATTTGTGGCTTCGCACCTTTATAATCAAGCGTTGTTTTGATTACATAGTTATAAACGCCATCCTTCACAACTTGTCCATTTTGATCTTTTAAATCCCAACCATATCCAGTATTCAAATAGTCTCTGTAAGACATAATGTTTTTACGGAATTTCCATGGCTTACCAGTATATTCACTAAAATCACCTAAATATTGGAGTAATTCACCTTTATCATTTTCTACGTACATTTCTGTTTTAGCTAAGTTACGAAGCACTGTAAATGATGGGTATACTTCTTTCAATGGAGTATTAGGTGACATTACAATTCGATCCATATTAAAACTTCCTGTTCTTGGATCATATCCTAATGGGAATACCCCTTCTGCTCCTATTTCATCATTCCAAAGTGTAGTATAACCTAAGAATGCATCTTTCTCATATGCTGCTGGATCAATGTTTTTTGGTTGATCCCATTTGCCATTATACCCCATGTAAGGAACTGATAACGGTACTGCTGAATCGCTATTTCTTCCTGAAGGAACTAGACGTACATATCCCTCAACAAATGAACCATCTTTTAAGCTTGATGGAAGTTGAATCTGAACATCAAGATTTTTTTCTTGTCCCGGTTTAATTTTTAATGTCTTTCCTTCTGTGCTTGTTACTTTTTCACCGTTTACAGTTGCCGTAGCCCCTTGGATACGCTCACTTTTTAATGTTAAATATTCTTTTGAATCTAATTTCCCATCATTGTCTAAGTCAAATTCTTTTGTTTCTCTACCATCTGTATATACATCTACATACACTTGATACTCTAAATCTTTTACATTCAGATTTTGAAGAGCTTCTGCATTTAATTTGAAGTGAATATTATTATTAACTTCTTTTAGTGCAACTGCTCCAGCTTGTTCAAGCGGAGTTTTCTCTCTTGTCACAAGTACAGGCGTTTTAATTGCATTTTGAATTTGCA
Source organism: Gottfriedia sp. NPDC058432 (assembly GCF_042721555.1). Lineage (NCBI taxonomy): Bacteria > Bacillati > Bacillota > Bacilli > Caryophanales > Bacillaceae > Gottfriedia > Gottfriedia sp. NPDC058432. Next base: position 51,015 of record NZ_JBHXLC010000005.1, read on the forward strand.
TTAAACCAGATCCTTGAATACGTGGAGAATACGGTACTTCATTATTCGTACTAGGATCTTGTACTAATTTAGAAGTGTTCATTAAAGCAATTTTCGCTTTTAACGCTGTACTCTCTGAATGTTTTAATCCTTTTTCATAAAGTGATTGTAAAACTAATGCTGAACCACCAGCAACATGTGGTGATGCCATTGATGTACCGCTCATAACCTCATAGCCATTACCTGGTACAGTTGAGTAAATATTTCCTCCTGGTGCAGATATTTCTGGTTTAAAGTCTAATGTATGTGGAGCTCCGTATGAAGAAAAATATGACATCGTATTCTGATCTGGGTTATCAACATATACCCCTTTAGACGGTTTCATTTTTACAACATAACCACTTTTTAACTTAGAAATTAATGCATTGCCAATCGCTTTACTTGTTGTAGCTGCTTCTACATTAAAATAAGGACTCCAATATACTAATGGATAGTCAACATCTGAATTAGCTGGAACAAGAATGATTGCTTTTGCGTTCTTTTTCTTCGCTTCAGATTGAATATAATTGTAAGTAGCATACCTTTCATTTGGTTTTGCTACAACGATCTTTCCTGTTAAGTCTGGAAGATTTTTAAAGTCGGCAGTTTTACCTTCTCCAACATATACCATTTCATATGATTCTAATGGTGATAATACTTTTGATAGATTAAAGTTATATTGTGATTGGTCTTGGTATGGAAGCTGTATTCCATTTTCCTCTTTTAGCGTATTCATATGTATATTTGAATTTTCATATGAAGCCACAGATATCGCAAAAGGACTTACACCTGGTTCCCCAACTGTACCAATATCCGGATTTTCAGCATATGGTTTTAAAGAAGATTGCAGCAAATTATTTTGCGTACTATAAGCAGAGTTTCCACCTGCTACAACGACAAGCGTACCTTGCTCAGTCGCTTCACGGATCACCTTTTGAATCGGATCATCCACTTCACTAACAAATCCTGAATCAGTTCCTAAACTCATATTAATGACATCTGCTCCCATTGTTACCGCATGCTCAATCCCTGCAATGATGTCATCTTCATATGCACCATTTGCTGTATCAGAGAATACTTTTTCTGCTAGTAATTGTACACCTGGAGCAATACCTGCAACCCCATCATTTGAATCATCACCGTTTGCACCAACTGTACCAGCTACGTGCATACCGTGTTCATTTCCTGCTCCATGTGGAATGACATCTGTATCATGATCCGCCCAGTCATATCCAGTTGGAACTTTGTCACTATACCAAACGTCTCCTACACTTGTTTCAGCAAGTTTACTTTTAATGTTTTCTTGATTCCATTTTTCTTTTGCTTTTCCTTTTTCAGTGATTGTCATGTCTTTATGCGTATAGTCGATACCTGTATCGACTACGCCTACTAACAATCCTTCACCCTGATATCCGTAACTTTCCCATACTTTTTGAGCTTGTACTAATTCTTTACTTGCTCCCATTGTTGGTTGGAACTTTCTTGCAATATGTACATTCGTTACGCCTTCTGTTTGTTGAATTTCTTTTAAGTTACGATATTCTGTCTCTAAACTAAAACCATTAAAGCCTTCATAAAAGCGTTGATTTATTTTTGGTACAGATCTTGTTTTTGAAATCTTTGAGATGACTTGATCTTGCTTTTCTTTAAAACGTGCTTTTTTAGTTTGAGTAGAATCATCAGAAGTTGTTGGTTGCTCTACCTCAACGATTACACGTACTTTTTCATTTGGTTTATAAGCATGAGCATCATTTAAATCTTTATAGCCAAATGGGTCTACAGCTTTTTCCCCAGTTTGTTTTTGTTCTTCAGCAAAAATCTTTTGACCCTGCTTTGCAATCTCATCTAAACTTGGAGCTGGCACCTGATTTTCATTTGTTCCTTCAGCAAATCCAGTTGATGTAAATAACATTGAAGCTAAAGTTGTCGTTGCAAGGACTTTGTAAGGAAAGCTTTTTCTCTTTTTCATCTCTAATCTCCTCTACAGTAAACTTTAATGTTCTGAATCTATTAAAATAAAAATAGATTCAAGCCAAACTGATTTAAATAATTGCTAATGCCTTATTAAGAAACTTGATACTATATTAATTTTAATTACGTTACCCCTATAATCATATTGGGTTATTCAATCAGACTTTTGGCATATTCAATTTGGAGAGAACTGAAAGAGTTCAAGTAGAAAAAAAGTGGATTTTGACATATTCAGTCGAGGATGTTCGAAAAAAGTTTATTAACTCGGGAAAATTGCAATAATTAGGTTGAGACATTTTGGGGTTAAGTTAGTCTGTATTAGACAAAAGAAGCATTTAGACATTTTCAACCGACGTCTATTATTTTTTAAATAGGTAAAAATACTGCATTAATAGAAGTCAGAATAATCTGTCTTCACTACATTTACGACAAGTTTCTACTTATTTTTCACCTGAACATTGGTAGGGTTGGTGAGTTAATCTAATATGGAGCATTTTTTGAAAAAAATTGTTATTAGCTTAACAATGAAGTTGATTGCTATTTTAATTGTTGCCTCTTTTAATTCCCCCCTGGGATTAATACAATTTCCCTTCTTAATTAAAACTCCACTATTATTTCTTCCCATTTCATAATAAAGTCAGAATTTTCCATACAATTAACAAATATTAGTTTGTTAAATTACCTTTTTTTGGATAGAATGGATTTGTAGGCTTTTAAAAGTCTTGAATACATAACATTAGGAGTGAAAAAAATGCCAATCGATGTTTATTTAAATTTTAATGGTAATACACGTGAAGCAGTTGAATTCTATGCGGCTGTATTTAACACTGAAACACCAAAAATTATGACTTTCGGTGAAGCACCCCCAAATCCAGAATACCCACTACCTGAAGAAGCGAAAAATTTAGTTATGCATACTAGACTGAACATTAGCGGCAGCAACGTTATGTTCTCTGATACTTTCCCTAATTTCCCTTTTAACCAAGGAAATAATATTTCTTTATCTTTTTTAAGTGAGGACTTAGAAGAACTTAGAACTGTCTTTTCTAAATTAAGTGATGGCGGTAAAGTAGAAATGGAACTTCAAGAAACTTTTTGGAGTAAAGCTTATGGTAGCCTAACAGATAAGTTCGGCATTCATTGGATGTTTAATCACGGTACTGGTGAATTTTAATTTATAAATAAAAAAGGAAATGAATCCTTCATTAATAGGGTTCATTTCCTTTTTTTACAGATCACTACTACATTTCCTCATTTAAGGTAACTCTCATCTTTCTCCTCATTCTATATTTCTTTTCAATCAGAATATTTACTATATAATAAGGTATAATTCTAGTTCTCTAAAAGTAGGTGGAATTTTATGCAAATACTATTAAAACGGTTATCACAAAATAGAGAAAAACTTAGCCAGCTAGAAAAACAAGTATTGGATTATATTTTACAAAATACGGATTATATTACGAAGGTGAATCTTGATGAATTATCAAAAGAGCTTTATGTATCTACAGCAACAATTAGTAGAACATGCCAGCAATTAGGCTTTCGTGGTTTTCAAGATTTAAAATATACTCTTTCAATGGAAACAAATAAGATTCAAAGTCCAGTTTCTTCTACTTCCTATCTACTTAATACTCATATTGAGAGAATGAAAGAAGAAATGGAAAAAACATTGGAATATATTGATGAAGAAAAGATTAAGCTAGCTGCTAAATATCTAAACGAAAGTACACATGTTGAAATATTCGGAGTTGGTAATTCACTTCCCGCTTGTGTCGACGCTTCTAGAAAACTCATGTTTGCTGGTAAGTTATGTAATGCGCGAACTGATTGGGACGAGCTACGTAGTGCAGCAAATAGTTTAACAGAAAATGATTTGGCCATACTAGTTTCATATAGTGGGGAGACTCTACATATGTTAGAATTTGCCCATATTTTAAAGAATAGGCACGTTAAAACGATTGCCATAACTGGAAACCACTCGAATCGTTTACAAAAAGAAGTAAATTTATCTCTTCAAGCTTATATTACAAACACGTACTTTGGTGAGCTTGATATGACTTCAAGGTTTCCGTTAAGTATGGTATTAGATTTTATTATTATTGCTTATTTAAACGAAATGAAAATATGTTAGTACATTAAAGAGACAGAAGTAGTCTATTACTAGACCACCACTGACTCTTTTTATTTATGAATTTATTAATCTATTTAAAGTAAGCAATATACAAAAAATGTACACGCTTACATAAACGCCTCAAACGGTTGTTAAACAATTTTGCCGTGAGTATTCTTAAGACATAATAAAAAACGAAGGAGCTAAAAGCATGGCAAAGAAGAAGTCCGTTAAATCACAACTTTGGGAATTTTTTCAAGGGCTAGGTAAGACCTTTATGGTGCCCGTAGCATTACTAGCTTTTATGGGGCTTATATTAGGAATCGGAAGCTCATTTACTAGTCCAACAACAATCGAGACATTCCCATTTTTAGGAAATTCTGTACTCCAAGTTATTTTTAGCTTTATGTCCACTATTGGTGGATTTGCATTTTCATACTTACCCGTTTTATTTGCAATGGCAATTCCGTTTGGACTTGTACGATATGAAAAAGGTGTCGCTGCTTTCTCGGGATTTGTTGGTTACGTCATCATGCACTTATCAATTAATTTTTATTTAACAGAAACAAATCAATTAGTAGCGGCAGATAAAATGCGTCAAGCCGGTCAAGGTATGGTTATGGGCATTCAAACAATTGAAATGGGCGTATTAGGCGGAATCATCGCCGGTATAATTGTCTATTTATTACACAACCGCTTTTATAGTATTAAACTTCCAGATGCATTTGCATTTTTTGGTGGTGCTCGCTTTGTTCCAATCATAACGACACTTGCATTATCAGTAGTTGGGATCATTATTCCGATGATCTGGCCAGTTTTTGCAATTGCGATTACAGGAATCGGAAGTATAATTCAAAAATCTGGCGTTTTCGGACCATTTTTATTCGGTGCCGGTGAGCGTTTACTACTACCATTTGGTCTTCACCATATTTTAGTTGCAATGATTCGATTCACAGAAGCCGGTGGTACTGAAGTCGTTAACGGTCAAACGGTTTCAGGAGCTCTAAATATTTTCTATGCACAATTAAAAGCCGGTGCTCCGATCAGTCCATCAGCGACAGCTTTCTTATCTCAAGGAAAAATGCCAACATTCATGTTTGGTTTACCTGCAGTAGCACTTGCAATTTATCATACTGCCCGTCCAGAAAATCGCAATAAAATTAAAGGACTATTAATCTCTGGTGTTATTGCAACTTTTGTAACCGGTATCACTGAACCAATCGAATTCTTATTCTTGTTCATTTCTCCACCTCTATATTTCATCCACGTTATTTTAACGGGACTAGGTTTTATGGTAATGGCTTTATTACACTTAACAATTGGTAACACAGACGGTGGAATATTAGACTTCATTATCTTTGGTGTTTTACAAGGAGTTAAAACAAAATGGTATCTCGTACCTGTAGTAGGAGCAATATGGTTTGCCGTATACTATTCAGTTTTCAGATATGCAATTTTAAAATTTAATTTAAAAACTCCTGGTAGAGAAGAAGTAACTGAGGATCAACAAAGTGAGGAACCAGTGGTTAAAGGTACAAATACTCAAGCTTTAAAAATTCTTACTGCTTTAGGTGGGAAAGAGAATATTCAATCACTAGATAACTGCATTACAAGATTAAGACTTGTTGTAGATAATATGAATATTGTTAATGAAAAAGTTTTAAAAGATTGTGGCGCACTTGGTGTCGTGAAATTAGACGAACACAATTTACAAGTTGTTATTGGACCACAAGTTGGTATTCTTAAAACACAATTAGAAAAATTATCATCTTAAATAAATTGGGGTTGTACGAAATGAAATACAAATTTGATCAGATAGTTGATCGGACCGGTACTTATTGTACACAGTGGGACTATATTGAAGATCGATTTGGAGTGCCAGATCTACTACCATTCTCGATTTCAGATACTGACTTTCAAAGTCCCGATGATATAGTACATGCGTTAGAAAAGCGAATGAAACACGGTATATTTGGCTATACGCGATGGAATCATGCTGAATTTAAAGAAGCAATTATAGATTGGTTTCGCAATCGATTCTCTTGTGAAATAAAAGAAGATTGGATTGTTTATAGTCCAAGTGTCATTTATTCGATTTCAAAACTAATCGAATACTTGACAAATGTTGGTGATCACGTCGTTATCCAAACTCCGGCTTATGATGCTTTCTTTAAAGTCATTCAAGATAACAATCGTTTCATTTCTGACAATCAATTAATCTACGAAAATGGCAAGTACCGAATCAACTTTGAAGATTTAGAACAAAAACTATCTCACGAGCGTGCCAAGGTCCTTCTACTATGTAGTCCGCATAATCCAACAGGACGTGTTTGGACAAAGCATGAACTCGAAATAATTGTTGGCTTATGTAATAAATATAATGTATTTATTATTTCAGATGAAATTCATATGGATATTGTACATGATCCTTATTCCCATAGTCCGATTATAAACTCTAGCAGTGACTTGAGAAATGTGTGTATATGCACTTCCGCGAGTAAAACGTTTAACACTCCCGGACTAGGCGGATCATATATAATTTTACCTAATGAAACGATAAAACAATCTTTTCTTCTATCATTGAAAAATCGAGATGGCCTTTCATCCGCAAGTATTTTTGGGACGTTAGCGACAATTGAAGCCTACAAAACTTGTGAAGAGTGGGTTGATGAATTGACCGAATATATTCATGATAATTTAAAAACAGTAGAAGATTTTATTAACGAACATCTTCCGAATCTTAAATTTACAGTGCCAGAATCAACATACCTTGCATGGATTGATATTACAGGGCTGCCTTTTTCTAGCGAACAATTGCAACATGCACTTGTTCATCATGCGAAAGTAGCCATCATGCCTGGAGAGACATATGGTGAGGCTGGAAAAGGATTTATCCGCATGAATATCGGCTGTCCAAAGTCTAAGATTATTGAGGGATTAAATCGGCTAAAAAATGCAATAGATTACTTAGAAACTAAGAAATAGTTAATTTAATAAACCTCTAAAAGTAGAAGATCAAAAAACTACTTTTAGAGGTTTATTCATTTGAAGAATATAGTTAAAGATTGCTTATTCAAATTTGTAAACAAGTAGTTATTAATTAGTGAAGTAACATATATTCTATTAAATCGCTTTTTTTAGAATATAAATTGGGGAAGTGTTAGAATGAAGTCCACTAAAGCTGTTAAGCTCTCATCAAACTGGTATGTCTTACTGTCATTTGCTGTACTTGCTGGTATTAGTCAAATGCTTTGGTTAAATTTTGCACCTCTAATTTCATATTTAAAATCACATTACGAAGTTTCTGAGTCAGATATTAATTGGTTATTAATTGTATTTCCATTAATCTATATTTTATTTTCAATTCACTCAGGTAAGGTAATTGACCGAGCTGGATATCGATTTAGTATTTTACTAGGTGGCATTTTCATGTCCGTTTTTTCTACTATTAGAATTTTCGATTCAAGCTTCTCATTTTTGCTAATTGGTCAAATAGGAATTGCGATTGGCCAGCCTTATATTTTAAATGCAATATCAAGTTTAGTAGTTGACTGGTTTCCTAAAAATAAACAAGCAACAGCCACTGGCATTGGCACAGTTGGTATGTTCATCGGTATGGCAGTAGCCTTAGCAGGGACGCCGCTTCTTGTAGATCATTTTGGATTCCAACCAACATTAATCATCATGGCAATTTTAACAATTTTTGCAACACTCCTCTTCTTCTTCATCGGTCACCATAACTCAAAATTAAAACGAAATTCTAGTACTTCAGGAAGTTTTAGCACTACATTTAAATTATTGAAAAACAAGAATCTTTTACTATTAAACATCGTTTCTTTTTTAGGTTTAGGAGTCTTTAATGGATTAACATCCTGGCTTGAACAAATCTTAAAACCGTACGGAATTTCATCAGAACAAGCCGGAATTGTAGGTGGCACTTTAATAATAGGCGGTATTATTGGTTCAATTGTGATCCCGGTGTTTTCAGATAAAGTTGGTAAAAGAAAGCCCTTTTTATTAGTCACGATTATCGGCTCACTTCTATTAATCTATCCTGTTTGTACTTCAGGTAATTTTGCTTTTCTAATTGTAATAGGTAGCGTCCTTGGATTCATATTTTTACCAGCCTTTGCTTTGCTGCTGTCAGCTACGGAAGAGCTAGTTGGTGAAAAAGTTTCCGGTGAAGCAACAGGACTACTTTTGATGGCAGGGAATTTAGGTGCTGTAATTGTCATTGGGGTGATGCAGCTAATTAAAGGCGAGCAGTCAACGTGGATTCATTCAGTTTATTTCGTGCTAATTTTAATGCTGATTGGTTTTTTCCTTATGATTTTATTTAAGGAAAGTGCTTGTATTGTAGTGGATAACAAGAAAAATAATAACGAATATAAGTAAAAAAAGCATTGGAATTTATAAATTCCAATGCTTTTTTTAAAGTTATGATTTAAATTCAATTTCCTCCAAATATAAACCACCAGGATCCGCAAGATTACTCACTTGAGCACGATCCTTTAATTCAATTATTTTCGATATATTTTCAGCGTGTAATCTACCTGCTCCAACTTCAATTAGTGTCCCAACGATTTTCCTAACCATATTGTAAAGGAAACCATTTCCTCTTATTCTTATTTGGATAAATCCGTCTTTCTCTTCGAAATCAATTGAATAAATTTCTCGTACCATTGATTTCTTCTTAGATTTTGCATTTGAGAATGCTGTAAAATCGTGTTCGCCTAAAAAGTACTCGGCTGCAGCCTTCATTTTTTTAAGATCTAGTTTCTCTTCTACATGCATACTGTATTTGCGCATAAATGGGTTCGTATATTCTTCATTCCAAATTTTATAGATGTACGTTTTAGCACTAGTATTATATCTTGAATGGAAACGGTCAGATTCAATTGAAACTTCCTTTATACTAATATCTTTAGGTAAATAACGATTTAAATAACTTTTAATTTCTATTTCAGGCATGTTCTCTTTTATTTTAAAATTAGCAACCTGTTCAAATGCATGTACACCTGCATCCGTTCGACTACTTCCAATAATTTCAATTTCTCTTCCTACCATTTCTGATATTACATTCTCGATTTTACCTTGAATTGTATTTTCACCATTACCAAGCCTTTGCCAGCCTTTATATCGGCCCCCATCATATTGAATGACTAATTTATAATTGTTCATCTCTTGCTCCTTATCTAACACTATGTATGTACTATATTTCCTCTTACGTTAAGATTTTAAAGTACTGATCTTTTTGTAATTCCTGCTCTTAACACTTTACCACTTTTTTATTACATATCCTATTTTTAGCCCATTCTAGATAAGTTCATAACTTTTTTCCTTTTTCACAAACTACTTTTAGTAGAAATGAGGCATTTTACATTATACTAATAGTAACAATTGTGATAGGAGTTTGCCATGGTACTTGATGAGTTGGCATTAAAGATCATTAATGAAGTTAGAAAGTTAATACAAGAGGATATCATTATTATTAATACAGATGGCATCATTATAGCAAGTACAGACCCAGCACGAACTGGTACATTTCATGAAGGCTCATTAATTGCAATTAATGAAAGAAAAACGCTTACGATCACATCAGACGATGAAAATCGTTTAAATGGTGTAAAGGCTGGAATTAATCTTCCTATTTATTTTCAAAATGAAATAGTTGGAGTAATTGGAATCACAGGAAATCCCGAGCAAATTTCCCCTTTTGGAGAAATGCTTCGTAGGATGACAGAATTATTAATTAGAGAAAACTATTATACTGATCAAATTGATTTGCAACAAAGAACTTTAGAAGCATTTGTATTTGATTGGATTCAAGATATTGAGTGGGATGATTATTTTTATGAACGTTCTACTATGCTAACTATTGATTTAAATTATATTAGGCAGGTTATTATTTTTGAATGGGAAAATACCAATATGGTCCCAATCGATACAAGGCAACTAATAAATGATTTAGCGAATCGAAATAAAGATGACGTATTTGTTCGTTGGGGCAATAATCGAATTGTATTTTTGATGAAAATTGATGATATGAATAAAGATATTCATCAACTACAAAGAATACATGATCTATATGAGATTATAAAAAGTCGATTAAACTCACCCATTGCTGCAGGCGTTGGGCAACAAATCACTCCAAAACAATTACATAAATCATATCATCAAGCGGCTCGCGCATTAAAAGTAGCATTAAAAACAAGTTCAATTATTTTTGATGAAGATTTAACAATTGATCTAATTCTGCAGGAACTTTCGCAAGAGATTAAGAAAACATTTATAGAACGGACTATTGCACCTATATTAAGTGAAGAGGATTTATTTATTACAATTAAAGAATATATAAATCAAAATCAATCCCTTAAAAATACCGCACAATCCTTACATATTCATATCAACACACTTCTATATCGCCTAGGTAAAATTACTGAATTAACGAAATTGAATCCGAAAGATATCCAAGATTTAGTTAAATTGTATATCGGAACATACCTACTAGATGATTCTACAAAAAAACACCGTTAATTGGTGTTTTTTCTGTATGTTCCTCTATAGTAAATTCATCTATTAACTCTTTATACTTGAATTAAGATAATGGGGGGAATTTATTTATGATTACAAATGACATTGCACAAAGTTTTATAGCAATTGTTGGAAAAGAAAATTATGATGATTCAAAAGTAGAGAGACTCGTATATTCTTATGACGCTACACCGAATTTGCAAGCTCTTCCGGATGCAGTCATTAGTCCTCGTTCGACTAAAGAAGTATCCGAAATCGTGAAAATCTGTAACGAAAATCACATTCCGATTGTCCCTAGAGGCTCTGGAACGAATTTATGCGGTGGTACTTGTCCAACAGATGGTGGTATCGTTATCTTATTTAAACACTTAAATAATATTCTTGAGATAGATGAAGAAAACTTAACTATTACAGTTCAGCCTGGTGTAGTCACTCTTGATATGATTAATACAATTGAAGAAAAAGGCTTATTTTATCCGCCAGATCCAAGCTCAATGAAAATTTCTACAATAGGTGGAAATATTAATGAAAATTCAGGTGGCTTACGTGGATTAAAATATGGTGTAACACGTGATTACGTCATTGCTCTTGAAATCGTATTAGCAAACGGAGACATTATTCGAACTGGTGGAAAGCTAGCAAAAGATGTTGCAGGATATGATTTTACACGTTTATTTGTTGGTTCTGAAGGAACTTTAGGTATTATTACCGAGGCTACATTAAAGCTTATTCCAATGCCAGAAACGAAAAAAACAATGCTTGCATTATATGATAGCTTGGAAGATGCAGCCAAAACGGTTTCTAAAATTATCGCTAATAAAATTATCCCTACTTCCCTTGAATTTATGGATCAACCTACTCTAGAAGTAGTTGAAAACTTTGCACAGATTGGGCTACCGACCGATGTAAAAGCCGTTTTATTAATTGAGCAAGATGGTCCTAAGGAAGTTGTAGACAGAGATATCGAATTAATAAAATCAATATGTCAGCAAGAAAAATGTATTTCAGTTAGTGTAGCTAAGTCTGAAGAAGAAGCAGTAGCATTACGAACGGCTAGACGCTCTGCTCTTTCAGCTCTTGCACAATTAAGACCAACAACAATTTTAGAGGATGCAACTGTCCCTCGTTCTAAAATTGCTGAAATGGTTTCTGCAATTAATGTGATTGCTGAAAAACATAATGTAAAAATTTGTACATTCGGTCATGCGGGCGATGGAAATCTACACCCTACTTGTCCTACCGATGCTCGTGATCACGAAGAAATGGAACGAGTAGAAATGGCATTTGCAGAGATATTTGAAAAAGCAATTGAACTAGGTGGCACGATTACAGGTGAACATGGTGTTGGAATTGTAAAAGCTCCTTACCTAGAATTAAAGCTTGGTAAAGAAGGCATTAACGCAATGCTCGCTGTCAAATCCGCTTTAGATCCGAATCATATTATGAACCCTGGAAAAGTCTTTGCAAAAGACAGTCGTAAAAGAATGGTGGTGTCAAAATGACAACACTTCAAGAACAACAAGCGATCGGTCAACAATTTAAAGAACGTATGAACGAAGACGAGCTTTTAAACTGTATGCGATGCGGTTTTTGTTTACCTAGCTGTCCAACTTATATTGAATCTGGTCAAAAAGAATCACACTCACCACGTGGGCGCATCGCTTTAATGAAAGCAGTAACGGACGGATTAATTGAACCAGATGAAGATGTGGAACGTACACTTGAGCTATGTCTTGGATGTCGTGCATGTGAGCCTGTTTGCCCTTCTGGTGTGAAATACGGTCATTTACTAGAAGAAGCTAGAGATATTATTGCTCAACACAAAAAACATTCACTTCCTGCACGAGCTGTTCGTAAAGTTGTATTTAAAGAACTTTTTCCTCATCAAAAACGTATGAGACTTGCAGTTGGTCTATTAGGTTTATATCAACGAACAGGCCTTCAAGTCGTTGCAAGAAAAGCTGGAATTATGAAGCTAATCCCAAACAATTTATCTGCAATGGAAAAGGTTTTACCAAAGGTCCCGACTATGAAACAAATGAAGTCACGCCCTGACTATTTGCCACCATTAAAAGAAAAAGTAAAGAAGGTTGCATTTTTCTCTGGATGCTTAATGGATACAATGTTCTTAGAAACAAACAATGCAACGATGAAGCTTTTACAATTGGCTGGTTGTGAAATTGTCATTCCAAAAGACCAGGCGTGCTGTGGTGCATTACATGGTCATAGTGGTGAAAAGTCGATTGCGAAAGATATGGCAAAGAAAAACATCGAAGCCTTCGAAAATCTCGGAGTAGATTATATTATTACAAATGCAGGTGGCTGTGGTGGTTTCCTAATTGACTATGACCACCTTCTTAAAGACGATCCAATTTGGAAAGATCGAGCTCTTTCGTTTAAAAATAAACTTAAAGATATATCAGAAATTCTAGTAGAGGTTGAGTTTCATAATAAAGTAAAATTAAGTTTACCAGAACAAATTATTACGTATCAGGATTCATGCCATTTAAGAAATGTTATGAAAACCGCTTCCGCTCCAAGAACATTATTGAAGTCAATACAAAATGTATACTATCACGAAATGAAAGATGCAGATCGTTGCTGCGGCTCAGCTGGTATTTATAATATCGTCGAATCCGAAATGTCGATGCAAATACTAGATTACAAGATGAAGCAAGCAACAAAAACACAAGCTACTACAATTGCAACAGCTAACCCTGGATGCTTATTACAAATGAAGCTAGGTGTAGATCGAGAGAATCAATCAGAACAAGTGGAAGTTGTACACATTGTTGATTTACTTTTAAAAGCTGCTGAATATAAAGCAAATTAATTCTAAAAAAACACAAGGAACCTAATCCTTGTGTTTTTTACTGCCCTACTATGCGTCATATAATTTACACAATAAAAAGGCCAAGGAATAAATCCTTGGCTCTCATGGAAATATTAATGTTTTACAACAGTATATGTTGCAGCAGCACTAGTATTTCCTGCTTTATCTTTTGCAGTTACAGAAATGACTGTTCCTTTTTTCTGTGCTTTGATACTAACTGAATAAACTCCACTAGTGTTAGTTGTTGCAGATCCTAATACCGTAGAACCTTTCTTAACCGTCACAATTGAACCTTTTTCAGCTTTTCCAGTTACTTTTAAATCATTGTCGTCTACTTTATTAATTGTTGGTTTTCCTGGAGGAATTACATCAACGACAGTTACAGTAGTTGCCACACTTGTATTTCCTGCAGCATCTTTAGCTGTTACTGTTAATTTAGTGCCAGCTACTTGAACAGCGATTTTCGCTGTATATGTTCCAGAAGTTGTAGCCTTTACAGTCACAAGTGTTGTTGTCCCTCTTTTAATCGCAACAGTAGAACCAGCTTCCGCTTTACCTGTTACAACTACATCGTTATTATCAACTCTGTTAACAATTGGCTTTGCAGGCGCAATAACATCAACAACTTTTGTTGTCCCAGCAACACTCGTATTCCCAGCTGCATCTTTAGCATAAACACTTAGAGTTACTCCAGCTTTTTGAACAGGAATCTTAACCGAATAAGTTCCAGTTGATGTTGCTTTTGTAGGAGTTCCTAATACCGTACTACCGTTTTTAACTGTTACAGTAGAATTGGCTTCAGCCTTTCCAGTAACGACTAGATCATTATTATCAACTTTATTTACTGAAGGTTTAATTGGTGCTACATTGTCCTCAAATCCAGTCGCGATCACATATTGGTCATCTTCTGTATTATTGTCAATGTCTTGTTCTTGATCATTATCGTAAACTTCTACATAATATGTACCAGCTTTTGCCTGATATACTTGGTATTCAATCCCGTCTTCTTCCCAATTATCTAAATATTGTAATCTATTACTTTCAACATAACCTTTTTCCCAAGCTAAAAATGATAGATCAATATTAGTAGAATCAGTATAACCAGCTACATATAATAGTCCATCATTTGGTACGACTACTTTATGTAAATCATAATCATAATACTCATCTGTTGAAAGTAACTGGCCAATTAACGGTTTTTTGAAGGAAGTATTATCTGCAGTTGCAAACTCTTCATTTGGCTCTGTCTCAAAAATAAAATCATCGTCTGAACTTGTGGAATTACTAAGAATACCCATTTTATTAATATTTTTTACTGAAAAAGACCTTGAGTATTTAATTTCGTTTCCAAGATGTTCAATCATATTCTTTGATAGATTGTCCCCGTTTCCTTCTGCATGAGCAGTTGTGAAAGATAATGGTGAAGCTAATAAACCTAAAGTTGCTAAAGATAAAATACCCTTTTTCATCATAATGTTCTTTCCCCTCTTTTTCCGTTCGTTATAGTGAATCCTTTATTAGTATCCTTCAATAATTAGCTATGTGCAATAAAAATTTTGCACTATACTATTAAAACTTTATGACCACTAAACAGTGCCCTGGCCAAAGTGATTGGACAACACCAATCACAATAGCATTTTCGTTATTTCTGCCTTCCCAAGCAGCTTTCTAATCCTCCTTTGTATTTTTGATGTTAACCATATTCTACCAACTTACCCTTTCATTTTTTTGAGCACCTAACTGCCCATCATAATAACTCTCTTTAAAATAAAAAGCACAAGAAATATTGATTTCCTTGTGCTTCTTATTAAATTGCCTATTCTCTGTTTTTTCCGTAAACCTACATTATTTACTTTTTTAAAGAAGAAATAGCCGTTCTTGTTTGATCGATATACTGAATTGTTTGATCGTACTCTTGTGTTGCGACAGCCATAAATAAAATATCGATGACATGTAGTTGAGCCATCCTTGATGACGTTGCTCCACTTCGAAATGTTGCTTCACGATGTGGAGAATTGAATAATTTAATGTCCGCTAAGTTTGATACAGAGTTCGAACCAAAGCCCGTGATACTAATAGTGTTAACACCGTTTTCCTTGGCAATTTGAACAGCTTTTTGAACCTCTAGTGTTTCTCCAGAAAATGAAATTCCTACTAAGACATCATTCTCCTCATGGTTCGCTATTTGAACAGCTAACAAATGCAAATCAGTAAATGCAGATGTATATTTTTTTATACGCAAGAACTTTTGTTGTGCATCTAAGGCAACTACCATTGAGCCACCTACTCCAAAGAAATATATATTTCTAGCTTTTGTTAAAGCTTGTACTGCTTCCTCTAAATCACTCACATTAATAATATCGCTAGTATCTTTAATTGCCTGAATATTGTTGTTCGTCATCTTTTTAATGATGGAAGCAGTTGATTCTCCTAAATTGATATCTCTTGACCCTACCTCTGTTGTCGTGATGATATCACCTGCAATTCGTAGCTTAAGTTCTTGAAAGCCTTTAAGGCCTAATGAGCGACATAATCTAATAATTGCAGAGTTACTTGTTTGACTTTTTTCTGCAAGTTCAAAAACTGTATATTGAATTGATTTTTCCGGGTTTTCAATTATATATTTAGCCGCCCTTCTCTCAGAAGGTGGAAGTTTATATAGCATTTCCTTTAACATGATTAAACCGCCATTTAGTGCATTCATTTAATCTACTCAACTCTCTCTTTATTAGTATAAAATGATGAATGATAAAAATCTTCAACCGGCATTTTTTTCTCTTTTAATCGTTTTCGCAATATGATTACAACCAAATTATAAAGTATAAAATAGAAAAGCAAAATCATATTTTAATATGAAATAGAAAAGCGACATCTAGTATCAAATGACTAGTTGTCGCCCTTTAATTAATTTTTTACTACTTTGGTAATAAAACCACTAGCTTTATTCAAACTGATTATTGCTTCATCATAATTCATTCCCGTTAATATCATAACAATTGCTATTTTTGTTTGATTATTTGCTTTTTGTAAGTAATTACTCGCTGTTTCATATTCACAGCCAGTCGCTTCAACAATTATCCTTTTCGCTCGATCAACTAGTTTACTATTCGTTAATTGCAGGTCTACCATGAGATTTTTATATACTTTTCCAATTCCAATCATTGAAGCCGTCGAAATCATATTACAAATTAACTTTTGAGATGTTCCAGCTTTTAATCTGGTAGAGCCTGTTAACACTTCTGGACCATTATCGACTTCAATTTTTTGGAAGGCAACCTCTCCAATTTTTGAACCTTTATTACATGCTACCGCTACAGTTTTTGCTCCAATCTCGTTTGCATACTTTAAAGCACCTATTACATAAGGCGTTCTACCCGATGCTGCAATACCGATCACGATATCATTTCTTGTAAGGGATATTCGTAATAAGTCTTCCTTACCTAGCTCTTCACTATCTTCGGCACCTTCAACAGCTTTAATAAAAGCTCTTTCACCGCCTGCAATTAATCCAATGACTTCACTAGGATTCGTTCCAAATGTAGGTGGGCATTCAACCGCATCCAGCAGACCAATTCTTCCGCTTGTACCAGCCCCTACATAAATTAAACGTCCTCCGTTTTGAAATGCTTCAACAACTAGTTGAACTACATTTGAAATCATCGGAATTTGTTCTCTAACTGCAAGAGCCACCTTTTGGTCCTCTTCATTCATTATATTTAAAAACTCATCGACGCTTAGTTGATCTAAGTTACTCGTACGTTTGTTTCTAATTTCGGTTGTTAAGTTCTCTAACATAATTTCACCTCGATCATTAGGCAGGATTTTTATTCTTTTGTTCTTCCTGCACTTCCTGTTTTTATCGCATTTAATTATTCCTTACGTGAATTTACTTCTTTCATAGCTAATAGATATCCTCCGAAGGTCGAAGAGATTTCGTCCGTATAAAATGTTACTTTTGGATAGTGCTCATGTATTGTTTGAATAAACGTTTTCTGAACGACTGGTATTCGACTTAGAATACTTCCTTTTGTTGCAACACGTGGCTCTTCTCGAAGATTTAACTTTTTTATGGCTTGGATCGTCGTTTTTCCAAGAAGTTGGCCAGCCCTATCTAGAACTGATAAGGCCATTAAATCACCCATATTGGCCATTTCAACTATAAATGGAACATGTGAAGCAATCTCGGCTTTTGTATTGTGATAAATGTATTTTTTAAGTTCTTCAGCTTCCTTTAAATGCAATTTTTCTAGCATTTTTAAAGATAAATAACTTAATGGAATACCTTCATCAGATTCCTGTGTAATCTTTTTAAAGATTTCCATGCAAATCCAATATCCGCTTCCTTCATCCCCTAGAAGATGACCCCATCCACCTGCCGTAACAGTCCGTTCTTTATGCATTCCGATACAAATTGAACCCGTACCAGCGATTGTTAAAACACCACTTTGTCCATTTAGTAATGCTGCATGTGCAATTTGTGCATCATTAACAATTTTAAAAGGGATACGAAAAGCACCATTTAGTGCCTTTTCTAAAGGACCTCGATCTTTCACTCCACCAATTCCAGCAATTCCTAAAAATAAGAACAGGCAATTTTCTTTTGATAAAGGGCTCAAGCAATTTTCAATTGCTTCTATAATATGATTAATTCCATCTTCTTCATTGATTAGTAAATTACTAAAACCAGAATATCCTTGACTAATAATTTCACCATCTAAATTATAAGCGATCGCCTCTGACTTAGTTCCTCCACCATCAAGACCTATAACATATTTCACTAAAACTGCCCCCTACCATCTTTCATCTATTCTATTACGATATGAACCGTATTATTTCTCGGCTAATTTTTTATGTAAACGAATGATATGCTCTATTAGCTTTTGTTCACTCATTGCAGTCATTAAATGATCTTGAGCATGGATCATTAATAGAGACTTTTCACATGGCTGACCATTTAATTCAGCTTGTATTAAAGTCGTTTGAGTTTTATGTGCATGACCAATTTCTTGGTGTGATTCTTCAATTAAGCGATCTGCTGTTTCAAAATCATTTTTTTCTGCAGCCTCTAATGCCTCGTAAGCTAGTGATCTTGCATTCCCACCATGTGATATAATTTCAAAAATTTCTTGCTCGTTAGTCATCATCATATTCATACTCCTTAAGTTTTGTTTTTCTATTTATCCTTATTGAATTACCAATTCTTCTTTATAAAATAATGGTAAGTATTCTTTATGAGCGTCTAAAAGTGCATCTAGTACATCCTTTGCAACTTCATCGCTTGGAACTAATGGATTAATTGTTAGTGCTAATAATGCCTTCTCATAAGATCCAGTAACAGCCGCCTCAGCTCCAACTCGTTCAAATGATTTAATCTGCTGAACTAATCCATTTATTTGAGGTGGTAATTCACCTACTGATATCGGAATTGGTCCTTGTTTTGTAACGATACAATTTACCTCTACAGCTGATTCATTCGGAATCCCTTGTATTGAACCATTATTTTGAACGTTTAATACTTGGATATCTTTTTTATCGTTATATATAGATGTAATTAAACTACAAGCAGCATCACTGTAATAAGCTCCACCTCGTTTTTCAAGTTGAGGTGGTTTAATAGCTAAATTCTCGTCTTTATATAATTCAAATAACTCATCTTCCAACTTCTTAACGACCTCTGCACGAGTAGTGCCCGTTTTAAAAGATTCTAATTCTTCATCTAATATATGTTTCGTTTTGTAATAGTAACGATGGTATGGACAAGGAAGTACACCTAATGACATAAGAAATTCTTTTTGCCATGGTAATGGTGCGATATTTTTCATAGTCATTTGTATTTCAGGATTCGCTAATAACTCTAATACATGTTCAGTCACTTCTTTTCCATCTACATAAACATGAAGTCCATATACCATATGGTTTAATCCTGCAAAATCAATATGTACACGACTTAGATCTACTTCTAACAATTTAGCAATCGTCATTGTCATATTAATTGGTACATTACAAACTCCAATCACCTTTTTATGTTTACTATATCGAAGCAATGCTTCTGTAACCATTCCAGCAGGATTTGTGAAGTTAATCAGCCATGCATCGGGGCATAGTTGCTGCATTTCTTCAGCAATTTCAAGTAATACGGGTATTGTTCTTAGACCTTTAAATAGCCCACCTGCACCGTTCGTTTCCTGACCAATCATCCCAAATTGCAAAGGGATACGTTCATCTTTAATTCGCGCCTCTAGTAATCCTACTCGCATTTGAGTCGTTACAAAATCAGCATCCTTTAGCGCTAACTTTCGGTCTAACGTTAAATGAATATCCATTGGTACTCCCGCTTCTTTAACCATTCGTTTAGCTAAGTTCCCAACGATTTCTAACTTTTCTTTGCCTGCTTCTATATCTACCAACCATAACTCACTCACTGGTAGCTCATTATATCTTTTAATAAAGCCTTCTACTAATTCAGGCGTATAACTAGATCCGCCGCCTATTGTTACGATTTTAATTCCTTCTTTACTCATGATTGTCTCACCTCATAATAGTATAAGTACCAAAAATAGTAGTGCATTTTTATAGTGGGAATAACAGAAAATAACTCATTAATGTGCAAACAGCGGTAGAAATTAAAATAAACTTTAGTGCTTGTCTTCTATTCTTGTATTTCCCTTCTAGCTTTAAGACGACAAAAGGTAAACCTATACTACAAGCAATACTATTCGCAATAAATAATGATGTTTGGTAGGCTAAGCCTATTTGTTGAATCAGAGGACAAAGTAATAAATTGATGATTATTACGAAGGAGAAAAAGATAATTGCGCTCTTATAATTAAACTTTATAAACCAACTAGATTCTTTCAATCTGATCACCCTTTAAATAAGTAATAAAGAAAGGTCGAACTGTTCTATAAAACAGTCAAACCTTTTCACTTTTATAAAGTAAGACTATTTTTTTCTGTTACAGTCGTTACATTTTCTTCTTGTGCAAGTTTATTGTCATAAACCTTAAAGAATGGTAAATACACAAAGAATGAAATTGCGATGTTAATAAACACCAGTACAATTGCTCTCCAGTCTCCACCAGTAGATAAATAAGCTCCAATTGGTGCAGGTAAAGTCCAAGGAACCATGATATAAGTAGGTCTTACAAAACCTGCAACTGTAGCAAAATATGATAATGTTGCTGTAATAAATGGTGTTAATACAAATGGAATAATTAAAATTGGATTTAATACGATTGGTGCACCGAAAATTACTGGTTCATTAATATTAAAGATACCAGGAATAATTGCTGATCTACCAACAGCTTTTGTATATTGTGACTTTGAGAAAAATAACATTGCTAATACTAGTCCAATTGTTGCTCCAGAGCCGCCAATCCAAATAAACCATTGAAAGAAAGTTTCAGGTGCTACGTGAGGAATAGTTTGTCCAGCTGCAACAGCTTCAGCATTTTTTGCTAAATATACTTCCCAAAGTGGTCTTGCCACTGTACCAACAATTGAGTCACCATGAATACCAAAAATCCAGAAAAATGTAATAAAGAATACCGGTACTAATACACCTCCAAGACTGTCTCCAGCACTAACTAAAGGAGAAATGGCTTTATCAACTAAACTATGTAAATCAATTTTAAACACAACAGTTACTAAAGTTAATACGAATACAACAAAAGCAACAGGAATTAATGATTCAAATGAACGTGCCACTGATGGTGGAACCGAATCTGGCATTCTAATTGTAATTTTCTTCTCTTTAAAGAATCTTAAAGATTCTACAGAAAAAATAGATGTACACATTGCTACGAATAATCCATGGCCACCCATATTGCCCATCGGTAATACCATTCCAACTTTATCAACTAGTTGAGGTGTTAAAGTTAAAAGGAATGCAGCAGCCGATAATTGAGCACCTGATAAAGGATCCATCTTGTAGTTTTTCGACAAGTTATATCCAATACCATAGGCTATATAGAGCGACATAATATACATAGTTAAACGATATGGAATTAAAATTTCAAAAACATGTTTTTTTGCCCAAAGTGAGATTGCCCACTTTTCTGGTAATGGAGGAAAAGCAATTATTAAGAATAGAGAACCAATAATAATAAAAGGTAGTGCAGAAATAACGCCATCACGAATTGAACGTAAATGTTTTTGTTCAGAAATCTTTGCCATTGGGCCAGAAAGCCTGTTTTCCATAAAATTAATAAAACTGTTCATAATTCTCCCCCTTTTTCATTTTAGATAACTATTAAAATTATTTTTTTGCAATCTCTTGTACTATTGTTAATAGTTTTGGTCCACCAAGTGGTGTATAAGCCATAGGAGGTATTACTTCACATGGAACATTTGCTACATCTGCTTCAGCTTTAAAGCTATCAAAACGATGACGAACTTGCGGTGCAACCATCGCTACGTCCCAACCGTTTTTAACTTCTTCACCAAACTCTTGAGTTCCCACTGCTTGTACTTCCATTTGGATACCGTTTTTTTCCGCTTCTTTTCTTAATGCATTCACAACAATCGCACTTGACATACCGCCTGCACATACAAATAATACCTTCATACTCTTATCCTCCTAATTTAAATTCGATAATATAAAAGATTCAAAAAACTGAAAACGTTTTCTATGAAGCTATTATATTCCCAATAAAATTAAATTTCAATTATTTGTTTAAAAAAATGAAATAAAATTTTAAAAAGATGTAAAAAAAAATTTCACATTTTTTTAAATAATCATCATTTAGTTTTCCTTAAACTGAAATTTACTCCAAGGATGTAAGAAATCTAGTAGGAAGATTTCTTCCTCTGCAATCCGTCCAACTACATTCGTTTTCCCTGAATTCTCCATATCCTGCAGTGCTATTTGCAATTCACCTTTATACTGTCCATACAATTCATTTTCTATTAAAAGATCTCCTCTACGAATATGTGGAGTATAAGTAGGTTCAAACTCTTCATCTCTATATTTAACGCGAGACTGAGTTGAACGTATTAAGTAATCCGATACATCCCCGCGGTAAAAATGAAACTCTTCTAAAACAATCTTTTTCTCTAAATCTGTAATTGAATCATGTAAATCAATATTTAGAGTAAATAAGTCTTTTCCGTTCTGATTTAGCTCTGCAAGTTGTTTGAACTCTTCTTCAGATGCATATGCATTTGCGATAATGACATCATCAATTAAGTCCGAATAAAATAAATGTTTCGCTTGGGTTACGACTGATAAATTACGGTGCATCTCTAAAGTACAAAGACCTTCTGATACAGGCCATGGTCCGTATGTTGCAGCTTGTGAATTAATAAATGCTGCTGTACGAATACCATGCTTTTTAAAAGCTTCACTACATTTTACAAAATGTGAATAGCTCAAACCTGCATAACGATGAGGATAAAAATTATGAGATCCGATTAAATTAGATTGATTTGGCTTATAGGCTAATATATTTTCTAGATATTTCGTAGCATTACTCATGTTAATTTCAATTTTTAAACCATATGGATTATAAGTCATAATGGACTCTTCATTCCCAGTAAATCCCATATCAAGTCTAATCCCATAAGCTCCTAAGTCAGCAAAAAATGATAAATCATTATATGAAATATTTAATGTGCCAAATACTCGAGGAGCAATATCAACAATTACTTCCATCTCTAAACTATTTGCATAATCAATTATTTCTTTAAACTCTTTTAATATCTGTTCCTTGTCACCATTAACCGATAATAAACAAGTAAAGATTCGTTTAAAACCATATTGATGAGCTAATTTAATATAAGCCTTATCTTTTTCAACAGTTGAATGCTCTGGATAAATTGAAATTCCTAATTTTTTCACGATTAATCCTCCTAGTATGGTATTGGTGTAATATTTCCTAAAACAACTAAACGATTTGCCTTTGTTGCTCCAGGTACATTACTTGGTAAACCGTTTAAAGTTTCATTTGCTAAAATCGCAAAGGCAATTGCTTCTTTTGCGTCCGAAGAAAAACCAATATCTTCTTGAACTGATACTTTTGAATCCACACCTAATAATTCTTGAAGCATGCGTAGTAGCGTCTTATTATGGCTACCTCCGCCACCTACAATTACTTCATCGATTGGATGGTCTGGTAAAATAAACTTTTTATAATTTTCAGCGATCGATTTTGCAGTAAACATCGTCATTGTAGTTACTAAATCAACCGGTGAAATATCACAAAACTCTTCCAAAATTTCATCAACAAACTGTGTACCAAATAACTCTCTTCCTGTTGTTTTAGGTATAGGTGCTAAAATATAAGGAATACTCATGCATCTTTCTAGTAATCTCTCATTTACATTACCTTTCGCAGCCAAATCTCCATTAACATCATATGGACTATTAAAATAACGCTTACAAATTTCATCAATAATCATATTACCTGGACCTGTATCAAAGGCTACCAAATCATCGATTGTAGAATTCCTTGGAATGATCGTAACATTACCGATCCCACCAATGTTTTGTAGTAAACGAGTTTTAGTCTTACTTTTATAAAGTAATAACTCTGAATGTGGAACTAAAGGCGCCCCATACCCGCCAGCTGCCATATCCATCACTCGAAAATTAGAAACAACTTTCGTGTTTGTTTCATATGCAATAACCGCTGGCTCCCCTAACTGCAATGTAGATTGAATGAAATTCCCAAGAGCTTCAGGCTGGTGATAAATCGTTTGACCATGCGACCCAATAAACTCAAGTTGATCTAATGAAAATTCGTTTTTACTACAAATTTCCTTTACTGCATCTGCAAAAGCATAGCCAAGCTTAAAGTTTAAACTACATAAATGCTGAGCGTTTGAAGAAACAAGTGTAATCGCATCTTGAATTTCTTTTAATAAACCTTCCTCAAGAGGAACTGTCATAAAATCAATCAATCTTACTTCTGTATCAGTTCCACATCCAGTGATTTCTACTAAAGCTGCATCGATTCCATCTAAAGATGTACCTGACATTAATCCAACTGCATATCCCAATTCATTCACTCCTTCATATTTTTATTACTAATACCTTAAAACAGAATTTCAATTTTGTAAAAGAAAACAATGAAAGTTTATTTAGAATTTTTCAAAAAGCAATCTTTGATGTTTTTAAGAAATCTGTGAATAGAAAGGGATTTTTATAGACTTATTTAAACACCACACATCCCCCCATGATTCATTTCTTATCTAGAATAACAAATTGCTCCAATATGAATTATTACTCATTTAATCCTCTCCCGTAAAAATTATACTTAATAAAAAATCCATACAATATAATTTCTAAAAACCCATTCATCGCGTTGATAAATTAGGCATAATTATCTGAGACAAATTAGTAACTAGTAAAAAAGTATTGAATGATCAACAGAATAATTATACAATTCTTTACATAATCAAACAAAAATTCTATATAACAATAAGGAGAATCTAAGATGAAGCATTTAGAGACACAAATAGATGAATTAGCAGATCAATATTTTACTAGATTAATAGAGATACGTAGACATTTACATATGTATCCTGAATTAAGTAATCAAGAATTTCAAACAACGAATTTTATCAATCAAGAATTAGAAAAAGCTAATATCAAAAAAATACAGTTGAATAGTCAAACAGGAACTGCAGCCGAGATAAGTGGCAATGCAGGGCAGATTGTTGCTCTCCGCGCTGATATTGATGCACTTCCAATTCAAGAAGAATCTGATTTACCATTTCGTTCAGTTGTTGATGGAATCGCTCATATGTGTGGACATGATGTTCATACTACTATTACCTTAGGAGTTGGATTTGTTTTACAGGAATTAAAACCCCTGATTCCTGGTACAGTTCGATTGATCTTTCAACCTGCTGAGGAATCTGAAGGTGGCGCTGAGGAAATGATCGCTGAAGGCTTACTTAACGATGTAAATGCAATTATCGGACTTCACAATATGCCGGATCTTCCAGTAGGTACGATTGGAATTAAAGAAGGCTTCCTAATGGCAAGTGTTGATGATTTTGCAATTACGATTAAAGGGAAAGGCGGACATGCAGCACTTCCTGAAAAAGCAATTGATCCGATTGTAATTGGCAGCGCAGTTGTCAACCTAATACAAACTCTAGTTAGCAGAACAATTTCTCCAAAAGAATCTGCTGTCATTACTGTTGGATCGTTTCAGTCTGGGAATACAAATAATGTGATCCCGGAATTTGCAGTTTTAAAAGGCACAGTTCGAACTTCAAATGAAACAATTCGAAAGCAAATTCAAGAAACCTTTCAAACACTAGTTCAAAACCTTGTACATTCACTTGGTGGAGAAGTAGAAATAGATTATCAAGTATTACTGCCAACAGTATTTAACCATTCGAAGGTTACTTCAGTAGTACGTGAAGCAGCAATCTCAACAGTCGGAGTAGAAAATGTTGTGACTGCAGAATCGACAATGGGCGGAGAAGATTTTTCATTCTATCAACAAAAAGTCCCTGGCTCTTATATATGGTTAGGCTCTGGAAATAAAGAAAAAGATATAACGTATGGATGGCATCACCCAAAATTTATGGTCGATGAAGACGCAATAAAAATTGGTGTAAAACTAATGGCCCGATCAGTATTAAAACTATTAACGGATACAACTCTTGATAATTAATAGACAAAAAGTGAACTCATTGATTAAACAATGTTTTCACTTTTTTTATTTTTAATATATTAGCTAAATTGATTAAAAAAGCTTTGAGGTAGGACCCAATTTACCCACTACCTTTTCCAACACTTCCTGCTAATATTTTAGGACACTTCTTAATATAATTACCTTGTATAGTTTATAGGGGGGATTTTATGCCGGATTTTGTACAAACTGCCAATTTTGAGCATTCATTTTGGTTGCATGTGTTAAGAGATCATTCTCAATTTATATTAGATGCTTTACCGTCTAAACAAGAGGAAGAAATTAAGATTGCAAAACAATTTTACGTAATTTTTAATAATTTATTTACTAGTGTAAATAACAATGAAAATATGAACGAAATTACAATTCAAGCTGAAAAAAGTGCTTTAGCACTACGCGATTTTAAACTTTCACTGCTAACGAAACATATTACAGACGCTAATTTTATGATTCACTTAACACCTACATTTTTAAACCATATGGTTAATGAATTGGAAGAATATTTATTAGTACTAACCTACTTAAAACAAAATCAAACCCCACCGATCTTCAATGAACTTCATCATCATTTATTATGGGTGCTAGATGCGGCAGGTCACGCAGATGCCATTTATACTAATCTCGATGGTACAGAAAACATGCTAAGAAAGAAAAGTCACGAATTTACAAAGCATTTTGAACACTTCTATCTGAAATCAGTAGAACTTACCGGATATTTACGTACTAAACTAAGTACATTTCCTGCATTAAAAAGAATGAATCAAGACGTTAAATTAGAAATCCAGCTATTTCAAATATTTCTAAAAGAAATTGAAGAATTAGATATTTCAAGCCAAATGTTGAGTAACTTTTCCGCTTTAATGGCAGATCATATGTACAGAGAAGAAATGTATTTCTTAAAAAAATTAGAAGAATCTTCATCCATAAATAATTAATTTTATAAAAATTAAAGCACTCTATTTAACACGCAAGAATGTGTGAAATAGAGTGCTCTTTTACTTTAAATTATTGTTTTATTGAAATCCAGTTATTTTTAATTACTTTTATGACTGCATTTAAGCGATCCGGAACGTCTAATTTCATTAAAATATTGGCAACGTGATTTTTGACCGTTTTATTCGAAATAAATAATTCCTTACCAATTTGGATATTCGAAAATCCCTTTACTAAAAGGTGAAGTATTTCGTATTCTCTATTTGTAAGTAACTCTTTTATATATGAATCATTGGGCGGCATAAAATGGATTGAATTATCCTTGAGAAACTTGTATTCTTTTATCAATTCATTTGTAAAGCGATTATCTACCATGAATTGTCCACCTTGTACTAGCTTAACAGTATTCACTAAATATGCCTCGTCAACATCTGTTAAACAAATACCTTTTACTCCTACATTCAATAAACGATCTATTTCATAAAAGTCTAAAGAGTTTTTAATGGTAATTATTTTCGAAGAATCATCATGTAACATAATACTTTTTGCATACTTTACCATTTCTTCTCCTGAAACTTGTGTTATAAGAATTGAATGACTTACTTCCTGGAAAGAAAAACTATCTTCTAAATTAATTTTAATAGCATTTATTTGATTAAATTCTAATATTGTACGAATACCCGCAACGAAAAGCGAATTTTCAACAAAAATAACAGTATTATTATTTCTTGGATGATTTTGAACTAATTTTGCTAACATTACTGCCACCTCCAATTTGCAATTTTTTTATAGCAACATTTGTATTGTACATATTTGAATTGATTAAATAAATTAAATATTTTTGAAATTAAAGTTAAGTACTTCTTAAACAAAAGATTATTATTATTAAAATTTAAACTAAATCGTTAAAATAAAGGTTTCAAAAACTTACGGTCTTATATTATGATATCTATGTACACATATTTTTTTATCACTATAATTTTCTCCAGGAAAAATTTTACTTTGCAACGTTTCAACTTCTTGCTTTTTTAGTAAAAAACGATTATTGAACAAAATACAAGAATTATTTTAATAATATAAATTTAACTATGTACAAGATTTTCCAGTAAAAAAGGTGTATTATTAAACTGTTTTCTTATCTTAACTGTTCCTTCATACCATATCCACAATATAATTTTATTAGCTCCTCTAAAATAATGAAATTACTAAATTTTAACCATCTATGTCCACTATCTTTTAAGTTTTTATGTTCTTAAGTTACTACATGTATTAGAATTTTTTATTATTAGGAGATTACTATGAATTTCGAACAATTAGAGTATATTGTTTATGTAGCAAGCGAAAAATCAATATCTAAAGCTGCCGAAAAGTTATATATCTCTACATCAGCTATAAGCCAGTCTATTTCACAACTAGAAAGAGAATTAAATATAACAATATTTAATCGTTCACGGATAGGCACTACACCTACACCTGAAGGAAATATTGTCATAATGAAAGCAATAAATATATTATCGAATATTAAGCAGTTAAATGAGGAACTTTTTAACTTAAATATAAAAAAAGAAAAACAGTTAAAGATCGTTGCAGCAACAGCATTTTTTGATATTTTTCAAGAAGCAGTGACAAACTTCAATTTAGAAAATCCTCAAATCTCAATTGACGTTGAAGAAATGCTTCAAGAACAGCTACTAAAAAGTTTTAATCCAGATCGTTATGATGTTGGTTTCCTACCAATAGAAAAAGAAGAATTAGATAAATATCCAAAATTGGGTAAAAAGTTAATCAGTAGAGCAAGAGTAGGTATTGTAGTTGGAAAGAATTCTAAATTATTCAATTATGAATATGTAACACCTGCAGATTTAAATAATGAGAAAATAGTAATATTAAAAAATACAAAAAATGGCATAGTAAAAAAGTTTTCAAAATGTATTACTAATCATGTGATCTTAACGACAAATAATCCTAGACTACTATTAAACGTCGTTAAGGAAAGTGCTGGTTTTTCTTTTATTCATGAGTTTACAGTAAAAAACTACCCAACGTTTCGTAATGATGAACTCAAGGTAATACCGATTACTTATACTGACGAAACGAATTACATATATCAAGATATATGGGCTATTTATTCGCAGGAACATGGATTATCAAGTTCATCTAGTGAGATGATTAAACACATATTATTTCAGTTAAATAAATAATGAAAAGGAATAGGAACAATCTCTATAAGGCTTTCTATTCCTTTTTCATATTATTCATAAGTAACAAATGCAATCCGAACAAATATAATTTATAATAAATAAAAAGTTTTTATGATTTCTTTAGGAGGTGATCTATTATGACAAGTACAGTTAGTTTGTCAGATAAATCAGCATCCCATGCAAAGCCTAGATTTAGAAAGGCGATACTTTGCATGGGTAGGTTTTACTAATCGCCCAAGTAAGCAGTTCTGATTCAACGGCTTTGCACCTTATTTACTAAATAAGAATAAGGGGCTGGCAAAGATGGCATATATAAAAGCAACTGCTATTTTACCTGAAAAGTTATTATTGGAAATACAAAAATACGTACAGGGAGAAACACTTTATATTCCAAAATCTGAAAAAGTTCACAAAAAATGGGGCTCACGTTCAGGTACAAGGAAGCTAATTGACAGCCGAAATAAAGCGATCAAAGAAGCATTTAAAAATGGTCAATCAATCGAGCAATTAGCAAAAGAATATTTCCTCTCCATCGAAACGATAAAAAAAATTGTATATACTAAATAAATAAAAAAAACACTGATAATGTAATCAGTGTTTTTTTATGGCAACTTTGTTTCTTACATAAACTCAACATATATAAATCCTCTATTTTGATGTAAATTAAAGATGTTGAGTTATAAATCGAACTTTCCTCTCAAATTAGGAGTGATATAAATGAAACCTTTTATTCGAACAGAACAATATAATTTTATTAAACATCAACTTCATGTCTTAACAAATGGACATTCTACTGTAAATGATAAAGCTGTTTTAAATGCATTACATTCACTAGTTAACGACAAAATACTAAGTTTATTTCCTGACCTTACTGAAGATCAGCATACACTCTTCAGTCCAATTAGCACAATTAAAAATTCCGATCAAGCGGATGTTTTACTGAACCGACTAAAGCCTTATATAATACCTTTTAAAGAAGTATCAGAACAATCCATCAAAAAGCTATTTCCTAAAGCAAAAAAATTAAAGTTGCCTTTATTACAAAATATTGATTTAGTTGAGACAACATATATTGGATGGGATGATTTAGGCTCTAATTCAAAGTTTATTGTCACATATTTAAATGACAAACTAATTGGCTTACAAGGTACTTTTAATCCTATGAAAAAAAGAGGCAACTGCACAATTTGTAATAAATACGGAGACTTAGGGTTATTCATGACAAAAACAAAAGGAAAAATTGAAGGTACTTTTACCCAAAGAGGAAATTACATTTGCAAGGATAGCCAAGTATGCAATCAAAATATTTTGTCGCTAGATAAACTGCATGATTTTATTATGTTAGTTAAACAGTGAACACTAAAAATCGCTTAGATCCTTAAACCTAAGCGATTTTTCTATTATTTTTCATTTATTCTACGTTTGTATCTGTTGATTTCTTTTTAGAGAGAAACCAGCCACCTAAAGCGATTAAAAGCATGACTGACCAGAAAATCGTATTCCAGATTGGTCCTTCAACGAAATGATGTGAAATAATGTGTAGAGAAGGATGTGCCAAAGTATGCATTAATAGTTTAACCCCTACCCAACCTACTAAAAGCATTGCTGCTGTTTCTAGACTTGGACGTGTTGTCAGCAATTTAACAAAAATACCTGCCGCAAAACGAATGACGATTAAACCTGCAATTGCTCCAATTACAATGATGATAAATTTAGCTCCATCCATGCCACCTATATTACCTATTTTTGAATTAGGCAGATCGATTACTAGCGCTACTGCTGCTAAAATAGAATCAATCGCAAATGCTATATCTGCTAATGATATTTGAGCAACTGTCATACCAAAGCTTTTTCCCTTTTTTCCTTTATCACCATCATGCTTTTTAAATAAATGCTTTAATGCTATGAAGATTAAATACGCCGCTCCGATTGCTTGAACCTGCCATACATTAAAAAGAAATGAAATAATAAAAATAGCACCGATTCGAAAAATAAAAGCTAAAAGTAAACCAATATTTATTGCTTTCTTTTGTTGTTCCTCTGGTAAATGTTTTGCCATAACAGCAAGCACTAGTGCATTATCGGCCGATAATAAACCCTCTAATAAAATTAGAATAATTAGTACCCACCCGTACTCTAGTAATAAAGATAGCTCCATATTTTCCCCCTATTTAATTTACTTTTAACCTTTTTTTAACCACTTTTTAATTATATTCTCTTTTTTATAAATTTCTTATCCAAATTTTTGAATATTCTAGTACAATTTTCACCATTTGTACTTTTATCACACTCAAGTTAGTTGACTTAGTCAACTATCTTAGTTTATATTATTAGTAATCTAAAATTTCAGAATATTGAAGGTGATAAAAATATGAATTATGTTGAAAAAATACGCAAATTTAACAGACATTATGCTAATGTATTGGGAAAAATTGATCAAGAAATCTATAATCACCCTTTTCCATTAACCGAAGCCAGAATCATTACAGAAATCAATGAAAACCACAGATGTACTGCCACAGATATTATTGAAAAACTCGGCATTGATCGTGGTTATTTAAGTCGCATTATTCAACGATTCGAAGACGACAACATCATTACAAAAATCAAATCTCCTGAAGATAAACGTCAATATACTCTTCATTTAACGGTAAAAGGAAACGAAATTTACAATAGATTGGTTAAAGATGCGAATATCGGAGTAGAAAGTATGATTCAAAGCCTTTCTACTACTGAAGTAAAAGAACTAGTAAAATCAATGGAAACAATTGAATCAATTTTCTCATTAAATCAGACACCTATTCCTGAAATTTCAATTCGACCATTTAAACCTGGCGATGTAGGTTATGTCGCTTATATTCATGGAAAGATTTATAGTACGACCTACCAATTTGGACATGTATTTGAATATTATGTAATGAAAGGGTTAAGTGAATTTTTAATGAATTCTAACGGAGGAGAACTTTGGGTCGCAGAAGTAAATGGAGAAATCGTCGGATCAATTGCTATAACGAAGGCAAATGAGTCAGTAGCACAGCTTAGATGGTTTGTATTAGATGAAAAATACCAAGGATTAGGTATCGGTAAAAAGCTAATCGAAACAGCGCTCAACTTTTGTAAAGAAAATGAATTCGAACATGTATTTTTATGGACTGTAAGCACATTAGAGACCGCACGTTATCTTTACAAAAAATATAACTTTACTTTAACTGAAGAGAAACCTAACTTCGAATGGACTGGATCTGAGTTAATTGAGGAAAGATGGGATTTAGTCCTATTATAAAAAATAGGTCCTTTTCTAGATTATGGGATAGCCCTTACTGGTATATGTAATAATTAATTTTATTTGCAGTCCTCTCTTCTTTTCTTACAATTCTTCCTATAAAACGAGGGTTCCCATATTGTAATATGTTTAGGAAACCCTCTACTAATTTTAACCATTTACTTTAATTTACTTAATTCATCAATAAATGCTGGTTTTTTAGCGTATTTTTGTTTAAAGTCACTAATCATATTCTGAGAGTACTCGCTACCAAAAATTTTATTAAATTCTACGATTGTTTTACAAACTTTTTTATACATTTTCCGTTCGGTTGCCTGTCCTGCTTCTACTTCAATTAGTTTTGCATAGATTTCCCTTGTTTCTTCCAAATATTCTTCTACTAAATGCGGATAAAGGTTTTTAATTGAAGAAATATGAGATTTACAATATTGAAGCAATTTATTACTCATTCTTTCCTCAACAAGTATTTCTACATATATATTTGGAATATAGCGTTGCTTTTCTAATTCAGCTAAAATCCCTTCTAAAACACTAATCCATTCACTAGGTTGATAAAGCTTTTTCAACTTTGAATAATACTCAAAATGGTTATCATGAATAAATTCTAAAAGCAACTCAGATTGTTTATTTTTATCTTCAAGCTTTTCGTAGGCAACTAATTGATATTGTTTCCATTTCTTAACCTGTCCACGATATTTTTGATCTTCAATAATTCCATCCTCGCAAAGTCTCAATACCTCTAAATAATCGTTCGATTGCAATAAGTTATCAATAGCTTTTTCTCTAAATTCACCTAACTTTACATTTTTATAAACGAACTGTATTGCATCATCTATTCCATCAAATTGTTCAATAATTTGATATTGAAGTAACTTTATATTTTCTTTTTTGTAACCTGCACTCCAAGAATTCTCCTTTATTTCACTTAATAATTTTTCAAGCAAATTTTCAAGTTTATTTCTTAACTTTTCAATACTACAAAAATGTATACAGCTCTCTAATAAGCCAAGTCTCCATTCATCCCAATCATCGTAACATGAATGCTCAGCCTCTTTTAAGATCTTCATAAAAAACGACTCTTGTTGTTTTTCATCTAAATAGCTTACAAGGTATGATGCATCATTAATAATGTCCAAACTATTAGAAACAACGGGACTTATGAAGCCTCCAGAGTCATCACTATAATTCATCATTTTTAATACTTCTGGAAGAATAATTAAACATAATGAAATTGCTGTATTAGGATCTTCCTCTAAAAGCTTTTGTCTCGCTTTATCTAACGTCATATAAACACCTTGTAATGCATCGCCTAATTTATTCCAAGGAATAAACCCTTGATATTTAGATTGTTTGATATATTCCTTAATTAATTTTTTGCTATTCGATATTACGTCTTCATTTGATGAATACTGAAATAATAAGCCTTTTTGGATTTCTTCGTTTTCCTCAGCTAAGTCTAGAACAATTGTAATTAATTCCTCTTTTTTAAGAGCAGAAAGTATTTGTTTTAAATTCTTTTCTTTATTTCCTGTAGATTGCTTGCTCATGGTTAGTTTTTCTCCTCTTTTTAATGACATTCTCTTACTATTAAAAGTTTAAAAATACATTTTATCTTTAATTATTACAAAATAAATAATAAAGAGGCAACGCAAAAAACATACGTTGCCCCACATACTTTCTATCTACACAAAACCTAAATAGCTTTTAGTAATATAAGGATAAATGATTTTGCCATTTACACCATACTTATAAAATAAATTTGTAAGTGCAGTTCTATATGGCTCAAATTCTTTTTCCTCACGTAATGGAGAAAAAGAAGAAGATAAGTTTCTACCTAAAAATCCTTCTAAATCCATTTCCAAATCATTTCTATAAACCATCATTTCATAAATCCCATTTTTAAAAAATTGGTTATAAACATTTGGCGTATCTTCTATTCCACCGCTAAACCCTTTAAACTTGGGACAAGTTTCTTTGCAAATCTCCTGCAGTTCAATCATTAATGGACTTAATACATCTTTACTATTCCAAACTAGAGATACTTTTGAATTCTCTTTTAAGATCCGTTTGCATTCTAACTGGAATTTTTCTTTATCAAACCAATGAAATGCTTGCGCTACTGTTATTAAATCAACACTATTAATTTTTAGAGAAGTATTTTCAGCTGTTGCATTAATTGACTTATATTGATCATATATCTTCAAAGTCTTCTCAGCGATCCCTCGCATATCATTATTTGGCTCAATTGCTAAAACATTTAACTTTTTTTCAAGTAAAAGTTTCGTTAAAATACCCGTACCCGAGCCAATGTCTGCAATAACACTCCCCTCACTTAAATGATTTTCTGAGAGTAAATAATTGATATATTCATTCGGATAACTGGGGCGAAACATCGAATATAGATCTGCTTTACCAGTAAAATTTTCAATCAATACAAAACACCTTCTTATTAAAAATGTTTTTTGTGTTAAATTTGATGAGCATGAAGTCTAGCAAAAATCCCATCTTCCTGTGATAGCAATTCTGTATGAGTACCATCTTCAGCAATTCCTTCTTCAGTGATTACTAAAATTCGATCTGCTTTTTTAATTGTGCCTAATCGATGGGCAATAACTAATGTTGTTCGATCTTTTGATAAATCATTTAATGCCTCTTGAATAATTGCTTCTGTCTCTGTATCTAATGCTGAGGTAGCTTCATCTAATATTAGGATTGGTGGATTTTTCAAAAACATTCTAGCAATTGCTAATCGTTGTTTTTGTCCCCCAGAAAGCTTTAATCCTCTTTCTCCAATTTGAGTTTCATAACCATCAGGTAATGAAGCAATTAAGTCAGTTAAGTGGGCTTTTTTAGCTGCTTCTTCTATTTCTTCATCTGTTGCATTTAACTTACCGTAAGCTATATTTTCTTTTAATGTACCTGTAAATAAAAAGACATCCTGTTGTACGATTCCGATATTTGATCGCAATGATTCTTTCGTCATGTTTCGAATATCGATTCCATCAATTGTGATCGCACCGTTTAAAACATCATAAAATCTTGGAATTAATGAGCAAATTGTAGTTTTCCCAGCTCCTGAAGGACCTACAAAGGCAATTGTTTTACCAGCCTCAATAGAGAAGGAAAGATCATTTAAGATTCTACGTTTGTTTTCATAACCAAATGATACATTTTTGAACTTAATATCCCCTATTAAATTAACTACTTCAATTGCATCAGGAGTATCTACAATGTCTGGCTCATTATCAATTAATTCAGTAAAACGTTTAAAGCCCGCCATACCCTTAGGATATAGTTCTAATAAAGCACTAATCTTATCAATTGGTTTAAATAAAATGTTTAAATATAAAATAAACGCTACTAATTCTCCATACGATAAAATTTTCGTAAAACTTAACCAAGCTCCAAAAACTAGAATAACAAGTGTCATTAATCGAGTAGATACATAGATTCCTAATAAATTCATGCTCATAACTTTATAAGCTTTTAGTTTTGTTTTACGGAAGTATTGGTTATTTTTATTAAATCGTTTCATTTCATATTGTTCGTTAGTAAAAGATTGAACTACCCTTACACCTGAAACACTATCTTCAACTTGTGCATTTACATTCGCAATATTTCCATACATTTTACTCCATGATTTATTCATTTTCATGTTTGAGTATGAAATCAACCAAACTAAAAATGGAACAATTATAATTGCTACTAATGCAAGCTTCACATTAATTGCTAGCATAATCCAAAATGCACCGATGAAGGTCATAATTGCAATAAATAAATCCTCTGGACCATGGTGCGCTAATTCACCAATATCCATTAAATCATTTGTTATACGGCTCATTATATGACCAGTCTTCGTATTATCAAAGAAACGAAAAGATTGACGTTGAACATGATTAAATAACTCACGACGCATATCAGTCTCAATATTAATACCAAGTTTATGGCCCCAATAATTCACAACAAATTGCATACCAGAACTTACTAAATAAAGTACTAAAAGTCCGATACTGATCGAGATAATTTTACTCCAGTTCCCTTCCGGCAGCAGTTTATCAATAAACCAAGACACTGCTAAAGGAAATCCAAGCTCCATTAACCCTACTAATATTGCACAGAAAAAGTCTATATAAAATAACTTTTTGTGCGGGCTATAATAACTAAAAAAACGTTTAATCAAAATACGGCACCTCTATTCTATTGATTAATCTAGTTCGTTAGATGTTAATACCTTACCACATGTGTTTTAAGTGTGCTATCATTTCAGAATTTTCCAACAAGTGTTTAGTAGGAGATCCAAAACAAGAATTACATTTTTGATGAACTTAATTATGCTATTTTTATTTATAAGAAAAAGTAGACATAAAAAACTACTCATTTAAGAGTAGTCATTACTTGTCCACATTCAAGATCTACTTAATGTATAACACTTTGAAGTAGTAATCATATTTCATCAATTAAAACCAACTTTTATGATGAATATATCATATCAGTTAAAATTGTAATTTACGAAAAGAGGCTATTCTACAAGATAGAGGTTGCGTAGAAATTGAGAAATCCTTATCGAGTTAATGATTGGATATTCTAAAAAAGAAGAAATATCAGAAGAAGAGAAAACAATGATCAGCACTATTTAAAAACTGAAAAAAAGCTAAATAAAATATTTCGTTCTATTAAGGCTAAACTTATTCAGTTCAACTTGTCTTTTTTTATTAAAAATTTAATTTATTCTCCGTTGATATTAATTTCAAGTTTTCAAGTTCCAAAGGACTTTCTAGATTATGAAGTAACTTCTTAAGAAATTGATTGGATATTTTTATATAGTGATAAGCAGTAGTGATATCATTTTTCTCTTCATAATATGCTATTATCATATCGAAATATTTTATCCCATTATTTAACACTACATTCTGTTCTACCCTTGGAGGCACATGCTTTATTAAATATTTAACAAGCTTCTTTTTATTCCTAGTGGCTTCTAGATACAATATTTTAAGCTTAATATAATTTGAAGATTTATCGTCTTGAAAGTAATCCAATTCTGGTTTTAATAGTTCTAACGCCTTTTCATGTTGGTTATATTGGATAAGCATGTCTGCAATCGTTGAGATAGTCAAATAATAGGAATGTGTATATTTCTGCTTAAAATTAAGAGATTGAGAGAAAAAATCAAGTGCTGTTTCAACATTCCCCTGTCTTTGATGCAAATAGCCTAAATTATGCAGAGCCATTGCTTTCATGGTTATATCCTGTAGTAAATCAGCATCGCTTAAGATTAAATCAAGCATTTGTTCCGCTCTATTAAATTCACCAATGTAAATTAAATTAACAGCCATTATGATTTTGATATGCATAATACGTAAGATGTTGTTCTTATCTTGAAAAACTGCTAATGCTTTATTTGCATAATCAATGGATAAAGAATACTGAAACATATGACCATGTGTTGTCGATCTATAGTAATAATAATCAGTAATTCTTTCACTATATTGTTCTGCTTGTTCTTCCAACTTGTTTAGAATATTGAGCGCTTGTGCGTATTTTTGTGTTCGGCCGTAATAAATGGCTTTGAGAAACCTCCATACAAATAGCTCATATGAAGAATACTTTGGTACATCCTTTTTCATTTTCAACGACTCTTCTTCAAATTCCGAATATCGATCCAAGTATAATAAATAACGAAGCATGTATAATTCATACAAATAGATGATCTCTATACATTGGACAAATTCTTTATGCTCCATTAGCTCGTCATATAATGTTGCTGCTTTTTCTTTATGAAGACGTTCCATTGCATCATAAAACAAATCAAGTTTTTGCTTTAAAAGTTGCGTTTTTTTAGTTTCTTCCTCCATTGAGATTTCCAATCTCTCGCATAGCTTTTGCAACGTTTTTATATTCGCTTCTTTGGAATTGTTTTCGATTTTACTCAAGTGAGTAGCAGAACAAATTCCATGGCAGAGTTGTTCCTGAGTCATATGTTGCTTCTTGCGATGATAATAAATGATTTTCCCGATAGACATAAAGCAACTCCCCCTTTTTAATCCAAATACAATCTAATAACATTATATATGTCATAATCTATATAAACATATATGATGTTTTATTTTTCAACCAAGGCATTTTATTTGAATTCAATATGCTATTTGTTTAATGCTTATAGAACGATTAAAGAAAAAAAGAAAAACTCTAACCAAACTCTAACCATTTTTTAGTGGTTAGAGTTTTATTTTTAATTTTTTTTTAATAAAAAAAGTATGATAATCTTCCTTTTTTCAAAAAATTTCCCAAGTTAGAAAACATACAATTTTTAATTATTAATGCTAGTTTATTTTGAGATAAAAACGTATAAAGTACGAAAATTCTACTCTAATTTACAATATCTTTCCCAATTAACAGAATTTTCTGCCTTGTATATAATGAAATAACTCCGGAGAACATCGATTAGCTAGTGGAACATAATAATTTTAGAATGATTACCTATTACCGTCTTCGTTTAGATAAACCAAAAAGCAATAATTTCATTTGGGCATTCTGCACAAAGAAATGAGTTCAACTTGATTAAAGCAAATGAAAAACTCGATAAATTACCAGTATTAAGATAGGGGGGACATAAAAAATGCTTGAAGGGAAAATTATAAAATTTTACAGAGAAAATAAAGGTATGACTCAGAGTGAATTAGGAAGTGGCATCTGTTCTAACACTCATTTAAGCAAAATTGAACGGGGCTTAACAGAAGTTTCGAAAGATTTAATAGAATTATTGTCTAAGCGCTTAGGGATTGATTTAAAAGCAGAAATAGAATCATATGCTCAATCGGAGCTACTACTAAAATCATGGCATGAAGCAATTATTTTACGATTTGATTCAAAAGCAAAGCTTCTAAAAGAACAATTGGAGGAGATTCCTCTTTTACATATTCCAAAACTTTATCATCACTACTTACTTATTCTTACTAGATACTATTTATCTTTTGGTGAAGCAGATAAAGCCATTCCTATTATTGCAGAAATAGAAAATCAACTTGATGATTCCCCATATAATACAAATATGTTACTTCATATTAAAGGAATCTTAGAATTACATAAAGGGAACTACAATAATGCCATTGCTATTTTAAAAAGGTTTGACTTATCCCACTATTATAATCCAGAATTTTATTATCATTTGGCTGTTGCATATCATTCCATCAATTCTAAAACACTGGCTTATTATTACGCGAATAAGGCACTACAATTTTTTACCGAGGCTCGCAGCTTTTCTAGAATAATTGATTCAGAGATGCTAATGCTTATTCAAGTAGAACAAGATGACTTTTATAATCCTGAAAGTATCTTAAGCTATAAAAGATTAATCGAAATGGCTGAAAATTACGGTTTAGAGCGACAAAGGTCGATGATCATTCATAATTATGCATACTATCTACTTCGACATGGATATTTTATCGATGCTAGTGAATTATTTAAGAAGGCATTAGAGGGTCGAAATCCTCTCTCAGAAAATTATATCGGGTCATTGGAAGGATATTTAAATGCACTAAGCCAGCAAGGAGAATCACCCCAAGAAACACTCTATGAACTTGCTAAAAATGGTCTAAAACTTGCAAAAAAGAAGAAAGATACGATTTTCATTCACTTCTTCCGCATGCATTTGTATAAACTTCAACATCGTAAAGAAAAATATTTCTACTACTTAGAGGCAAAAGTATATCCTTATTTAACCGAAACCGGATTGTCTTTATTGACAGAGCATTATCAAGTACAACTTTTTGATCATTACATGGAAAAAGGGGATATTGAAAAGGCAAATAAATTTGCTACTCCACTGGTTGACAAGCATCGGAGAGTGAATATGTTCGTTTAATTAATAATAAGGTCAGGAGGATGATCCTCCTGACCTGCTTCTTTTTATCTGGCTCCAAGTTCCAAAAATATTTATAGGATCGAAATGAGTCTTCATGATTGTACCGAGTTCTCTTTGTCTACTTGATCATTTTCTTTAGGATCCACTTTTTTATCATTCATTGATTTAGGTGAAATGTTTGTCTTATCCTGAGGACTTTCACTGTTATTTTCCATTCCCGAGAGCTTGTTTTGATCAAGAGGGACACTTATCATTTCATCAATATAATGATTTAAACCTAATAGATGATAATGATGTTCCTTCTCCTCACAGGAAACTTTTTGTTTCATCGTTTTATTAAAGGTTTCCCCTGGATGCAATAATAGGGATTGATCTACTAGTTTAATAGGAATCTTTATGTCTGAAATATTTTTAATAGAGATTTTTTGGGAAATCTCACATTTGCTTTGATAGATCACATCACTAGTGGAAATAGAAAGTAAATCTTTAGTTGTAGCGTTGGTTATTTCTCCACTTGCTCGAACCTCGTCCGTAAACCAAGCATATGTATTCAATTTACCAACAAATAGAAATAGGCAATAGATTAAAATAATGGAGTAAAAAACTAGCATGCGCTCACTTTTTCGCATATAACCTACTCCTATCAGAAAAGCAGTCGATTAACCGACTGCCCAACAACATTATTCACCTTCATACTTAGAACCTTCATCTACTTGCTTCGCTTGAACTTTTAAATCAGCTGAATATTTTACTCCTTGATAGTCATTATTTGCGGTTTCATCTAATTTAATGGCAAACATCATATCAATATACTCATCCGATTTCAATTTCCAAAATCCTTGGTTCGCACCATTTCCAAGCTGCCAATTTTTATTGGATACAGCTGTATAACCTGCTACACCTTCTTCTCCTACTAAACCTGTAACCGCACTTACGCCTGGTGCAATTTCGGATTCGTTACTAAATGTTTGAGATTGTACTACATTAGTCGTTCCATCAAATAATTTATCAAGCTTGATTTTCGCAGCTTTTTGAACATCACCTGTTGGCTTTTGCTTATATTTTATCGCAATATACCCAACTTTATATTTTTTTATATTAACGTCCTTATCCAATTTCTGATTTAGAGTAGCTTTAATATTTGTTGCTAGCGTTCCTGTATTATCGACCGTCATCCACTCCCCATACTTTAATTGGGATGGAGCAAAATCAACACCATCAATAACTTTTTCTGTAATATTTTGTCCATTATTTAGTTGTAATGTACCGTTAACAATCTGACCAGCAGCATTTGTCTCTGAAGTAAACCAGGAGTATGTTCCAAATCCCACAGAAACAACTAACGCTCCTACTAATGTCGTGCCTAATAATGCTCTTTTCATTTTTTTCATAAGTTTCTTCTCCCATGTAAGTCACATTTTTTTGTAAAGGTCACTAATCTTGATTGTGTACGGAGGACTGATTTGCCTTTACATACAAAAACATTATGTAAAGACAAATCCCCCCCGCCTTTTCCTAGATTAAAAATCCATCTAGCTTTCTATTTTTTATTAGGCTCAAGACCTAAGGTGCGTAAAATATCTTCTAACCCTTTTTTACCAAGCTTTTCTTGCGGCTTTGCATTTTTCTTCGCATTTTCTCCTATTTTCAAGAAGTTCTTTTCAATAAAACGAACATCTTTTTCATCTACTATGCCGTCCTGGTTGATGTCTTCTTTGTCATGTTTTTTACCGTATTGTGCTGCAACTTGAATTAGATCATTAATATCAATCACTTCATCCCCGGTTACATCGCCAGCAGGAAACTGATCTGTGTACGTTCGAAGGCTTACTCCCACTAGTTCTCCATCGACTTCTTTACTTAACTTAGCAGTTGTCTTACTAGTTAAATGCCCCGGAACTTCTACATAAATATCATAATCTTTCGTTGAAACTGGAATTCCATGAATCTCATATTGTCCTGATTTATCAATCGTTCCTACATATTCTTGGCCATTTCCTGCTTTTGCATAAACTTTGGCATGGATTTGGGTTTTGTTATTTGAAGCTAATGCTTCCGGCTTAACGAATCCACGTACATTGGAATGTTTTGGGATGATTGAGAACTGCTCATTTGTGTATCCCGGTATTGTTGTTTCCTTCGTTTCTCCGACTTTCGTATACATAAATTTGTTTACATTCATGCCTGCAAGACCATCATAGCTTTCATCGTTAATGACTTTAAATGTCACATCAAGGAATGGAGTATCACCATCAAAGCCTTTAAAATCTTTTTGATCAAAGGATGCACCAACATTTACTGTTTTCGTCCATAAATCATCATTAATTGTCGGTTTATCTAGAGAAACATTTAGTTTGTGGTCATTTGCATATTTTTCAAAAGCTTTGTTTAGCACCACATCTCTAAATTCGTATAAACTTTTCGTATATTCAACTCCATATTTTCCGGAAACGAGCTTTTTCACATTATTGATACTTAATGTCATCGTAATTGTATCGCCTAGTTTTACTTTTTTCTTGTTGTAGCTTGGTAATACATACTCTGTTCCTTCTTTGACAAATGTATAATTATAGCCTAAAAGATTCCCAGCTGTTGCTAGATCAAATGGGTATAGTTTTAGATTTACAGGTGTTTCAACTTCTTCCGGTAATAATCCAAATTTGAAATCCCCGTTAGGTTGAATAGGCAGGATGCCTGTTGGCCATGACGAATTTTGATAATAAAAGAGCCAATTTGCAGTTTGATCATAGTTAAGACCTTTTGACTTTAATAGATCAATCGTAGAGTCATATACATTACCATGTGCCCATAAAGCGTGGTAGCCGTCTTCATCCGTGTACATTGACTGATCCACTTCGTAGAAACCTGGCTTATAGTCCTTGAAAGTTAATTCCGGTGGCTTATTATCTACAATAATCACTTGATCATTCACATAAGTTTTTCCATCATTATCTTTAGCGATCATTTCAAATGTATAATCACCATCAGGCAAACTAATACGTTTATTAGCTATAGGATTCGCTGGGTCATTGGTAAATGGATAAACAGATCCTGTAAAAGCCCATAAAATATATTTTTCTGAATCTGGTTCAATGTTATCGACATTTATTAGTGAACCAAGAAAGCCAACAGGCTGACCCGTTTTTCCGTCCTTGATGATAATATCGATTGTTTTCATCGGGCTCTTCAATTTAAACATTGCAT
Organism: Gottfriedia sp. NPDC058432; assembly: GCF_042721555.1. Taxonomy (NCBI): domain Bacteria; kingdom Bacillati; phylum Bacillota; class Bacilli; order Caryophanales; family Bacillaceae; genus Gottfriedia; species Gottfriedia sp. NPDC058432. The sequence continues at coordinate 94,612 of NZ_JBHXLC010000005.1, forward strand.
TTACGAATGGAGTTAAGTATGGATGAAATTTCGTTGTATCCGTTGCAACAGCCGGTCTATCTAATTCAGCATAGTCGATCCCTTTATCTGTGTAGCGAATCGAAAATGGTATTTGATAGTTTTCGGTTCCATCCTTTTCATTTACAAAATGAATATATCCTTCATATCTTCCTGGTTCAGCGTTCGTCGGAACATGGATGGATGGTTGAATTTCTTTTGATTGGCCAGCGGTTACCGTAATAGATGATGGTGTTGTCACTTTCACACCATTTTTCACTGCATCCTTCACATTTCCTTTTACTGGTGAATATTCCACTTCCACTTTAAATTCTTTCGCTTCTTTCGCATCTCTGTTTTGAATCACTACTTTTCTGCTTTCATCTATATCCTTATCTTTTTGATAATGGCTGCCTAACGCCATTGAGCCTGTCTCTTCATCAATTTCAACAGTTTGGTTTCCATCCATATTTTCTGTTTTATCAATTACTTTAATGGATGTATTAGCATGAACCGCCTCGTACGTATCTATACGACCTGCCCCTACTTCATTTACTGAATACTTTTCTTTTAACTCATCTGCTGTATTCATCAAGGCTTCTTTCACTTCAAATGGTGTATATTCTGGATGCTCTTGTAAAATTAAAGCTGCTGACCCTGCAACATGAGGGGTCGCCATTGAAGTTCCTGACATACGTGTGTAGGCGATATCGTAATTTTCACCATCTCCAGGGTCATTCATATATTCTGGATAGGTTGAAAATACCGCCACTCCAGGTGCAACAATGTCTGGCTTAATATCATAGTTCTTCTCAACTGGTCCACGAGAGCTAAAGTCTGCTAAATGATCTCCTTCTGTATGCACACTGCTCATTTCTTCAAATGTAAAGGAGCCACTTTCCAGAGATTTTAAACGTTCCCCTTCTGCTTTTGTAAGTTGGAAGGTTGGAACATAACTAGCGCTTTCTCCCAAATAAGCTGGAATCTCTCCATCTACATTGTTGTATACAATGATCGCCTTAGCTCCCGCGTTCTTGGCATTACGAATCTTTTCATCAAACGCGATTTCTCCGCGTTGGATTAAAGCTAATTTTCCGTTTAAATCTTTTCCTGTAAAATCACTACTTTTTCCTAACCCCACATAGATAACTGGGAGAGATTTTCCTTTTAATTCATCTAACTTATCCGTAAAGTTCTTTCCTAGTAACTTCATTTCATTAAACTTCTCATTTCCCGCACGCGCGGAATACGTCGTAATGGTTTGTGAATAATCACTCGCTCCAACTGTTATGGCAAATGAAGATGTACCTGGCGAGCCAACTGTTTTTTCACCCGGCCCCGAATTTCCAGCTGCAACTACAGAAACTACTCCAGCAAGCATTGCATTATTAATAGCTACGGATGTTGGGGAAAGGGCATCATTAATACCTTCACCAAGAGATAAATTGATTACATCCATTCCATCTTTTACCGCTTTATCAATTCCGGCAAGAACTGCATCTGTATAACCTCCACCATAAGGTCCTAGCACGCGATATACATAAAGGTCAGCTTCTGGTGCGACTCCTTCTACTGCATGGTCAACATTATTTTTCTTTTCCGCAGCAATTGTTCCCGAAACGTGCGTCCCATGCGAAGTATAATAAGGTGCGCCAGAATAAGGGTCTATTTCGGGATAATTTGTTTTTTTCCAATCTTCATAGGTAGCTTCCATTGGATCATTGTCGTTGTCAACAAAATCATATCCACCTTTATATGCATCTTTTAAGTCGGGATGATGATAGTCGATTCCTGTATCAATTACCCCTACTTTGATGCCTTTCCCTGTGATTTTTTCTTTATGAAGCTTGTCCACGCCAATTTGGCTATTGCTATCTTCGGATCCTGACATTGCGGTTGACTTTAAATCTTGCGTTTCTTTCGGAAGATCCAATTTTAGCTCCTTATTATTCCATACGCGTTTAACAATACCTGATTGAACCAAGGATTCAATCATATTACCCGGCATAGTTACCGCTACTCCGTTAAAGGCATTTTTATATTCTCTAGTAATCTTTGATTCATTTAAATTTTGACTGAATGTAGTTTTTGAACCTTTAAGTTTATTAAACTCTTTTTTAAATTGTTGATGAGATTCCTCTACTTTATTCTGTGCAGAGGATAGTACCATTCTTTTTCCTGAAGCCATTTGTTTCATCATTTCCACTTGTGCTGGTTCTTGCTTGAATTCTACAATGACATTTACCATTTCAGGACTGTTAACTTTAATATCTGGCGCGATAACAAACCCTGATCCTACTTCAATCTCCTTAAGTGCCTTTCTTTGTTCAACGCTTAAGTTGTTCAGTATTTCCTCGGCATTCGTAACTTTTGCCTTTTCCTGAGCCCTAGCCAACACATTAAAAGGTACACCCGAAGCTGCTACTAAACTAACTGTTAACGCAGAACCCAACAAAACACGGCCAAATTTCCCTTTCTTCATTCCCTTTCTCTTCCTCCTTTATTTCCCTTTTTATTAGTGAACTAAGAAGCAATAATTTTTCTAGATGTCTTTATTCGATTAATTAGATTTGTTTTCTAAATTTGACGAATATTCACTCTACTCACATTGTAAATAGGCCATTATTTTTCGTAAATCGTGGTTTATTGGATCATCATAAAGCGGGCCCATTTTCCTGAAAATTCATAGGAAATATTTCTCATTTTTGTTTTCTTTTGATGCGATTCATGGAAAAAACGACTTTATACCTATAGTCTTTTTTCCTATTTAAAAATAACAAAAAGTGAAAAAACGATAACAATTACCCCAAAAAAGGGGTAATATCGTTAATTTTTGAAAGTATGATAACGGTGTGGCAATATTCTTCAGTTTTAAAAAAAATAGCAAGAGCTTATAATAAGTGAAATAAGAGGGGTTATAAGAATATTCTGATATCAAATGAAGGTTGGGGAACTCATGATTAAAACTGTATCTAAAAGCATTTCTATTATTTTTCTCATCATTATTTTATTCGTCATAGTATTTTTGCTATACTTCACATTTCAATCAAAAAAACATCCAGAGAAAATGCCCTCCATTTTTGGAGTCAGCCCATTAACCGTTTTAACTAACAGTATGCATCCGTATATTAAAGCGGGTGACTTAGTCATTATTAAAAAGACAAAGCCATCGGATGTAAAAGTAAATGATGTGATTACTTTTAGAGATTCACCTACAAAGTTTTTTACCCATCGTGTCGTCTCCATTAAACAAAATCAAGGAAAGATTGGATTTGTAACAAAAGGGGACAATAACAATACAGCAGATTCCAGTGTTGTCACCTCTAATAATCTCGTCGGTAAACTAATATTGAAGGTTCCGAAAGCTGGATATGTAGCAAAATTTGTTAGTGGACCAATTGGATTTATTCTACTAATACTAATACCTGCTACCGGATACATTTGTTTAGAGGTTTTCGAAAGACTTTCTAGGGAAAAAACACAATCGTCTGGTATTCTCAAGGGGTAATTGGGTTTTATAAAACTTTATTTAAATCCACTGGAATCGATTGTCTAAAATAGTAATGATAAAAGCTGCCATTTTATAGTGGCAGCTTTTTAATTTAACAGCTAGTAGCTCTGCTTGATCATTCCGTTCAACCCCTGTCAATGATCGCTCTCTTTCGCTAGTCATTCAACTATAATCTCTCGAATTCTTTATCAGATTCATTAGCTGGCTGGACTAGTTAAGAACAACAACGGAATTAATAAAACTGTTTTTTTAAATCGTCTATCTTAACCATTAAACAAGTATAAAAGACAAATTGTCTCATATTTTAGTAAAGTATGTATTAATTCATTTACCACTTAAACTGTTCAAATGTCGAATTGTGCTCTTAAATATTTTGTAAATTCTAAATTAAATGTATTTTAATTTTAAGATTAGTGTGTTACGATTCAACTTGTGTGTTACTGGATATATTTACCATAAAGGGGGATAACTTGAATGTCATGGTTTACAAAATGGGCCTTTAATAATAAAGCCGCCATTACCTTTTTATCAGTTCTCATTTTATTAATTGGAGTATTAAGCTATAAAAAGCTTCCAATGGAATTTCTACCTGCTGCAGACCAACCAATTGTTTCTGTCATTGTTATGGGCCAAGGTACTGATTCGAAAACAATGGAGGATCAAGTAACTACTCCGATTGAAAATGCTGTCTCTGGTGTGAAAGGTAAAAGTCATATTTATTCAAGCACAAGCAATGGTTTTTCAAAAATTGATGTCTATTATGATTCAGGAACAAACATGAAGGACGCTAAACAAGAAGTCCAAGAATCTTTAAATAAAGTCACCCTACCTCAAAATGTTAGTAAACCTACAATTGTTCAATTAAACACTTCCATGATCCCTATCGCAGATGTTGCAATCACTTTTGAGGATGGATTAAGTCCGAATAATATTGATTTTGCAAACAAAAAAGTTATTCCATATTTCAAAGACATAAAAGGCGTAGCAGATGTTCAAACATACGGTACAGAAAAATCTTTTGTTTCTGTAAAAATCGATAATGCGAAGCTTGCCCAGAATAAAGTTTCACTAGAAACTGTCATGGGAATTATTCGAGGCCAAAATTCCGCAGTTTCAGTTGGCGAAGGTATTATAAATGATAAAACTAGTAATATAAAAGTTGTTGGGAATTTAGATAATATAGACAAAGTTAAGAGTCTTATGGTCGCTGATCATGTTAAATTAGCTGATATTGCAACTGTTGAAGTGAAAAAGCCAGCAAACAATCTAACAAGAATCAACGGAAAAGACGGATTATTATTAATCATCACAAAGGATAGTAATTCTAATGCTGTTAGTATTACAAAGGATGTAAGAGAAGCTACTAAACACTTAAATAAAAAATATAAAAATATGAATTCAGATGTGATGGTCGCAACATCAGATATGGTAAAAACTTCTGTACATGCAATGATTAAGGAAGTTTTACTTGGTGCATTATTTGCTACGATTGTCATCATGTTATTCTTAAGAAATGTACGTTCAACACTAATTACCATTGTTTCGATTCCTCTATCTTTATGTTTAACATTATTTTTACTTGCGGAGTCTGGCATTACACTGAATGTTTTAACACTTGGTGGAGTAGCTGTAGCAGTTGGACGATTAGTTGATGATAGTATTGTAGTTATTGAGAATATATTTAGAAAAACTCAATCAGAGAAATTTTCGGTTCAAATGATTATTGACGCTACAAAAGAAGTCGGGAGTGCAATCACAGCCTCTACTTTAACGACTGTTGCAGTATTTTTACCAATAGGAATTATTAGCACGGGGCTTAAAGATTTCATGCTTCCATTTGCTTTAACTATTACTTACTCTTTATTAGCTTCATTATTTGTTGCATTGACGGTCGTTCCATTATTAAGTGCATTCTTCCTTAAAAAGGCTAAATTAAAAGCTCATAAGCCTTCAGTACGATATAAAAAAGTTCTCACTTGGTCATTAAATCATAAATGGGTCATTTTAGTCGTTTCATTTTTATTATTTGTCGGCTCAATAGGTACTTATTTCGCTATGCCAAAAGGTGCGACAGATAATTCATCTTCAGACTTTGTTCAAACAACATTAACGTATCCAAGTGATACACCAGTTGAAAAAGTAAAGGAAAACACGCTTAAACTAGAAAAGTATATTCTTGAGCAAAAAGGAATAAAAGGAGTTTACACTCAATTAGGTAGTACAGCTGATGCTGCAAAATATGGGGATGTCCGCTCTTCTACCCAAGCAATCTATTTAATTACACTAGACAATAAAAAACTTACTGATCAAGTCGTAAAAAAAATCAATACGCAAAAATCTAACTATGCGGATGCAGAATTAAGTACAATGGCATCTAGTTTATTTGGAGGATCTAAAACTCAAATTACAATTGATGTGGTCGGAAATAATTTAAATGATTTAGAGAATACCGCAAGTGAAATTAAAAATAAAATAAAAAATATTGATGGAGTTAAAAAGGTAACAACAAATGAGGAAGACAAAAAAACGGTTTACTCGTTAGAGGTTGACCCTTCCAAAGGTAATGCTGAACAACTATCGCAACAGTTATTTGTTATGTGGAATCGAACTCCACTTGGAACAGTTACAATTGATCAACAACCGACTGATGTATATCTTGAACCAATATTAGAACCTAAAACTCCTGACGATATTAAATCAGTACCGATTATGACTAAAACTGGAATGATTCCGGTATCGTCAGTAGCTACACTAAAAGTAGAGGAAAAGTCTACGAATCTATATCATAAAGACGGCGATCCATATTTAAGTATATCCGCTGAAGTAAAGCCAGATAAACTTTCAAAAATTAATGCAGATTTAAATAAAGTTATTTTTGGAGATAAAAAATCAAAAGGTATGAAAATTGCCGATGGTGTAAATGTATACATTGGTGGTGCTCTTGCACAACAATCACAAGATTTCTCAGATTTATATATGATCATGCTTGTCTCAATCGGCTTAGTATTTCTAATCATGATTATTACATTTAAAACATTCCGTGCACCAATTGCTATCCTATGTTCTTTACCTTTAGCAGCGATTGGAGCTGTGCTTGGCTTGATTATAAGTCGCATCTCAGTTGAACCAACAGCACTATTAGGAGCACTGATGCTCATCGGAATTGTCGTGACAAATGCAATCGTATTACTAGACCGAGTAAAACAAAAAGAAAAACAAATGATTCTACGTGAAGCAATTATCGATGCTGCGGTAACTCGAATTCGACCAATTCTCATGACGGCTGTTGCTACAATTTGTGCAATGCTACCACTACTATTCAAAAAGGCCGAAACCGGTAGCCTTGTATCACAAAGCCTTGCAGTTGTAGTAATTGGCGGATTAACTGTTTCAACATTATTAACACTAATTGTCATCCCTGTCATTTATGAGTTACTTTATTTTAGAAAATCTAGAAAACAACGTAGAAAGCAAGATACTAGTAAGCCAGTAAGTTTGTAAATAAATGCGGGATGTCTCAGTAGTATTGAGACATCCCATTTTTTTGGATAGAGATCAATCACGAACACTTTGAGGAATCGGCTTAATTCAAATAAAAAAAAACACAAGGAAAATGAATTAACCTTGTGTTTCTTCTTTATATCCCCATCAACTTCCTGGAGGTTTTGGATCGTCTTGCTTCTTATTGGATGCATAAATTTCATTGTTTGAAGAGTGATGACTTTGAATAGTATTTATTCCTACATTCACCAGCACAGTGATGGTTAAGGAGAGAACGATAATTTTAATCTTTTTTTTCATCTGATAACCCCTTTATTATGTGTCTTCTTCATTTGATGTAAACTGATTTGTAAATACTTGTTAGCTAAAAGTGGGTTTCCTTGATCTTGGTAATACTCGGCGATTCGTTCACTATATTCATAAACCTTCATTCGATTACCATGTTTCTCCATGATTGGCAAGCCGTCTTCCATTAAATATTGGATTAATGCTTTCTCTTCATTTTTTGCTTCAAAATATAATACGCGTAATTTCACATATTCTAATTTTGTTTTTTCTTCAAATAACTCTAGTTCATGTTCTAGCATATTCACAACTTGTTCATTTTTTTGTAGCTTTAGCAAATGAGAAGCAATATTCCCTAATGTAAGATAATAACTCTCGGTATTTTTCTCAATTAACGCTAGTGATTTATAATAACACTCCAGCGCTTTTTCTGAGAGGTTTTTAGCGCCATACAAGTAACCCAAATTATGCCATGCCATTTCAACAATTGTTGTGTTTTGAATTAATTCTGCATCATCTAGTATTTCTTTTAATAAATTTTCTGCTCTTTCGTATTCGCCAGTTTCAGTTAAATGAATTGATAAAATTGTTTTTACATCTAACGTTCGAATAATGTTATTCCTTTGTTTAAAAACCTCTAATGCTTTATTACCAAAATAAATTGCTAATGCTGATTGTCCTAATCTACAATGCATTAATGATTTTAAATAATAATATTCTGTTATTTCATCTCGATACTGTTTCCTTAAATCCTTTACTTCATCTAAAAAATTCAAAGATTTAATAAAATTATTCCTTTTATGATTAAAAATTGCATTTAATACATTCCAAACAAATAATTCAAATTCAGAAAACATCCTTACATTTTGACTCATTTTTTCAATCATTTGCTCTGCTAATTCGAGTTGATTTAAAAACAAAATATACCTTAACATGTACAATTCATATACATAAAGTAGTTCCGTATATAGAACAAACTCCCTATATTTCCTTAGATCTAAATAGAGCGCATCTGCTTTTTTATGATGAAGTCGTTCAATTGAGTCATAGAACTCATGTAATTTTATTTTAATATGATTAACTTTATTTTTTTCATCCTCAACTGATATACCTAACTTCATACACAATAAGTTTAAAGTTTCGATATTAACCTCTTTTGAGTTGTTCTCAATCTTACTTAAATGAGAAATTGAACAAATTCCATCACAGAGTTGCTCTTGTGTCATCTGTTGTTTTTTTCGATGGTAATTAATAATTTTTCCAATTTTCATAGGTATTTTCCTTAAATATTATTTTAATATTGTTAATATTCATTATAGTGTAAAACTACTCCTATTTCATCTTACATTTTTTCCCATGATTATAAAACTCTAATTATATATTTATACAAAAAAAGCATAGAGTCCCATTCCGACTCTATGCTAATAAATCAAATTAGCCTATAATAATTCAATCCCTTTTGGTAGTTTAACAGCAGATAAAATTAGCGTCTCCTTTACTCGATCTTTAGCATAAGAAGAATTGTTTAGTATCTCATGATCAAGATAACCAGGATGACACATGACTTCAACAGATTGACCGTCCTGAACCCGCGTTAAAATCTTATCAAAATAGTCATCCGTTACGCCTTCTCCATAGAAATCATGAAGAAAAACATCTGTAAAAGGAGCAATCCCTTGTAAAGCATTTTCAGAAATGCGTCTAGCACATAAATTATATTTTTGAGCTAACTTCTGTACGACTGGTAAAAATTCAGGAACAGTATGAACATGGTGGTGGCTATCAAAATGAGTTGGTTTCAGTCCCGATTCTAAGAATTTTTCTATTTGTGCAGTCCATTCTCTTTCCAATTCATCTAGTAATATATTTTTATCTTCAAAGAATTCATGTCTACTTTTAAAGTTACCCTTTTCATTAACAAGTGTTGGAACATTATTTAAAAGTGGCTTTCCACAAGTTAAAACAAGATGTATTCCAACTTGAAGGCTTGGATTTTCTTTTGCTAGCTCTACCGCATGACTTACGCCGGGCATATTCATCATCATCGTAGCTGAGTTAACAACTCCATTTTTATGTGCATCAATTATTCCGTAATTAATTCCCCTTGAATAGCCAAAATCGTCTGCATTAACAATTAATTTGATCATTTAATTTTCACCTCTTTAAAAAATTGAGGTAAATATTTTTTATGTGCCTCTAGCATTTCATCAACAATTTGTTTAGCAACTTGATCAGATGCAACTAACGGGTTAATCGTTAACGCTAGAATTGCCAGTTCATAATCACCTGTTACCGCTGCTTCACAAGCTACTCTTTCAAATGATTTGATTTGTTGAACGAGCCCTCTTACAGAAACCGGTAGATCCCCCATTACGATTGGTTTTGGCCCATCCTTTGTAATGACACAACTAACCTCAACTGCTGAGTCGTTTGGAATACTAGCAATCGAACCATTATTCATCGTATTAACTGGTTGAATATCACCTTTATCATTATAAATAGAAGAAATTAAACGAACGGCTGCATCACTATAATAAGCTCCCCCTCGTTTTTCGAGCTGAGGTGGTTTGATTGATAGATTTGGATCTTTATAAAGTTCAAAAAGATCATCTTCTAATTTTTTAACAACTTCAGCACGAGTCCCTACAGTTTCGGCATTTTTAATATCTTTATCAACCATTTCACGAGTTTTATAATAATAGTTATGATATGGACATGGTAGTGCGTTTAAAGCACGGAGAAACTCGGGTTCCCATCCATATCCTTGAATATTTTTAACAAAACTAGAGTTTTCCGGATTCGTTAATAATTCAATTACTTGATCTTTTACACTTTCGCCGTCAACAAATACATCTAACCCATAAACCATATGATTTAATCCAGCAAAATCAATCCGTACGCGTGAATGCTCAACCTTTAATAATTTGGCAATTCCCATTTCCATTCCAATTGGGACATTACATAAGCCAACTACTTTTCGGTGATCGGTGTAACGAAGTACCGCCTCGGTAACCATACCAGCAGGATTCGTAAAATTAACTAACCACGCATTTGGACAAAGATCTCTCATATCTTTTACAATATCTAAAATTACTGGAATTGTTCGCAAACCTTTAAATAATCCTCCTGGTCCATTTGTTTCTTGACCAAGTACCCCGTATTTTAAAGGAATTCTTTCATCTTTTGCCCTCGCATCTAACAAACCAACACGAAATTGGGTTGTAACAAAATCGGCATCTTTAAGCGCCTCTTTTCGATCAAGAGTCAAATGAACTTCTACCGGAAGACCTGCCTTTTCAAACATTCGTCTTGCTAATTGACCAACAATCTCTAATTTCTCCTTGCCCTCTTCAACATCTACTAGCCAGAGCTCTCGTAAAGGAAGCTCATTGTACCGCTTAATAAAACCTTCTACTAACTCTGGGGTATAACTTGATCCCCCACCAATTGTCGCAATTTTGATAGATTTTCCCATCCTATGTAACCGTTGCCAAAAAATTATAAAAATCCAAGTATCTACTATTTTTATAGATTTTGTTTACTTCCCTGTTCTACGTGTCCGATTTTGCCGAAGCTACTCTCGTTTGGTATAACACTCCAAGGGCGTAAATTCGGATACAACGAATCCTACATATCAGTAATGACGTCTAAGTGTCAGATTACTAATTTATATCGTGACAAGTTGATCGCTGCGTTTAGATCTCGATCTATTCCATGACCGCATTCACATTTAAAATATCGGTCTGATAGTTTTAAATCATTTTTCTTATTTCCACAACTTGAACACGTTTTAGAAGATGGGTACCATTTATCAGCTTCAACAAATTCAATCCCATATTTTTCACATTTATATTGAATTTGGCGTTTGAATTTACATAAACACTGCTTCGCGATTGCTTTTGACAGGTGCTTATTCTTCATCATTCCTTTGATATTTAAAGTTTCCATTACGATGCGAAATGGTTTGGTTTTCACGATTTCGCTCGTGGATTGATGAAGATGGTCTATTCTGATATTTGACAACCTTCTATATAATAGTTGTATCTTCTTTTCGATTTTTATAATGTTGCTTGTTTTGACGTAACGGTCTCCCTCCTTATTCATTTTATATTTACGAGAAACTTGACGATGCAACCTACGCAGGCGTTTCTCTAACCTTCTAACAGTGCTTGTTTTGTTAATATTTTTCTTTTTGATGCCATCTGAACAAACTGCTAATTCTTTTATCCCTACGTCAATACCAAGTGAGACTTCAGTCATTTCAACTACTGGTTTTAATTCTTCCATTCCTATAGATATATACCAGTATTTCCCGTCATTACTAATTCTAGGATTATAGTATTTTTCATCTGATATAATTTCAGAAGTTACAACCCAACCGACTTTTTCAATCAACACTTTCTTTCCTTTTACTTTTAACTTCACATTATCATTATAAAAAGATGGTTTTGATTTTCTTCTACTTTTGAATTTTGGTTTATCAGCTAACCCTTTAAAGAACTTTTTATACGCATTACAAAGATCTTTTATCGCTTGCTTTGTAATATTATTCGATACTTTATACAACCAAGAAAATTCTTCAGTTTGTTTTAATCTAGTTAATTCTTTTCTTAACATACTATCAGAAATAAATTTCCCACCAGTTTTAAAATTTTCTTTCTGCTTAGCCAATGCCCTATTATATGCCCATCGTGCTGTACCAACTGATTTCCATAATTGTATTTCTTGTTCTTTAGTTGGCTTTAATCTCACTTTCTTCGCAAGTATCATTGTTTTGAACCATTTTCTATGAGTTTGTTCAGTCTCCTTATCTTTTGGGCAAATCCACCTTTCAAATATAATTTCAAATTAATCACCTCATGTAAATTTAAACACAATAGGTGAATTTGATTTAGAACAAATTGTGATATTTTTATAAACTTTTATCAATTTAAATTACCTGTTGTAACCTCCCTTTATTGATTGCTTACTTCTTGCCGCAGTTCAATTATCTCCCTTGCTAAATCTTTAAGCGTCATTGCTGTCATTAAATGATCTTGTGCATGAATTAATAGAATTGGTGTATCAAAATCTTCTCCACCAGCCTCTGCTTGAATCAATTGAGTTTGAAAGCGATGTGCTTGACTAAACTCGCGATCTGCCTCTGAAAGCTTCTCAAAAGCTAGTTCAAAATTCTTTTCTTTTGCTGCATAGATTCCCTCCATTGAAAGACTTCTAGCATTTCCACTATGCAAGATTAACTGAAAGGAAAGGTTGTACAATTCTTCTTTTGTCACTAGAATCACACCCTTTACAAGAATTTAAGAAAACAATACCAAGAGCCTGCCTATAGGCAAGCTTCCAGTGTGTTTACGCAGAATTAAGACTCTGAGTACCCAGACTATTTGAAAGCGAGCGCTTTGCAGATAGTCTGGGCAAGCCCCTTTATAAATTTCTTATTTTGGTGCGCCTTGTTCAGTTTGTAAGTTTTGTTTATCCCACATTCTAAAGAATGGGAAGTAAATTAAAAATGCTATAACAAGATTAATCAATTGCATTGCAGAACCTCTCCAGTTACCTCCAGTTGCTAGCCAACCGCCGATAATTGGTGGAGTCGTCCAAGGAATTGCAATACCATGTGTTTTTGGAGCAAATCCCGTTTTCATTCCTATATATGTGGTTACAACAAGAACTAATGGAGTTAGAATAAATGGAACTAAAAGCAGTGGATTCATTACAACAGGCGCACCGAACGTAATTGGTTCATTAATATTAAAGATACCAGGTCCAATCGATAGCCTTCCTAGTTGTTTTGCATGCTGACTCTTTGCAAATAATAGCATCATAAGAGCAAAACAAATTGTTGCACCAGAACCACCCATGTAGACGAAGATATCAAAGAATTGTTGTGTAACGACATTTGGCATTGCATGATGAGATTGCAGGGCTAAACGGTTTGCATCAGTTGCTGCTAACCATACTGGGCCCATTACACCACCAACAATTGCAGCACCGTGTAAACCAACTGACCATAATAATTGAATTAATAATACAGCAATTAACGCGCCAGCTAATGACCCACCAAGTCTACTAAGTGGATCTTGTAATAGATCCCCAACGACATTGTGTAGAGTTTCATAGTGTGTATTTTCAATTAATAAACGAATAATCCATACTAGGAGAATAACTAAAAATGCAGGGAATAAAGCAACGAATGATTTACTTACACTAGGTGGTACGCCATCTGGCATCTTAATTACGAAGTTCCTTTGAATTACCCATCTATAAACTTCAGTTGAGAATAATGCAATAATAATAGCAACAAACAGACCTTTACTACCTAAAAATGCCATAGGAAGTACTCCGCCTACTTTAATAGCAGCAGTTGCTCCATCTGGAGTAAACATTGTGAAATATGGTGTTGATAAAATAAATGAGGCAATCGAGATCGCACCAGCATTCAATGCATCTACTTTGTAATGTTCAGCGAGTCGATATGCAATACCAAATCCTGCAATGAGCGCCATTATATCAAATGAAGCACTTACAGGATAAAGAAGCTTTGTTTGCCAAGCTGCACCGAATGTTTTTGCCATAAAATCTGGATATCCGTCAAACGGTAAGAACCCTAAAATTAAGAAAATAGAACCGACAATGATAAGAGGCAGTGTTAAAATAATTCCATCACGTAATGCTTGCAAGTGTCTTTGACCTGCAATTTTACCAGCAACAGGCATTACTTTCTCTTCTAACATTTGAGTAAAGTTGGCCATCACAAATCACCCCTATATGAAATTATGAACCTATTAAATCGATTGCAAATTTCAGGACCTCTGCTCCTTTACACATCCCGTAATGAACCGGATTGATGGCATCAACTGGTATTCCTTTTTGTAAACCTTCTTTTTTTAATTGTGGGAGTAGGTATCTTACTTGGGGACCTACAAGTAATACATCTGCTTGGTCAAGATGATTTTTAACATCATTAGCACCCACTGCCCAAATCCTTGCATCGATTCCTTCAGATTTTGCAGCAGCTTCCATTTTTGTAACTAATAAACTTGTAGACATACCGGCAGCACAACATAATAATATGTTCATTTAATCCCCCTTTCTCTCTAAAGGAAACGCTTACAAGACAATTAAACTTCTACTAACAAGCAGAATCTACCCCTTACCTCTCTCCCTCTAGAATTTTAATCTCAAGAAATATATATTCGCCATTTTGGACATTAGGACAAATATAAAAAATATTTTTTTGCTACTTGAATTCTATAAATTCCTACTCCTAAAGTCGCTTAAAATAAAGCTTTGTACAAGCCTAAAGTATGATATCTTGTCAGACTTAACGGACAGGATTATGCATTTAGAATATCTGAAAAAAGTCTCGTATTTGTAATAAATATTGCATGTATTTTGAACTGAAATGCTAGTTTGGTATTCCTACTATTATTAAATCTAGTAAAAATGAAAAAGGAAATGGTTATAACTCAAACCATTCCCTCAAGCTGTTTAAAAGCAAACTTATAAATTAATTATCAAATTTTCGTAAAAGGAGTAGAGTGATGTTGATTTCCACTACAGGATGCTCGCTTTCCATGGGGCGAGACCTGAGCCTCCTCGTCACGTTCGTTCCTGTGGGGTCTCAGCCTTCCCGCATTTCCCATAGGAGTCGAGCACCCCTCCGTTCCAATCAACTTATTCACCAAAAAAAGTTTACGATAAAAATATAATCTAATATCCTTTACTTTGAAATAACCTTTTATTTATCAGTTTGTTGGACAATTAAGAACGAATATTAACTTATATTTTAACCTTTGAACCTTTTTTTCAAAAATTAGCTTTTTATATTTTCAACTTCTAAAAATAAAAAAATTACTAGAGATTATTGGTAAATTAAAATTTCAAACATTTTAACATTTATAATCATTAATAGATGATCATAAAATGAAAATTTCATCTTCAATCTTCATTTATATTGGAGAATCTTTACAATAAAATAGAGGACTTAAGTTTTATGCTTAAGTCCTCATCGTTAAAAAGTGTAAGCTTCAGTCGTAGTTTTCGATTAAGACATTCAATTTCTTAATCTGTTCTTCTACACCAGTATCCGCATTCACGAAAATTTGATATGTGTCGTTTCCTCGTGTTCCTACAAATTCATAGCAAAGTACTTCTTGATTCAATTTATTTAAAATGATTGCTTGACGCTCTTCCATTATTTTTAAGTTTGAATTAATATTATTTCTCGCTTCTTCAACCGATATTTTCGGCTTTGGAATCGTTCTTTTTGTATATGCTGCTAAGTAATTTTTTGATGAAAAACCTACAATACTTCCGTCATCAAGAGCAATCTTCATCGTAACAGATTCAGGATAAATTCTTACACCATCCTGCTTTGCTACGTATGTAAATACGCCAATCGTATCATATTGCGAGCTTTCTGTTAGTTCCATATTGAAGAATTTATTACGCTCTAAAAATTTCAGACCGTTAATTGAAGCCTGATTTAAATCGATTTTTTGCCCTTTAATATCACGACGATCAATAACCCAAACTGGATATCCTCCCTTTTCAGTAATATCCATATAAATTTCGCTATTTGTTTTTGGTTCCCGAATTTCTAAGCTATAGTACCGATCTGCTAATTTTTCACCTGTAAGATCAACTTTTATTTGTGCAGTACTATTTAATTCAAGAAACTTTTTTGCAATGTCCTTTGCTTGCTCGGTCGTTATTTTTTCACCTTTTACATTCGAAAGGTTTGTACGATTTACTTTATAATTTGTCAGTGATGGATCTGCATTTGCATCGGAATATGTCATTACATTCCTTTCCACTGTCTTAAATCCATCAATAATTACGTTATTTTTCGGATTTTGATCTTTTGCATAAGCAAGCTCTACATCCATCCAACGTAATTTATTCTCAAATACCATATGCTGAACTTTTCTAATCTCTCCTTGAATATCAGCAGAGTTATCGTATAACTTTTGCAGTGTTGCGTATTCATTTTCAGTCAATGGTTCTTTATCCAAATCTCTTACTGCAGTTCGATAACTAAAATCACCAATATTTGTTAGAAATTCTTCCGTTTTATTAACTGGTAATAGTCTCAAAGGAAGTTGCCCTACGTTAGATCTAGCTTGAGAAGTTAGTCCCCATACTTCAACTAGTGCTGGAGAAAGGGATGACTTTGATTTCATTGCTAAAGTATCGCCAATTTTATCATGTAATAAATCTATTTCATAAGTTAGTTCATGAAATGCCCGTTGATAGTTGTTTTCTGCCTGGATATTGATTTCGTTTTTAGCCTTATGCTCTGTATAACCCCAATATGATGTTCCGATAATTCCAATTGCTAACACGCCTATTGCAGCTTCCTTAATCACTTAAAACACTCCTTTCTTATCGGCAAAATATATGTCTACCAATTTGTTTTATTTGTGGTCTGCTCCAAATCCAAGCACTTGTTGCTGTGTCAGGATTAAAATAATAAAGTGCACTTTCGCTCGGATCCCAACCATTTACAGCATCTAAAACAGCTTTTTTGGCTGTCTCATTTGGTGTTAAATAAATTTGTCCGTCAGACACGGCAGTAAATGCACCCGGCTCAAAAATAACACCAGACACTGTGTTTGGAAATGATGAATTGCTAACGCGATTTAGAATTACTGCAGCAACTGCTACTTGTCCAATATACGGTTCACCACGTGATTCACCATAAACTGCATTAGCCATTAACTGAATATCATTTTGCGAATAGCCATTCGGAACATTCGATCCAGCACCTGCATTTTCACCTTTTTCATATTTTGTAGCTTTTACTAGCATCGCTTTTGTCTTAGCTCCAACAATCCCATCGACAGGCATTCCGAAATTATTTTGGAAATTCCTAACTGCCCAATATGTGTTGTATCCAAATACCCCATCCACTTTGCTTGTGTAATAGCCGTTGTATTTTAACCGAGACTGTAATTCAATAACATCTTCTCCTGTAGCACCCATTTGAAGTACTTGGCTTGTAAAAGCATTTACATTATTATGTTGAACATTACAAAAGAAACTAACAAATACTATCAGTAAGATCAAAGGACCTTTTAAGAAAACTAGTTTCCTCATTTCAAACCTCCTAAAGTATACTTATCCCTTTTTGTATTTTTTTCAAGAACTCCCAATTTATGTAAACACTTTTAAAATGCAATCAGATTTCTTTCCGAAGTATTAAAATAAGTCAGTTTTTCCCAATAAAAAAGGGCCCTTTTGGCCCGTTTTTATTTTCTATTAAAGGTTATTCCTTCACCATATACTCGATCATAGATTACCCAATCCCAAATATCATTTGAATGTTTTTGAAGTACCCAGTCATACCATGAATGTTCAATCTGACCGTTTGTTAGAACTTTCATTAAAAGTGGTGCAATTTCGTATGATTCTAATTTAAGATTTCCTTTCTCTAAAAATGGCTTCGAATAGTTTCGGATCTTGTCCATTGTATTTTTGTCGTTACTCCAAATCCACATCGGAGTTTCATTATACCAATCTTCTTCTTCACTCTTCTCCACTGGTGCTCCCCACTGCTCGTATGTTGCCTTTTTATCGCCAAATGTTGGACGATGGTCACCATAAAAAAGGACGATTGTAGGATTCTTACGTTTTTTTATTTCTTGCCATACTGAAACGAGAGAATTGCCGCTTTTATAAATCCCACTTGCATAACTCTCCACTTTTCCTTTTAAATCCTCATCCATCGGTACTCCATTAACTTTCATGTTTTCTTCAGGAAAATGGCCTTTACGCCAATCAAAATGATTTTGCATTGTCACAAAAAATACAAATTGGCTCCCTTTTTTACTAATTAATGATAATGCTTTTTTCGAACTACACTCATCTGATAAATATGAACCAAACTTTTCACAAGAAGATAAATCTGCTTCTGACAAGAACTGGTTAAATCCTATGTTAGGATAAACTTCTTTTCGTTTGAAAAATGATGTTTTAAATGGATGAAGGGCTATTGTATCCATACCAAAGTTTCTAACATCTTGAATGAAACTAGGTGATGGCCTATTACCCATTTTTCCTTCTTGGTATGGTGTCCGCTCTTCGAATTTACGTTTTAATTTTAGACTAGTTAATACTTCAAACTCCTCGTTAGCCGTCCGTCCTCCAAATGTATTACTTATTAAAGTTCCATGAATCCCTTCATTTATAGAGCGAAGAGGTGCATTGGGATCAGAGTCCCATTTTAATTTCATGTCATCAAGAATGCTGTAGGCCTCACTTTGAATCACTAAAATATCTGGTAATTGTTTAGGTTTGGAAAGTGGTTTTAAAGAATTGATCTCTTTAATGACCTCATTTTTCACTTCATTAGATACTTGAGGTTCTCCACGCTTGCTATTTACATAAGTTACTAAAAATGCTGGATACATACCATATCTTTCAACACTAGTTTCGTAATTCCAAGGTATATATTCTACATTTGAGTTTTTTACAAAATAAGCATAGCCTTCTTTTGAACCAAATGTAAAAAAGACCCCAAGAAATACAATTAGTAAAAAGCGTAGACTATTTTTCCTTGCAGAAGCATTTCTCCATTTTTTATAGGCAAAAAAAGTCCCTAAAAAAAGAAATGTTATGATTCCAATTAATGCTCCCCATTTGAGAAGAAATGGAAGCTTTGAAAATTGTAAAAAAACGATTGGGTCACGCAGGAAAAATAAGTCGCTTGGATGAAAAGGCTCTCCAGTATATTTTATTTTTTCTGATAGCGCATATGAAAAAATCCCAATTGAACCTACAATCGTAATTAAAATCCACCAAACATTATAGCCTAGAACAAGAAGCCCAATGATTAATACTGATACAACAACTGACACAATCATAAAGTTCCACTTAAAAAAATCCGTGATAATCCAATTCTGATAAAGATTCACATTGTTCTTCCACAAATAATTATGAGACCAAATTACAAGTAAATAGCTACAGACCAATCCGATTAGAATTGGTCCGAGCAAATTAAAACCCTTTTTAATCATGAAGAATCTACCCTTTACAAAATTATAATAAGTAACTTTGTTTTTTTCGTTATTACATTAATTTCTCATTCGGTAATGCTTCATCAAGCTGCTTGTATTGTTGAATTAACTTCTCCGTAACTAAAGATTCAAACACTTTAGTAGCACCTTCAATATCGCCAATCTCTGATTTGTATTTCGTTTCAAATCTACTTAGAATACTGCCTTCTTCAAAAATTCCCCATATATTATTCCCACTACCTTTGTAGTCGCTCAATTTAGAAGGTAAGTATGGATTAATATTTTTATAATCCTTCGTAAACGCATCGTTAACAATTAGACAATCGAATTTTGTTGTAAAATTTAAAAACTCTAAAAAGTTAACATATGGATTTACTTTGATATGTTTTTCAATTACTTCTCCCGAAAGTTCATTTGCAAGTGATTTTGGATCAGAAGTAAAAATATGAAGTTTAATTTTATCTCTTAATTCAGGTTTAGTTAAACTAAGCCCTTCAATTATTTCATTTAACTTCCTCGTTTGATAAAACGTACCAAAGTACCCTAAGTTCACTTTGTCTTCATCAATTCTATATTTACTTGCTTTAACGTGATAATATTGCTTCGGTAATGTCGGTTGATTACAAATTTTTGCTTTACTTAAAATGACTTCTTTCATTTCCTGCATTGGGAACATTTCTGACATGTATTTCAACTGATTTTCATTTGTAAAAACAATTTCATCTGCAAATGCATAGGCAATGTATTCACACCAAAAAAACATATTGTTATTTAACGCTAGTGGGAAGTTTTTTTTCTTTAAAAGTGCATTTACTTTTTTATAAAACCCTAAATCAATAATTGCTGACTTCCGTTCATTCCCATGAATATCTAATAGGATCGGATCAGAGAATTCTGCAACCCATTTTACCTTTGGATTTTTTAATTTGTATTCAAATGCTAAAAAATGTGAAGCAGGCCACAGTGCTCGGCTATAGATTTTATGGTATGTTCCATTTTTTCTTTCTTTAAATTTAATTTCCTTAAGAGATTTTTTAATAAAATCTTTCATTGATTTCCATTGTTTAAAACTACTAGCAGAAGATATTTCCATGCGATTATTAATAAAACCGTCTACCATTGCATTTTGTCGATAATCAACTTCCCTTACCTTCGACATATTATTATAAATTACATCCACCACTTCATTATTTTCGATAATACGCTTAGCCATTACAGTTCCACTTGTATCAACGTACGGTGGAAAACAATAAGAAATAATTAAAGAACGCGTCTCTCCATTGTATAACTTAAAATAAGGGAAATAGACGAAACAATGTTTATTTACTTCTTCAATTACTTGTTCTCTCAATTCATTGCTATTGTTTATATATCGATCTATAAATCCGTATTGAGCGTGTATTTTACCTTTAATGAATTGTTGGATTGTTGGACTATTCGTTTCTCCTAGTAAAACATCAAGATTTTTCATTACTTCCAAACGTTCTTTTACATTAAACTCAAATGAGTTTTTACGTCTAGAAACTGAGTTATCTCTTAAAACACGATAATAAATTGCCTGATCTTCTAATGGGACAATCTTTAGATGAAAATGATGCAAAGCAAATAATTTAGTAAAAAACACTACATCTTCTCCACTTTTTAAACCGAGTTCGTAGCGTTGCGTTTTTACTTTCTTTGTTGGTATTAATTTACAAGCATTCATTGTTAAAACACTATTTAAATCAGTATAAGTATAAATTTTAGTATCTAACGCTTTTTTTATTTGAGAGTTAACAGGGTTATTAGGATTACTATTACCTTCTAGATCTACGTCCACAACTTGTGAAATGACAACAGATTCTTCATCAGCATGATTGAATAGTTTTTCAAGAAAGTTCGGTGAAATGTAATCATCGTCGTCCAAGAATGTAATGTATTTTTTTGACGCTTGTTGAATTCCCATATTCCTTGCAGATGAAACACTAGCTTCTTCTGAATGAAGAATGTTAAAGTGATTTATATTATGTTCCTTAATGAAATTCATTAATATCTCTTCGGTATGATCTTTTTCTCCATTGATTATAAAGAACACTTCAAAATATTTTGGTGATAAAGTTTGATTTTTTAATGATTCAATACATTTTCTTATCACTTTTTCACCTTTATATGTCGGGACGATTACGCTAATACCGTTTATTAATTTTTTAAAATGATATTTTGAAAATATTAAGTCTTCCGGGATTTCTTTATTCATTCGTTGGTAAATTTCGATCTTAATTTTTTCAATTTCTTCTAACCTTTGCTGAATTTCAAATTTGTTCAAAACTTACTCACCAACCTCTTATCTTTCTAAAAAGCCATCTTTTAGCTTTCCAATAAAACTGAATTAATCTGCCAAGCTTTGAGTGCATTACTTTTCGATAGCGTTCTTCCATTATTTGAATTTCATTCTCTAGCTTTTCAATATACTTTATATTTTTATATTGCAGCTCTAACGCTGTTTCTTCATTAATTAATACGGTTAAGAACTGTTCATAAAACTGAGACTCTATCTCCAAATTATTTAAATTAGATTTAAGCTTGTTTAATTTTGTAAACCAACTAGGTATTTCTAGTTCATTCTCAATTGTTTCTGCATTTAATGATTGAGTTCTTGGATCGATTGGCATCTTGATGAGTCCTTCCTAATAGCTTGAATACTTTATAATATGCCCTAAATTTGTAGTTTTTTTTCATGAAAAAATGAATTAGAAATCATTTCTTAAAATAAAAAAAGACAATCACCTTATCGGTAAATTGTCTTAAGATTCATGGTTATACTATTTTGAATTTAGATTTGGAATTGATTATCCCTTTTAAATTTGCGGGATACATCTTCATATACTCCTGAACCAAACATCACACCTATTAAAATTAAAATAAAACCGACTACTTGAGTTAAAACAATTTTTTCACCTAAAAATAATACCGCACCAATAAGTGAAAAGAATGGATTTAAATTTAAAAATATAGCCGCCTCTGTTGTGCCAACCTTACCAAGAGCAAAATTATATAGCATATGCCCCATAGCTGTTGCAACAACTGCTGATGCAAAAAATACCGCCCAAATTCCTACTGAATGATGCACCATACTAGCCAATCCACCCGGCTCAAGTATTTGGCTAATTCCAAATAATATAATCGAACCCATCACTAGCATATATCCAGTCATTAACCGTGGATCTAAAGTCTTTGAAACTTTTTTAATTAAAACAAAGCTAGATGCTTGAGCTAAGATTGCTAAAAACACATAAAAATCTCCATGCGAAACGCCATGAAAACCTCCTCCGCTCTGGAAGACAATAAAAGCAACACCTGCAAAACCAAATAAAACGCCTAAAATTCTAACAAAGTTCATAGTACTACCTAAAAAGAAAACCGACAATAAGGCTGTTAAAAGCGGCCCCATTCCTAGAATTAGACCTCCGTTTGATGCTGAAGTTTGGGAAAGACCAATTGATAAAAAATAATGATGTGCAACTACATTCAATAGCATCGCAAAAAATACATACCCAAACTCTTTTTTAGTAAGTAAACGAACTTTTTTTATTAAAAATAAAATAATAAAAACACTTACTCCAGCAGTGAAAACACGAATAGCTGTCATCGTAACTGGCATAAAGTTCTCTACGAGAACTTTTGTTGCAATTACATTAAATCCCCATACCACCATAATACAAAATAAAATGATATAAATTTGTTGCTTCTTCAACTTCCCCACTTCTTTCTACTGGCCTAAATATAAAAAGAGGGAAATTTCCCCTCTTATATTATCATTCAGAAAACTTTTAATTTACTTTTTCTAATATAGTAAATTTTCGACTTTTATTCAAAGTGTATGCTCAGATTCACTAAAAATATGTTCCTTGTTTTTACTAAAAAAATAAAATACTACCTATAGATAAAGGTAGTATTTGTACTATAAAAATATATGAATAGAATCAAGTACCACAATAAGTCTGATAAGGACGATCTGGGTCAGGAGGTAGTGTACAATAATTTATCTGTTCCTTCGATTCAATAAAAGGATTAGAAAGTGCTTTAAGCAATTTCTCCATCACGCTATAATCTCCGTTCTCTACCGCTTTTTCTAATGCTTCTTCTACGCGATGATTTCTTGGGATTACGGTCGGATTATTGTCTCGCATCAATTGAAGAGATGCTTCATTTGTTTCTGATTGTCTACTTAATCTCTCCTGCCACTGTTTCTCCCACTGTTTAAATTCAGATGATGTAAACAAAGGCATTTCATCTTGAATACCATATGATAATGCTCTGAACGTATTCGTATAGTCGGCTTTATACTTTTCCATTATTTCAAGTAACTCATCAATTAATGACTTATCCTGCTCTTCTTCATTAAATATTCCTAACTTTTTCCTCATTCCTGCAATCCAATTATCTACATAAAGAATAGGGTATTCTGAAATTGCATTCTGTGCTATTTCTAAAGCTTTTTCCTGATCATCATGCAATAAAGGTAATAATGTTTCAGCAAATCGCGCAAGATTCCATCCAGCCATTTTTGGTTGATTTCCATATGCATAACGACCGCGAAGATCAATTGAGCTAAAAACTGTACCTGGGTCGTATGTATCCATAAATGCACATGGACCATAGTCAATTGTCTCACCACTAATTGTCATATTGTCAGTGTTCATTACACCATGTATAAAACCAACAAGTTGCCATTTGATAATTAAGGAAGCTTGACGTTTAATGACTCCTTGAAGAAGTGAAAGATATCGGTTTGGATCATTTTGATCAATTTCTGGATAATGCCTTTGGATTGTATAGTCAGCAAGTTCTTGAAGTTCATTCACACTACCCCATCTTGAAACATACTGAAACGTACCAACACGAATATGACTAGCAGCAATTCGGGTCATAACTGCCCCAGGTAATCGAGTTTCACGCTGGATTTGTTCACCTGTCGTTACTACGGCTAGACTTCGTGTAGTTGGTATCCTAAGCGCATGCATCGCCTCACTAATAATGTATTCCCGAAGCATCGGGCCAAGTGCTGCACGACCATCTCCACCTCGTGAATAAGGTGTTCTACCTGAACCTTTAAGTTGTACATCAAATCGTTCGTTTTTTGGAGTGATCTGTTCACCGAGTAATAAAGCTCTTCCATCCCCTAGCATATTGAAGTGTGCAAACTGATGCCCTGCATATGCTTGTGCAAGTGGCAATCCACCTTCTGGCACTTGATTTCCGGCAAAAACATTTACACTTTCTTCGCTTTGAAGTGATTGAACATCTAGACCAAGTGATAATGCTACCGGTTTATTTAGAACAACCAATTTCGGTGAACTTACCGGATTTAAATCCTGAGTAGCAAAAAAGAATTCCGGTAATTTTGAATAACTATTATCAAAATTCCATCCTGCATCACTTTTTACATTTCCCTGAGTCATCTTATCCGTTGCCATGAACTTATAAAAACCAATAAAAATCTATTAATTTTATAGATCTTGTTTATTTCCCTATTCTACGTGTCCGATTTTGCCAATTAGGCTACTTTCGTTTGATATAACACTCCAAGGGCGTAAATTCGGATACAACGAATCCTACATATCAGTAGTGACGGATAGGTGTCAGATTACTAATTTATATCGTGACAAGTTGATCGCAGCGTTTAAATCTCGATCTAATTCATGACCGTATTCACATTTAAATAATCGGTCTGCTAGTTTTAAATCAATTTTTTTATGTCCACAACTTGAACACGTTTTAGAAGATGGGAACCATTTATCAGCTTCAACAAATTCAATTCCATATTTTTCACATTTATATCGAATTTGGCGTTTGAATTTAAATAAACACTGCTTTGCAATTGATTTTGAAAGATGCCTATTCTTCATCATCCCTTTAATATTTAGAATTTCCATTACGATGCGATAAGGCTTGGTTTTCACGATCTCGCACGTGGATTGATGAAGATGATTTAGTCTGATATTTGTCAACCTTCTATGGAGGTGTTGTATCTTCTTTTCAATTTTTATAATGTTGCTTGTTATGACGAAACGGTTTCCCTCCTTATTCATTTCATATTTATGAGAAACTTGACGTTGCAACCTACGTAGACGTTTCTCCGTCCTTCTCACAGTGCTTGTTTTGTTAATATTTTTCTTCTTAATGCCATCTGAACAAACGGCTAACTCTTTAATTCCTACATCAATTCCAAGTGAAACATTCGTCAGTTCAACAATTGGTTTTGATTCTTCAATGCCTACAGAAAGATACCAGTATTTTCCGTCATGACTAATTCTAGGATTATAGTATTTTTCAACTGGTATACATTCAGAAACGACAACCCAACCGACTTTCTCAATCAAAACTTTATTCCCATCTACTTTCAACTTCACATTGTCGTTATAAAAAGATGGTTTTGAGTTTTTTCTACTTTTGAATCGTGGTTGATCAGTTAACCCTTTAAAGAATTTTTTATACGCTTCACAAAGATCTTTTATCGCTTGTTTTGTAATATTATTCGATACTTCATACAACCAAGAAAATTCATCAGTTTGTTTTAATACAGTTAATACCTTTCTCAATCGGCCATCAGAAATAAATGCCCCACCTGCTTTATAATTTTCTTCTTGCTTAGACAGCGCCCAATTATATGCCCAGCGTGCTGTACCAACTGATTTCCATAATTGTATTTTTTGTTCTTTAGTTGGCCTTAATCTGATTCTCTTCGCAAGAATCATTGTTTTGTTCCGATTTTTAATAGTTTGTTTAGTTCCACCAATTGAATCAAATTTCAAATTACTCACCTCATGTAAATTTAAACACAATAGGTGAATTTCAATTAGAACGAATTGTGACATTTTTATAGATTTTAACAAATTAAAATTAGCTGTTGAATACCTCCTATTTATCGTTACATTCAGTGGATGATTATCCAATTAAATATCCTAACGATGATTTCTTTAAAAAAGACTCGAATTAGCAATTTCGAGTTACTGCTATTAGATGCCCAATAAACTTTAGGCTCTGTCTTATTTTCTATTATTTCCTCTTATTCTTCAAGAATATGGTCTATTTTGGAATAAGACTTAACTTTTTCAAAATTCTTTAGACATAAAAAATACCTCTTTAGATCATCACATCTAAAGAGGTATTTCTTCACTTTCTTTTAAATTCCACACTTCAACTGAACTTGGCAATTATCACATGTATTACAACCACCATGTTCAACTACAGTACCAGCTAAGCAGATTGGACAAGTGTCGCCGTTTTCTACACCTACGTTACCTGTTTTAACTTGAGCAGTTTCATCAGTATTGTTATTCGTTGCATCTTTTATACTTTCAACTTTTTCTAGTTCTACATTTGTTAAATCATTTTCTTCATTTGTTAGCGATAGTACTTGGGCATCACGTGAACCGTCTACATATACAGTCCCGCCTTTTGCTCCACCTTTGTGTAATCTTTCATACACTTTTGCTACTTGTTCAACAGAATAACCTTTAGGAGCATTAACTGTTTTACTTATTGAAGAATCAATCCATCTTTGGATAATACATTGAACATCAGCATGCGCTTCTGGAGAAAGGTCCATTGTTCCAACAAATTGTTCTGGAAGATGTTCAATCATCTCATAAACGTTTTCTTCATTTACTTCATATCCGTTAGCTTCTAACCATTCTAGTGCGATATCAGCTACAACTGGAATAAATTTACCTAAGCGTCCTGAACGGAAGTATACGAAGTTGAAATAAGGCTCAAGTCCAGTGCTAACATTCATCATCGTTCCAGTACTTCCTGTAGGAGCAATTGTTAGTAAGTGCGAATTACGTATCCCACTTTCTAAAACAGCTTCACGAATTTCTTCAGGCATTTTTTTCATATAGCCTGAGTTAATAAAACGTTCGCGTCCATCTTCAAAAGTCGATAAGAACGGGAATTCTCCCTTTTCTTCCGCTAAATCAATTGAAGTTTTATAAGCAGTAGTTGCAATCACTTCAAAAATTTCATCAACTAATTTGTTGCCGGCTTCTGATCCATAAACTAGACCACAACGGATTAGTAAATCATGTAATCCCATTACACCTAATCCAATACGGCGTTCACCTTTTGCTTGCTTTGTATTCTCTTCTAGGAAATATGGCGTAGCATCGATTACGTTATCTTGCATTCTCGTTCCGATTTGAACAGTTTGCTTTAACTTTTCCCAGTTAACTTTGCCATTTTCCGTCATTTCGGCTAAGTTAACAGCAGCTAAGTTACAAACAGAGAATGGAGCAAGTGGTTGCTCTCCACAAGGGTTTGTTGCAACTACTTTCTGACCATACGATACAGCGTTCGTCATTTTATTTGCATTATCTAAGAAGAAGATGCCTGGCTCAGCAGAATAAGTTGCACACACATTGATTAAATCCCAAAGTTCTTTTGCTTTTATAGTGTGGTACGTTCGTACACCATATCCACGGGCAGCCCATTCACGTACATCTCCACATTCCTGCCATTCTTGATCATAAATTAAACGCATTTCATCATCATAGTTTTCTAAATCTGGGAATTGAAGCTTGTATTCTCCATCATTTTCAACTGCTTCCATAAAATCATCCGTTAAACAAACAGATATATTTGCACCAGTTAAAAACTCAGGGTTGTGAACTGAATACTTACCACCATCATTAAGCAGTTCTTTTGCCTGTTCTATTTCAGGTGTATTTAATTTTCCTTCAATTGTTGCAATATGAATTAATGCTTCATAAGCTGCTTTTTCAGTTGCACTAATTGGCTCGAACTTTAATTTACGCTCTACTTCTTCACGAATTAATTTCGATTTTGTAGTTTGCGCAATATAGCGTAAAACCTTTGGATTTTGGTTCTTTGATACGATAAACTCTACAATATCAGGATGGTTGACGTTCATCATAATCATTTGCGCACCACGTCTTGAACCACCTTGAATAACTAAATTAGTTAATTCAGATAAATCATGTAACCAAGAAACTGATCCACTTGAGCGTCCATTCACACTATATACAATTGCATCGCGAGGACGTAAAGTTGATCCATTTGTTCCAACGCCACCACCACGTGACATAATTTCCATTACCTTCTTACGGTGCTCACCAATCCCATCACGAGAATCGTGAATATGAGGCATTACATAACAGTTAAAGAATGTTGTTGAAGCGCCTGTACCGGCACCAGCCAAAACACGTCCCGCTGGTACAAAAGTTTTGTTAGCTAAAATTTCATAAAACATATCTTTTACTTCGGAGAATTTTTCTGGAGTTTCTGCAGATGCAAGCCCACGTGCCACACGGTCTGCAATTTGTTCGTAGAAGATTTCAAGTGGTTTGTCTACTTTATTAAATGCAACTGTAATGATTGCTCCGTCTTCAAACTGAGAATCTAATTGAACAGTTACTTCTTCCTGACTATTGTCAATAGCAATTACTTCACCATAACCACGACGAGGAAACTTTGGATCATCCTTATATGTTAGTACAACTAGGTCACCTACACCTAATGTAACAAGCTTAATATCTTTAAATGCGTATCGATCTAACATAACCGTTCTAGATACACCTTTAAAAGTTGTTTTATGCATTTTTGGATCAATAGGTGTAATCATTGGAAAATGCATTATGTCTTGATTTAATTTCTGTATATTCGCAGGTAATTCAGCATCAATTATTGTATTTATCATCACCTGTTCCTCCTCGCAAAAGATTATATCGATTTTACCTTATATCGATATATAGGTGTTTTCTTTCTTTTTAACACCCATATGTAGTATTTATCCCGTCTCAACAAGATATAAATATACCGAGTTAAGAAGTAAAAGTCAATGTAAACGACTGAAATAAACTTATTTAAATTTGCTCTATTTCCTACAAATTTCATTGACAAATAAAAATTTTACTACCTGATGTTTAAAAATAACTACAAGAATTGCTTACTCATAAATAACCTTCAATAGAAAGATTGTTCATATATTTTTTTAAATAAGCATGCTAATTTCTCTATTAAATAGTGTACAATTTATAGATATTAAAGAATGGAGAAAACACATGGTAACTTGTAATGAAACGAGAGTCATTAGAACAAATTTAGTTCTTCCCAATGATGTAAATAGTCATAACACTTTGTTTGGTGGAAAATTAATGAATGACTTAGATATAATCGGAAGTATATCAGCAATGAAATTCTGCCGATCTTCAATTGTAACTGCTTCAACTGATTCAGTGGACTTTCTTCACCCGATCACGATGAAAGATTCGGTCGCATTCGAAAGTTATGTAACTTGGACTGGTACCTCATCGTTTGAAGTATTCGTTAAAGTAATTGCAGAAAACTTAAAAACGGGTGAGGAGAAAATCGCAGCAACCGCCTTTTTAACTTTTGTTGCCTTAGATCAAGATGGAAATTTAGTTAAAGTTCCACAAATTGTTCCCGAAACTGAGGAAGAAAAATTCTTATATCAAGGCGGAGAAGAACGCGCAAAAATCCGTAAAAATAGAAGACTTAAAAGTAAGGAATTAGCAGACTTTTTTTATAAAAAATAGAAATAGGCTCTGTTAAAGTAATTGTTGGTTTTTAAACAAAAGAGAATAAGACCACAAAATGTGGTCTTATTGCTGTTGAAAAAAGTATTTGTCCATTAAATTGTTAGATTGATCATTGATTTTTCATAGAAATTCATTTGATGTTTGTATTTCAATATTGACTCAATATATTTCTTTTCCTACTCATTAAAGCAATGTTTTAGTTGAATATAGTTTACAAAGAAATGATAGGTACCAAAATAAAAAATACTCCTAAAAAGACGATCAATCCTTTTGCAATGTACCATGGCAATAATAAAAAGAGTTCGACTGAAAAGTATATACTCCCTCTGATTTTTGCTTTCTCATGACGTTCTTTTGTATGGAAGTATGCAATCACTATTATTCCTATTCCAATTACTTGTACAACCTAAGCACCTGATGAAAAATAACTATCCAATTTGATTCTCCCTTATCAAACCATTTTAACTATCCATTCTTCTATTTTAGTTGTGACTTCATCTTTATCCTTTGAGATAAGTTCTACTAATGGATTTTCCCAGTCCAAATTTTGAATTATGTATAATTCTAAAATCCAGAATATAAATTATGTCCTCCATACTATCCTAAATCCAATATAAGATTCTTACTACTGTTTTCGAGTTGTAATAAATCCTCGTTTAAATCCCACCAGTTTTCATCATTTTCATCCTTCAATTCTTACGGTTTTAATTCCTTAAATGTGTTGTAGCATACTTGTCATCCAGATTGAATTCGAAGGGGTTGTAATTTTTTCATTAAATCCTCCTAAGCACGATCTAGTACAACTAAAGCATTGCGTTAATTGAATATGAAATAATATTTACTCATAAATAGCTTCTGCACATTGCCAGATTTTTTTGCCATTTAGCGTAAAGATGCCATTTTCTTTTGTTTTAGCAGAATTTATCATGGCTTGTGCCAATATATCAGTCGCCAGAGGTTTTAGAGAGCGGAAAATTCCTATTTTATTAAAAAACTGTATGGCTTTGAAACTTACAACTTCCATTGTTCTATCGGTATTTTTTCGTATTAATAAAGGTGGATTAAAAATTGTCAACTTGGGAAATCCTAAAGATTTTATAGCATTTTCTAGCTGCCCCTTCATCTTTGTATAAAAGAAGGGAGAATTTGGAGACGAATAACCGGAAGATACCAATACATAATTATTCACATTGTTTTCTCTAGCAAATTTAGCAAACTGGAATTGATACTCGTAATCAACTTTCCATTGAGCTTCTTTACTTCCCGCCACTTTAAGGGTAGTACCCAAACACGAAAATAAAACATCGCCTTTCACTAAATATTTCCAAAGATCTGGCTTATCAAAGTCAATAACATTAACCTTTAATTTTTTATGTTGGATATTTAGATCACGCCTCACAAAAATATCTACCTGTTGAAAAGTATCGTCTTGTAACAATAAATTCAGTAAGTCCTTACCCGTAGCCCCGGTTGCTCCTAATAATAATGCGTGCATGTTCTTCCCCTCACATATTCTTTATAGTCTCTAAAATTCTTTCCATAAATTAATTAACTCTTTAAATGCGGATTGTTTAATGTAATATCAGAATAAATTTTAGCTAATTGTTCAGGTGTTTCTTTTGTACCACTATCAATCCACTTTTCAAGCATGTGCCAAATTCCAGCTGAATGGAATTCAGTATAATACGTTAAAAAGGTATCGTCGAAATTGTTCATTAAATCAGCTTTGAACTTTACAAAAACGGTAGGTGCATAATCCTGCAATTGGTTCAGCAAAATAATAAAAAGGTCATTTTTATGAATAAGTTTCAGAAAGTGAACGTGTTCATACCAAAATTTAAAATATTGATAGGACATTGAATATGGTGTTAGCGATTCTAAAGCTTCAAATTCTTTATCAGCCTCTTGCATTAGCTCTCCGATGTATTCATATAGTACTTCCTCTTTAGAAAGGAAGTTACGATAAAATGTTTTTCGTACTAAACCTGCTGCATCCGTAATTTCCTTAATTGATATCTTCTGATAAGGCTTTTCTTCCATTATTTTCAACAGTGATTGAATGATCATTTGTCTCGAACGAATCGAAATCGGATTATTACTTTTTTCATTATTCATTGCGGTTAACTCCTTTTTAAACAAATGTCCCTAATTCTCAAATCTGTATCACTTACGCTCAACATATTGACTTCAGTTTCTATTTATCATTATAATTCAGTTGAACAAGTGACACAAGTGTGTATCTAGACACGATTGGTACATTTTATATAGGAATAATTATTGAAGGAGTGAGAAAATGAGTGAGAAAAAAAGAGGCGTTGTTCTGATTACGGGAGCTTCTGCGGGGATGGGTAAAGCCACAGCAGAACTTCTACTAGAAAAGGGATATATAGTTTATGGAGCCGCAAGACGTATAGAGAAGATGAAAGACCTTGAATTAAAAGGTGCTAAGATTTTAGCGATGGATGTAACAGATGAACATTCTATGGTAAATGGTGTGAACAGAATTATTCAAGAACAAGGGAGAATCGATGTATTGTTTAATAATGCAGGATATGGCTCTTATGGTGCGGTAGAAGATGTGCCATTAGAAGAAGCAAGAAGACAATTTGAAGTGAACCTTTTTGGTCTTAGTCGCTTAACTCAATTAGTCTTACCACACATGAGAAATCAAAAATCGGGAAAAATTATCAATAATTCCTCTATGGGTGGAAAAGTGTATACACCATTAGGTGCATGGTATCATGCGACAAAGCATGCACTTGAAGGATATTCTGATTGCCTCCGATTTGAAGTTGCTCAATTTAATATTGATGTAATTGTTATTGAGCCAGGATCAATTGAGAGTGAATGGAACGATATTACATTAAATAACGTTCAAAAAACATCCGGAAATACAGCATACGCGAATATAAGTAAAGCTTTCGTAGATATGTCAAAAACTGCACCTAAATCGACTTCTCCAAAAGTCATCGCAGAAATCGTCTTAAAAGCGATTGAATCTAAGAAACCAAGAACTCGTTATGTAGCTGGTCAGTTTGCA
Source organism: Gottfriedia sp. NPDC058432 (assembly GCF_042721555.1). NCBI lineage: Bacteria > Bacillati > Bacillota > Bacilli > Caryophanales > Bacillaceae > Gottfriedia > Gottfriedia sp. NPDC058432. The sequence goes on from NZ_JBHXLC010000005.1 coordinate 127,525, forward strand.
AAACCTTTGATGTTGTTGAGAAAATTAGTATCTGATCGAATGTTCGACCAAATTCTTTATAAAATGTTTAAGATTAAGTAATCTAAAGCAGAGTCTTCTAACAATCCCTATTTTTAGGGATTGTTTTTGTTTATTCTTATGAATGTCTTTTCATTTCATATTCAACTAAACTGCTATTTTGTTGAATATGAAAATCAACAATATACTTTAACAGAGTCAACAAAAAAGAATAAATTTATCAACTTCTGAAATTACAACTCAGGTCTTTGAAGACAAACTCGGTTATATACGAGGTTTTAGACAATTAAAGAGCAAATAAATCTAAAATTTTCACCACTTTGTAACATTTTTCACAAACTATATTTAAAAATAATGATATTATCAAATAGAAAAGAATTTGATTTCTTTTCCCCTTTTTTAACTTTTAAAAATTTTTAAGCCCTTTAAAAAATCTTTAAAATCTATCATATTCCTTTCCTTTAGCCCTATTGACTTGACACTCTCAAATAGGGCTCTTTTTTATTAGTTTTATTAATAAAAATTTACTGATATTTGGACTAGAAAAAGACTGTCTAAATTCAATCTTTAAGAAACTCTTATTCAACTAGAGCATGCGTAAGTTGAATAAGGATTACGAAAAGTTGACACTAAGTTGTCTTAGACTCTTTTTTAGAATCTAATATTTTGATAACAATATAGCTAATTATGACTGAGGATAGGATGAAATATAAATGGATTACATATCTAAGTGCATAAGCAGATAATAAAACTGTAACAATTGGAGATATTAAAATACCTCCCCATTTATTTTTAGTAAAAAATAAATAGCAATTACGAAAAAAACTGCGGCTATTACTGGGATTAAAACAATCCATTCCTGACCTTCACCAATAATCATGTATCTATCCTTTAAGTAAGCGAATTTTTCCATTTTCAACCCCCTACTTAAAGTACTTAATTGAAACTCCCTAATATATAAAATGGGATTAAATACCAATAAATTCGATTTTTATATTAAATTACCTCCATTTTTTCTTTAAAATAATTGAACAATTTATTTCTCTCTAATCCAACTAAACTGCCATTTACTTAAATAAAAAAAGCCACATATTAGCAGCTCTTGATCTTCAACTATTGCAATGCGTTAGTTGAATAAGAAGTAACACTAATATAGTGATATTGCAAACTCGTTTAGAAAATAGTCTTTTGTATCTGAATATTATTAGTCTCCAATATAAAAAATACATTGAAACAGACAAATGAAAAATTCTGGGTCTTGGATAGGGCAGTCTTCTTCAATTTCTAAATATGTCTTGAACCATTCAGTAGTTTTCATTTTCCATCTTGCCACTTCTTTACCTTGATAATAGAACCTTACCCAATCCATTACTTCTTTTTTCATAGTAAACTCATTTGCTTGACTTGTAATAAGGAATTCAGGTGCTATTTTTAGCCAAGTTTTATATGTTATTTGGAATATCTCGTTAGTTTTAAAGTTGAAAACTTGATAATATGGATGTCCACTCCACTTAGTTGTCTTTTTGCACTGATAAACAAGTTCTCCATCATTTGAGTAAACGTCAACTTGAGTGAACCAATCAATACTCCACCAATAATTTATTATTCTTACTAAGAGATTTTTATAAGTTCTTTTGAATTTAAATCTCACATTCCCCTGTTCATCAATCACATTAATTAATTTACCTGAATCCTTAATTTTCGGGGGAGAGTAGGTATATTTCTGCATATTAACTCCTATCGATTATTCATAATCAAAATTATCATTTCATAATACAGTTATACAAAAAATAGGATTCAAGAAAGTTTGTTTATTTTCTCAAATTCATGAAAAAATTAAGATTAATAAACCCATAGAAATCCCTAAAATTTGATTTAATTATCCACCCTTAAATTTTTCCATATTTAACCATTTTTAGGTTTAGTATTTTAAAGTCCTATAGTACTAATCTGCCATTTTGTTGAATAAAAAAAATCGACTAAACAGCCGATCTTGTTGTTCAACTAATGCATGCTTTAGTTCAATAAGACTAAAAGTTTACAAAGTAAAATGCTCTTTAAATATCAATTTAAATCTTGGCTTAAAATCAATTTCTATTGTTTGCTGAGAATCTTCATTAATAACTGTTAAAAGTACACTTGAAAAATCTCTTTTATCTGCTGTAATCTCAAATTTCTCAACTCGCTTTAATTCCAAAAGCGATAACAATCTATCGGAATTTGGCTGAGTTACTTGTATTTTCACATCACCATATGATGGAGAAACTGTAACAACAAAGTTTTCTTCCTCATTCGAAAATTGATATGTTGCTTGATTATAATAAAATGGCAAATCTTTTGTATTGGAATCGAATAGTTTAGGTTCACACTCAAACAGCGAAAGAAAATCGTTTTCTTCAGGGAAATCTCTCACTAATAATCATCACCTTTCAATATTCTATTTTAACATTTCTTATGCAACTAAACTGCCATATAGTTGAACAAGAATCATTATTTTTAACAGAGCAAAAAAATAAAAATGGGACGACAAATTTCGTTCCCATTTTAGTTTGTTAAACAGTCATTTTCCAACTAGATAACGCTAACCAATTTTCTCTTTCCTTATATTCTGGAATTATTTTACCTACAAGTCGCCAAAAGGACCTGTCGTGATTCATATGAACCATATGGCACATTTCATGAACAACTACATAGTCAATCACCTTTTGAGGTGCCATTGCTAATTTCCAATTAAATGTTAGTTGCCTTTTTGAATCACAAGTTCCCCAGTTTGTTTTACTATCAGTAATACGAATAGACGACGGCTTTACTTTAAAATTGCTTTGATACTTCTGAATACTTTTTTCAACTATTGCTTTAATTTGTTGATAATAAAATCTTTTAAGTGCCTGTTTTATTCGTTCATCCTCTAGTTGTTTTACAATAATATTTAGCCTATTTCCTTCAAAAACTACCTGATCTTGTTGAATACTTTCATCGTGTGAAATTTGGATAGGATATGAATTCCCTAAATAAAGAAATGTCTCACCAAATTCATAAGTCCGTTCTTTTGGACCACGAAGTCGTTCCTTCATTTCATTTGATTTTTGAAGAATCAACTCCCAGTTAGCCTCTAAAACTTCAATGACACTTTTATCAGATGCATCTTTAGGAGCCTGAACCTCAACATTTCCATAAGCATCTATATAAATACCGATCGATTTTCGCTTTTTATACTTTATATTAAAATTGATTGTTTCGTTTAAATATGTATGTATCATTTTTTATCACCTATATTATAATTAACCTTTTGATTACTTTTCTTAATTTCTAATCCTGAAACTTAGTTACATTATATAATATACTATAAAAGAAGCTTAATTTTTTCAAAGTAAGCTTCTTACTCAAGTTCACCCTACATTTGAATACCACCAATTTCCGATTCAAACCGATTATGATTTAAAAGATCTAAGTTTCGATCAATATTTTTGGATTCACGAAAACGAATTACCCATAAACCAGCCTTCAGCATCCAACTACTTGGGCGTGCAACCATGTTTCCAATCGATGCAACCTCATTATCATGCACTTTAATTAGCCCTTCCCACTCAGCTTCATTAGCTGCAGCAAGCTTTTTCGCAAAATCCCAGGCATAATTTCGTGACTTTTCTAGGCTAAAGTTTATTATTGCCTTTGAAGCTTTTGGGTCAACATGATCTAAAAATCCAATCCACGGCGAAATTCGATCCATGTCATCCCTTACCTCGTCCACTAGTGACGCCAAAATACTATTTATTATCATAAAGTCATTGTAAAGAGATAAAATATCAGAGCCTTGACATACCTTTGCAGCAGCTACTCCTAGATCCAAATTAATATGAGCATTAATGCCAAGCAATAAATGCTGTAACAAAATAGATTGACGTTTTTCAGCGTGACGAAACGCAAATTGCCAACTGAGACTTAAAGGTTCCCCATTTAAATAATTTTTAAGTGCTTTTAAATAGAAGTTTGCAAAATTCACATCCAGACTTTCCATTCTTGCTCCGTCTTCGAACTGATTAGTTAAAATTCCATCTTTCACTTTAATCGTTACCAATCGATATAAAGAAGCAAAATAACCTAGTTTATTTTTTGTTTTATTACTCATTGAAATAATCTCATCTAATTGTTCAATTACATCATCGATTGTACTTGCGTTTCCTATTTTCTTTGAAAGACTATTCATTACTCACTCTCCTAAATTGTGTGACAAGTATGTCGTATTAGATTTGTTAATCAATATGCTATTAGTGTTGAAAAGATACTTTTAATAGTAGGGCTATCTTTTGATATTCAGTGTGTCTTTTGAGAATTCCTTCGTTATTGCGAACAGTTCATGAACTTCGCTTAAATAACAAAAAAAGAGCGACTCATTATGAGTTGCTCTTTTTATTTATTTTTGACCAATATTTTGTAACCAAATATCGATTGCTTTTATAGAGTAATATGTTTTCCCCTCAATTTTAATAATAGGCATTGGATTTTTGCTATTTTTATATTGATTTAGTAATGATGTTAGTTCACTTTCCGTGAGACCTAAATACATTTGTAAATCTAATTCATTTATTAATTGCGTATTACGCGTTAAATCTTGATTATTCATTTCAATTTGTTGATTTCTTGTAATACTATCCAATGAATTAGAGATTAATCTTGTACTTATTAAAAAACAAATACTAAAAAAAATAATAGAAATAACTAATAAATTGTTCTTGTATTTCAAAAACATTCTCCTTAATTAAGAATTCACCTTTCTTCATTTAAATTCACTCCTTGCTATGTATTTGACTTTTATTATATTTCAGTTTCTCTATTAATTGGTTTCAATAAAGTGAAGGAAAGATGAAATTAAATCATTATTCTAAATTTGTTCACAATTTCTGATGACTACAATTGAAAAAAATCCACAAGGCAATTACCTTGTGGATTCTCTTTATATTTAATCAATGAAGTACTAATGTTTCGGCTAATTCTGATCGCTGTCAGGTAATTTATCAAAATCCTTAAGCAATCCTTGAATATTTTTCTCATAAACAGAACCAATTTTAACAATAGGTGGTTCAGGACGCGTACGTGCATAAATGCTTTCGTAAAGATCTTCTATTTCTTCGCCTGTTAAGTCGCCTCTTTTTAGTAGCTCTTGTGCGATTGAGTGTACGAAATCGGCGTGTTCAGTAACAAGTTTTTTTACTTGGTTCATTTGGTCTTTTAGAAGAAGGTTAATTTTTGGTCGTAGTGCTCTAAGGCCTTCTGCTTGAGAGCCTAATGCATTCCAGCTGAATAGCTCGTCGCCCATTCCAACTAAACCTAAATATGCACCACCAAGTAGGGTCGCTTGTTGTAAATCAGATGTGACACCGTTTAATTTCTTGTGGAGAAACTCTTCTTCTACTGCTCTTGCTGCCAAACAAACTTGGATTGCTGCAAGTATTTCGCTATCGCTTCGATTATATCTTTCTGTTGTTGGCTTAGTCGCAGCCAGACCAAGTGCGTCACCTCTACGAATAATCGTTACCTTCCATACTCGATCATGTGGCTTTAACAAATATTGAGCTACGGCGTGACCTGCTTCATGATACGCTACATTTCTCTTCTCATCTTCACTCATCGATCTAAGTGGCTGCTTAAGTCCCCACTCATACGTTTCCATTGCATCTCGGAAGTCAGTGTAATTTGCAAGCTCAGCACCTCGTTGATGAGCAATTACGACAGATTCATTCACTATATGTTTAATTTGTGCAGGACTATATCCAATCGTATCAAGAGCAGCTCGCTCTGGTGTTAAAGTTGAATCGATTTTCACCTTTTTTAGATAATATTGGAAAACGTCAATACGTCCATCATAATCAGGAGAATCTACCCAAAGTTTTCGGTCAAAACGCCCTGGTCGTAGTAATGCTTGATCAAGTACATCAGGTAAATTTGTAGCTGCAATCGTTAGAACTGGGGGACGCTCTGCTTTCTTTTTACGTAAGCCGAGTGATCGAAGAAATTTTGCTATTTTAGAACTATCAATGTTTGGAGGATCCATTTGTAGTAATAGCTCATTCAATAATCCAGAACCCATTCCCATACCGAACAATCCACCACCACCGGCTCCCCCCCCTTGACGAGACATACCAATTGCGTCGACTTCATCGATAAAAATGATACACGCTCCGTAAATATTAGCTAACTTTCTAGCCTTTTTGTAAATTCCCATTACTTTCAAATTCCCTACACCAAAGAACATGTTTTGAAAACTTGGAGCCGAGGCATAAGCAAATGGTACTTGGGCTTCATTCGCAATAACTTGTGCAAGATAAGACTTCCCTGTACCTGGAGGACCGCAAAGCAGCAATCCACGAATTGCCTCTCCTCCCATCTCTTTAAACGTTTTAACACCTTTTAATAGTGTTACGATTCGTTTTGCATTTTCAACAATCTCAGGGTTCCCACGATAATCATCCCACGTCGACCCTGTCTCACCTGGTAAGATCCAATAGGTACGACCTCTGGCTAGAAACCAGAAAATTGCTACAAACTGGATGATCGCCATGAAAATCATAACAGCGAACTGAAATAAAAGACTAACAATCGATATTGCTACACTCCAGTATGTTGGCCCTCCTTTAACAAGCACAACACCAATAAAAACAATTACAGCTAACCAAATTAATACTCTTCGCCATTTAACCCATTGATATTTTGTCATAAACATTCTTCCTTCTAGGGAATTTTTTGAATATTCTATGAAAAAATCAGCCCATTGGTGCCTAGAAATATATGTATGCAAAAACTAAATAAATTTGTTCATATAAATAAAATAAAAACGCCTCTTTGACATTAGCTTTTTAGTGCGTATACAAAGTACTTCAAACTTGATTTCAAACTAAAAAGCCCTCCTTGTAAGAGAGCTTTCAATAATTATTGAAATTTACTAAAAATGTCTTTCAAATACTTAATAACGATTGCGATTCCAGCAATGAAATAAAATGTTATTAAAATCCATCCAGTAGGATCGAGTCCAAACATTGTTATTAAAAACTTCAGTGGAAAAATGAAGTATAGAATATCCTTTAAATATCCTAGTATAAAAGATGTATCGAATGAACCTTTCCAGAATGAACGTATAAATGCTATTACAAAATCAAGAAGCATTAATCCAGTAACTGCCCAAATAGTATATAGCATCCAATCCGCAAGTCCGAAGCCTAAATCCATAGTTATCACCACCTTACATCATACTATTCAAAGTAAATAGGCTGGTGATATTAATTCACTTAATTTTCAGATAATATTTTTTATAGCTTTTAAAGACCATTGTTCTGTTCTTTATCCTTGTGTTTATCATATTAATTTAATAAGAGATTAATTGCTAAAATGAGTCTTTAGTTCCCACTTCATATTTACTAAAAATACTCTTTTACTAAAATTTATTATATGGAAAAGACAGACCATTACACTCTTCAAATTTCTTAAGCAATCGTTGTTTTCAGCTACACAATAGCCCAACTAAACATACCCAAGTTCCCCCATCTGTACTTGAACATAAAATATTAGTAAAAAAATATAGAAGGGGAGAAATAGTAGTGGGATTATTTATCAATAAGAATGAACACCCTGATGTCTTTAAAAATAGTGAAACAATACAAACACCGAATCAAGGACTTGTTCGTCATAATTACTTAGCTGAACTAATGGAAGAACAACAAAAAAATAACATGAGCTTAGAAAAATCACTCTCTGAATTAAAGCCACGATATGAGCAATTAGAAGAATTGCAAACAAATCAGTGGAATCATGTTAAAAATCAAATAAGTAGTCTCATAGGGAGTAACCGTGAGCGTGAACAATTTGAAAGAATCATGATTCAGCGGTTAAATACATCAGACGCAAATGAAAGTCTGGAAAAACAAACGTTGATTACTCAAATGATTAGTTTAAATGAAGCTTATACAGAATTAGCAAAGCGATTGGAAAAAAGTGAAACTGATAATCAAGCTCTCTCATTACAACTTGATAAGCTAATTGAAAAACAAAATGAAGTAGCTCATGGATTATTACAGCAAGAGGAATTTCAGCATGGGGTTTTAGATCGCCTTGATACTCAAGAAGCAATGATGGATAGAATCTCTCATCAACTCAACAACTTACGCTCGATTATTTTTGAACGAGCAAGCTATATCACGACAAAACTTGAAGACAGCTATAAACTAACAACTGACTATATTTATAAAATTATAAATGGATCCGATAAGCCAAAATCCTATACTACTTCAGTGAGCAATAAAAAAGAGGAAAAACAAAAACAAGCAGACTAAAAATATGGTAATTCTCAAATAAAGGATTGTTCGAAAACACTTTTAGTTTCATTAGATCGAATTTTAAAAAAGCTTCTCGAAGTCTATAATTAGACTTTATCGAAAAGCTTTTTTTATGTTCACTTAAAAGTAGACTAATGCGACTTTTTCTTTCTCTTCTAAGTTTTCAATCATTGAATACCAAGACTCTGGCTTATTTGGTAATACTGTATAATAACGCTTTAGGAACTTTACGATTAAGTCCGATTGAAGTTCATTAATCTCCCCATCCATAGGAAGGAAACAAAGATCTAGACCTGTTACCGCTTCACCGTCATTGTTCCATGATGGGTGAATATATTCAAAATCTAGACGCTTATAACCAAGGTGAGCTAAAACTTCTCGACGAACATATGGATTCATTGGTTTAACGCCGCCAAACTCATGGTGTTCTACTCGATATGGATCGTAAATTTCAGCAAACATACCTGATAATTTTTTATTATTTTCAGTTGCTAATGTCTGTAAATCTTCTAATCTATTTTGTGCCAAATAAGGACCGATTCCTAAACCAGCTTGGCCTATTATTGTAAAGTCAGTCATAGCAACATTAAAATCATCATAATAGCGATATTCTGTAGCACCTACTACTCTTTCTTCATGGACAGCAACAAAAACACGAATTCCTGGATCCTCCAAAGGCTCTTTCCAAAGATCGAATTCTAATACTTCTTCTGGGGGAAATACATCTTGCATTAATTGATGCATTTGTTTAAATAATGGGTCATTGATATTTGTAATTCTTTTATATTCCATTTTCTTTCTCTCCCTTTAATTAGAATGTTTAAATGGATTTTTCCATTCCATTAGAGTCCCATAATTACATGATTCTTCGTCCTCTAAATAATTAGCTACTACCTTAACCGGGGTACGACCACATCGCAGTAAAAAACTAATAACTGGATCCTTTAGCTCCCCTTTTATTACAGCGTCTAAGTATTGTTCGGGTGACAAGTTATTCGCCTCTTTATGAAATCCTGGCATTCTGCCTCCTCCGAGCAATCTTTCCAAACCAAGATGTACAACAACATCATACATCGAAAACATTAGCCATTTACCTAAACCTAATTTTCGATAGGATGGTCTGACGCCGATATCAACGACATAAAGTGTATTACCGTTTGGGTTGTGGTTACGAATATAACCATGATCAGTAACCTCTTCCCACGAATGGTCAGGATGGCTAGGATCGAAATGAACAAGTAGACCTGTCATCGAACCCGCCATTTGACCATTTACTTCCATACATAAGGCTCCCTCTGGAAAAAGTGTTACATGGTTTTTAAGTTGCTCCTCATTCCACCATAGTTCCGATGGGAATGGTGGAGGAAAGCTTTCTTGTTGAATACGGATTAAATCAGTAAAGTCATTCTCATTATAATGACGGATTACCACTGGGACTGGTTTGTCCTGGTCGAAAACAAAAAATTCCTTTCGATACATGTGCTAAACCTCTCTTTTCTATTAAAGAATAAGTTTACCAATCTGGATAAAGATCTGTACGTCTATCACGCCATGTTGTAACGGATCCTTTTTCCCTAACTTTGTATAATAAATCTAAATTAAGATCGGCTGTAACAATCATATCTTGATTCATTTCACCTTCTACCATAATTCCTTTTGGAGGAAATGGGATGTCGTTTGGAGTGATTACAACTGCTTGACCGAAATTTGCACGCATAAAATCAACAGTTGGAAGTGAACCAATCGTACCTGTATTTACAACATATACTTGATTTTCAATTGCTCTTGCATGACATGTATAACGAACTCGGTGGAACCCATGGCGATCGTCTGTGCATGATGGACAGAAAATGACATCTGCTCCTTTTGCTTTAGCCATTCGAACGATTTCTGGGAATTCAATGTCATAGCAGGTCAACATCGCAATTGTTCCTTTATCGGTCTCAAAAACCTCTAGACCGTCACCTGCACTCATATTCCACTCATTTACCTCTGTTGGTGTAATATGTAGCTTTGCCTGCTCACCAATTCGGCCATCTGGATAGAACAAATGTGCAACATTATATAGTCGATCGCCTTTTTTTATAACATGCGTTCCTCCAATAATGTGCATATTGTATTGTTTTGCCAACTTTAAAAATAAAGAACGATATTGCTCAGTAAAGTTAGGTAAATCTTGAATCGTTAATGCCTCACCTTTTTCATTTCCAATTGACATAAGTTGGGTTGTAAAAAATTCCGGAAAAATGATAAATTCCGCTTCAAATTCCTCTGCTGTCTTAATATAATGCTCGACTTGATTTTCAAACTCTTCAAAGGAGTTTATTGTGTGAAGATGATATTGAACGGCTGAAACTCTTAATTGCATATAATCCCCCTCTTCCCATTAACTCTTTATCTCTTACTATTATTATTGAATAGATAGAAGGAACGGGCAAGTATGTACTCTTCATTACATCTATAAAATAACTTATTTATCACTATTTACTTAATATTTCTACACTTCCATCTTTATGTAAGGTGATAACGAGATCAGTCATTCCAACAAATAATCCGTTTTCTACCACTCCTGGAATTAAATTGAGCTCTCTTTCTACTATTTGAGTTTGAATATGATTAGGTAAGCTGCAGTCAAAAATATAGTTTCCGTTATCAGTAATAAACGGAGTCGCTCCATTTAAACGAAGTTCTGGACTTAAACCGATTGCTTTAATATGTTTCATCGTCATTTCCATGCCAAATGGAATAACTTCTACTGGAAGTCGGAATTTACCTAATCTCTCTACCATCTTAGTTGGATCTGCTACTACTATAAATGTTTTAGCTGCTTTCGCAATGATTTTCTCTCTTAACAGTGCGCCTCCCCCACCTTTAATTAGTTCAAAGTTTGAATTAATTTCATCGGCACCATCAATTGCAAGATCAATCTGGTCAATTTCACTAAAGTTTACTAATTGAATACCAGCCTCTTTAGCAAGCTTTTCAGTTTGAATGGAAGTCGGAATACCCTTTATCTGCAGTCCTTCCTTAACTAATTGCCCAAGCTTTTTTATCGTATAAAAAACTGTAGATCCCGTGCCTAAACCAACGACCATACCATCTTTTACAAATTCTGCTGCCTTTTCTCCTACTATTTGCTTATCATTCATTTTTACACCTTCTATTTTGTTATTCTATTTCTTAATTAGTATAAGTAATAATTCCAAATTTCATTTTTCGATAGGATGTTCAATTTAATAGTACTGTATAAAAATATTTTGAATAAAGAATTTTAATGAAGAAAAACTAAATGAAAAAATACTAGGTAAGGTGAAGACTATATGGATGTCCCTAATTTTATTCTTAAGTTTTGCATCATTTTAATGATTTTACCTGTTACGATCGTGTGTTGTTATTTTGGTTACTTAGATAAAAACTACCAAATTGTTATTTTCGGTTTTGCACTGCTATTATTTTCAATAATTGGTAATTACTTTATCTTTATAAAGGGCACTAAAAATAGTAATTCGGAGCAATAAGGAACCGATTTCTAGTAACTTCTAACTTATGAGAAAAACCGACCTATTTGGAAATTCAATCGATCGGTTTTTCACTAAATTTTTATGAATTTTTCACATTAAAACCAACTAATAAAAGGTGGAATGCTTTGCGGAAATTTAAATAGATTGAATGGATCATATTCTCGTTTCACAATTCTAAGGCGATTTAAATTACCACCATAATATGCTGTTGGCCAATTTCTAATAAACCGATCAGGCCAATTTACGTAATCACCAGTAGTATATCTTGATAAGGCATTCCTTAACTCTTCGACCCATTGATTGTTTTCTCGTTCTTCTTCAGGTGTGCTCCAATTAGCAAGATATTCTTGAGCGATAATGGCATCCCTGTAATAGTAGGCTGTTTCATTTGGCCTAATTCGCTTTACTGCGCCTCCAAGAGATTGGTGCCATATGCTAGAATTTCCATTTGGTGTATTTTCTAAAAAACTTTTCATAATCAAGATTGCTCTCTTTGGAAAAGTTTGATTTAGAAAAGATCCTGACCTCTTTTTATAAGCTGGTACATTACCACTTGGATCATCAAAGAAATGCACAGCTTCTATATAAGGTACTTCCTTTACCATTACGTCTATAGGTGAGCCAGTTTCTGTTAGTGGCCGAAGCAGTTCATTCAATTTTGTTGCCGGGCCTACAAATTCCCCTTGAGCAATAATTTGATTTACTTCCCTAGATTTAAATTCAATTTCTGAAGTTAGCTTGTTATCCGTGTTAATTGCCCAATTTTGCCAGGCATCAAAAGCGGCTTCAAAGTCTTCCCACTCCCATATAATCGAGAAAATTGAAACAGTTGAAATTGGGTGCACTTTAAATTTAAGCGACGTGACAATACCAAAATTCCCGCCTCCCCCTCCACAGCAAGCCCAAAAAAGATCACTATTCTTGTTCTTATTTGCTTTAATGAGTTTAGCTTTCTCATGTCCATTCGATACAACGATTTCTACTTCAAGTAGATTATCACATGTAAGACCATAAAAGCGCGAAAGCATCCCGATACCACCGCCAAGTGTAAGTCCTACAAGACCAACACTACTTTCAGTGCCTGCTGGGATTGTCGTACCATTTTCCCATAGTATATTATATACCTTCCCTAAATCAGCCCCGGATTGTATTTTTGCGGTCATGCTTTTGCAATCTACACTAACCGTATTCATTTCACTAACATCGATCACAAGACCACCATCTACAAGTGAAAAATTTTCATAGTTATGCCTGCCACTTCTTACTCTAAATGGCATATTATTTTCTTTCACCCAGTTCAAAGCATTTAATACATCTCGTTTCTTTTGACAAAATACAATGATTTTAGGGAATTTTGGATTGTTTAAAGTATTGTTTGTTCTAGCCTGTTCATAATCTGGATTATCTGGGGTAACAATCCTTCCAGTAAGTTTTGTCTTTTCCAAAAAATATACCCCCTTTCAACATACTGTAAAGAGAATGCTATATTCTATGAAAAAGCTCCTGGAAAAGACACTTGTCTAAATGTATTCACTATATCCGCTCATTTTCTCTTTTTTACAATCATACGCAATCCATCTTTCGGCCGAAGTGTAATCAGTGGTTCTGTCTCCACTTTATGATGATCATGGGCTAGTTCAATCCTATAATGCTGAACGATTGTTGCTAATACTAAAGTAGCTTCCATAATTGCGAAATGATTTCCAATACAAACACGAGGCCCACCGCCAAAAGGAAAATACGCATATTCAGGTACACCTTCTACCTTTCCATTCTTAAACCGCTCTGGAAGAAACTCTTCTGCATGTGAGAAATACTTTTCAGAATGCTGCATGATATAAGAACTCATCATGACTGTCTCACCTTTTTGAATTCTATAATCTCCAATGCTGACATCTTCTATTGCTTTTCTACTAATAAGCCATGCAGGAGGATATAGCCGGATACTTTCCCAAATGATTTGCTGAGTATAAATTAAATCTTTCATAGAATGATAGTCTGCTCGTCTTTTGCCAAGAACACGATCTACTTCTTCATATAATAATTTAGCTTTGCCAGGATGCTGAGATAAAAGATATAAGCACCATGATAATGCATTTGCTGTCGTTTCATGACCTGCAAGGAAAATCGTCATTGCTTCATCCCTTAATTGTTGATTCGTCATGCCTTCATTAGACTCTTCATCCCTTGCTTGCATTAGTAGTCCTAGTAAATCATCCTTTGTTTCTATGCTATTTCTTTTTTCAATAATTTCATATAACACCTTATCGATTGCCTTAATAGCCTCCGATAAAGATTTATTTTTTGGCGTATTCAGTTTAAGCGGAGCTTTTAAAACTGATCGAATTCTCTTAGTTGCAATATCCATAATAATGTCAAAGTGTTTCCCAACACGATCATGTCCTTGATTCAGATCCATACTAAACATAGTTTTAGCAATAATAGCTAATGTAAGCTCCATCATATCTCTACTAATGAGACGCTCTTCATCATCCTTCCAAGAACTAATAAACTCTTCTGTGAGCAACGTCATATCCCCTGCATAGGATTGTATATGTTGCTTCGTAAACGATGGCTGAATTAAACGCCGCTGCCTCATATGTACTTCATCTTCACTCGTTAATAATCCCTCACCAAGCAAGGTTTTCATCTCTTGAAATGGCTTTGATTTATGGAAAGAATGCTGCTTAGTTACTAATACCTCTTTTATTAAATCGGGCTCTAATAGCAGGTTTATTTTACGATGGGCAAATCGAAATGACACAATTGAATCATGACTTCTATAAAGTTCGGTTAAAAAAAATATTGGATCCTTCCGAAACTCATTCAAATGCCCTAAAGGTGAATACGAAGCCAGTCCTTTTACTTCAAGCATAAAATTCACTCCATTTCAGGAAATTTTAATCATAGGATACTCTTATTATATTAGGATGTGGAGGAAGCTAATGCTTTTTATATTTTGATATACTTGTACTTAAATTTAGCAGACTAGTATTTTAGGATTTTTTTAGAACTAAAAAAAAGACTGCCTAATTTAGACAATCTTTCAGTTATTATACGTTAAGATGAAAAAATTGGTACAAACCTTGAAAGGATTGAATCCTGTATTATCCAGGACTCAATCCTCTTAATTTTGTCTTAAGTCGTCTTCCGCTTAGCTCTAAAGAAACAACAAACATTTTTCTCATTCAATAATTCCGATTTCTTGAGCCATCTGGACAGCTTCTTCCTTGTTACGCACCCCTAACTTTGTATAAGCCGTGGAAGCATAGTTTCTGACCGTTCCATTCGATAAATATAACCTTGATGCGATTGTATTGTATCGTAGTCCCTTTGCTACTAGCTGCAATATTTCTACCTCTCTAGCTGTTAGCTCATAAGCAGTTGCTTTTGATTGTGGTGTCTCATTTTGCGCATCAAACTTCTCAAATATTTTGTGAGACATTCCCTGATCTATCAGGGTCCCACCTCTATGAATAAGTCGGATCGCATTAGCTAGCTCCAACGTTTCCATAGATTTAAGTAAAAAACCATTCGCACCGTTACGAAGGGTGTCCAACGCCTGTTCTGTATCCTGAAACGTTGTAAAAATTAATACGCGGATATGTGGCCATTGTTGCTTAATCTTTTTGGTTGCTTCAACTCCATCCATGTGCTGCATATCTAAATCCATTAGAACAATGTCGGGTTGAAAGCGCCCGCATAAGTTGATGGCTTGCTCGCCATCTTCAGCCAAACCGACTACATTTAAATCTTCATATCTTTCGAGAAGCGTCCTCAAACTTTCCCGAACAAACGGTTGATCGTCGACAATTAACAAACGAATCAATCCATCATTTATTTCAGTTTGTCGCGGTATAGTACATGTAACAAGCATTCCTTCATCTGGCTTTGTATAGACAGACAATTGACCTTGCAAATTCATTGCCCGCTCTTTCATCGCTTTAATACCGAAGCCTTCCTGCCATTCTACATTTCCCTTACCATTATCTTGCACTTCCAACCTAGTAAATTGTTGTTCAAACTGCAATGAAACTATAATTTCATTTCCCTGACCATGACGTACTGCATTTGTAAGCGACTCTTGTAAGCAACGGATAAATGCTATTCTCGCTTGCTGAGACAGTTCGTATTCCTCTCCAAATGCTCGAAAGCTTACATTCACCCGAGCATACTCTTGAAATTCAGCTCCAAGATTTTGTAGAGATTGAATTAAGGAAAGCGATTGACACGGAGAATCCATTTGATGTAGGTAACCTCTCACGTCCCCAATGCTTTTACGTCCCATTTCAAGCAGAGAATCTAGCTTCTCTATACCCTTTTCAGAAACAAGTTCGGTACGCAGCGTTTCCATACCCAAAATAATGGAGGTATAAGCGTGACCAACTGTATCATGAAGCTCACTCGACAGCCTACTTCGTTCCTCTGCAAGTGTAATACGTTCGATCTGAGACATATATTGCTCAAGAACAGCGTTTTGTTTAGAAATCGCTTCATTTTGCTTATGATTGACGATTAATAAATGAAAAGCGAATCCCATTACATAAGCAAATCCGTAGTAGGTGACCATAATCCAATAGCTATTACTTGGTGCAACCGCATAGAAAATTCCAGTTATAATAAAAATTGTTGTCGGAGCTGTCCAATAATAGGACAAATGCCTACTATTTGCTGCGATAAGAAACACCGATATAAGAAATGTGTTGTTAGCTTCTGGAAATAAAGAAGTTAAATAGATACATAGTCCGCCATATAGCAATATTTCTGTGAACAAGTAATATTTGTAATTGAACAGTAAGGCTACCCATGGAATAGAGAAGGCAACAACCTCCCAAGGAATAATAATCCAAAGTGGTAATGTTAAACCATCCTGAAAATTTAATGTAGCTAGGATGATAGACATACTAACAAGTAGACGGATTCCTAACATAATCCAATCATACCAAAACCAATACTTAACCATATTCAACAAGTCATTTACCCCCTAAGTAGCCTTCCTTCTTACTTCCTATATTATAGAATAATCTTCCTCGCATTTTTATAACTTTTAAGTATAGGCCGCAAACTTCTATCGATTTAGCTGTCGAATCATACTGCGTGTATAACCTCCAATTTTTTTTGCCAGAACATCTACTATTTTAATGCTTATGGCGGTAGTCACTATACCAATAGACATTACAAGGAGCGACTTGGCCAAAGTATCGATCTTCATGAAAATAATATTCATGTCGATGTATTGATACAGTAGTGGTGCCAATAGAAACATAAGTGGCATTACATATAAAATGACTGCACTAATGAGACTGAAAATTCCAATCACAAATTTCCGCATTAACCAAAATACAGCAGACCAGCTGCGACGATTCGTAAGCCCTAATTTTACTTGAGCCCAGTCCGATGTATCTATTGTTACACTTCTATTGTAAGAGTCTGTCGAAATATCAGTGTAAATTTTCGTTTGTATGCGCTCGAATTGGATAAAAGATGTGGTAGTCTGAAGTACGCGTATAATTAGTGGAATCCCGACTACGGTAAATGAAAGGGTCAAACTCAATAGTAAAGCTACGAGATAAAAACAAAAATAAAACAGTCCTGTAACAAAAGTTAGCAATAAAAAGTAACCATTCTGGATGAATCTTAATTTCATAAGGTTCATCACTCCTCTCCGTTTGATAACAGCATCATACTGCTGACTTTGTCAAACTCACTAGTGTAAAAATGTCATATGACATTTTTATATAATGCTAAAAAAGTAGAAGCAGCCTACTCCTTTTTAAAACAAGATGATTTCCTCTACAAAACAATCCCGTTCTTGACTCTGCAAGAAGGGATTGTTTTGAACTCTTATTTAATATGCGATGGACTTGTTTTTCGGATATGAAAAATTATATCGAATTGCTCAAGTAATGAAGTATCATTATATAACGAACTATTCGGGATGAGCTGTCCCCCTATACTCAGTAATGGCCTCTTTTCTCTAACCCATTTCTTTGCTTGACCATTAAGGTGACGATTATCTAACAAAAACATATTATACGGGACTTTTCCAAGGATAAAATTGAAACTATTCACATCTTGTGGAATAGTATCCGTTGCAATCTTACCGCCAGTGGAAGGACTATATTCGCTGTATAAGGTGAATTTCCCCTCCGTAGTTGTACTACCAATTGAGACATAATTATTGTCTAAACGTTCTTTCAAAAACTGTCCAGCAACATTAGGGTATAATTTCTCATCGATAATACCTTTGGCTATGTGAATATTGTGTGCCCAAACCATAGTTTTACCGCCAAATGTCTCTTGTGCCCACATTGCATGATCGGCTAAATATTGATCGTGTAGTTTCACCATACTTGAATAATCATTAGGAAGTAGCATTGTGGTAAATTCCTCTATTACATTCGCCGTCTCTTTCACCCAGATCAACTCGGATGAAACTGTCTCTGTGTTTGCATGTTCATTTTCATCATTTAACAATTGGACTACTTTCTCAGCATTTGCCTTGAATTTATCTTTTGTTTTAGTATCAAGCTGCATATATTCCTGTATACTTCCAGTGTAAGAAGAAAGCTCTTTATAGTTTTCTTCTACTTCTGCAAGCAAATCTGGTCGATGTAATTTTACATAATCAATTACTTTATTAAAGACACTTTGGTCCATTGTTTTTAAGTCAAGTCCGATAAATTGGATTTTCTTTTTATTGGATGGATCAGCATTATAATCTTTCATCCACTCAATCATGGCTATAATTTCATCAGTAGGATATAACAATTTTAAAAATTCCCTAGGGTTTCCTTTTCCTGTTTGGATATATTCATTTAGCTTTAAGCCGTTTCCCCAATCTTCTTCCATTCCGAAATTCGTAAAACCCATCTCGGTAACCAAATATTTCACAAGGCGAAACTTCATGGTGAAAATTTCAGAGCTTCCATGAGTATTCTCTCCTAATCCTACATATTGTGCGCTCCCAATCATGGTCTTAAGTGGTTTTAAATCGTCAAATGGTTTAGACGGTTCTATCGTGTTTAATGGCTTTGCCTGTGATTGTATTGATTTAACGATATTATTTTGGAATGGTTGAGCTGAATCTTTTACTGTTACCGTTTGAGCTTTTACTTCTCCAACACATCCAGCGACTAATATAGCTGTACTAACCATTGCACAATACATCTTTTTCTTTTTCTTATTCATTTTCCTCACCTCAATTGAATTTTTTCAAAAGCAAGATTGATTCATGTACTTACACGGACTCAATCAATTGCTTTTATTCAATTGTTAGTGCTTCAATATCACATTTACTAGTTACATATTGTCATAAGATTAACATTACACTTCGTAATATCGGTTTTATCAGTATTTTTTTGAATATTAAACTCTATTTTTACTTCCTATTAATCCTTTCAATATTCGGCTAAACTGCCACTGTCTTTCAGTGCAATAAAAAAAAATCGAATTACATTCGATTTTTTTTGTACAACTAAATTCTTCTTGATATAGACTCATGCTTTCATTTACAGGTCTTATTTTTCTTAAAACAAATGAATGTTTTCCTTCTTACATGCTTCTCGTATTTCATCAGGCCATACAGAAGATTGAACTTCACCAATATGCGCTTTACGTAAGAAAAACATGCACATTCTTGATTGCCCAATACCGCCACCAAGTGTTAGTGGAAGCACTTCTTCTAAAATACCTTTATGAAAATCATACTCGCGTTTGAAATCTTCACCTGTCTTCGTTAACTGCTCATCAAGTGATTTACGATCAACACGGATACCCATTGATGATAATTCAAATGAAGATTGCAATACTGGATGCCAGAATAAGATGTCTCCGTTTAATTTCCAATCGTCATAGTCAGCTGCACGTCCATCATGTTTTTCACCAGAACGAAGTACATCGCCAATTCCAATAATAAAAACTGCACCGTGCTCTTTTGCAATCGCATGCTCACGATCTTTCGGTGTTAATTCTGGGTATTTATCTTCTAATTCTTGGGCTGTGATAAATACGATATCTTCTGGTAAATACTTCCCAAGATACGGATATTTTTCAAATAAATGATTTTCCAAATCTTTGAAGATTCCATAAATTGTTTTTACGGTTTCTTGTAAATAATCTACTGTGCGCCATTCTTTTTGTATAATTTTTTCCCAATCCCATTGGTCAACGTAAATTGAATGAGTTGCATCAAGTTCCTCATCACGGCGAATCGCGTTCATATTTGTATATAAACCTTCACCAGCTTCATAACCATATTCATGCAGTGCAAATCTTTTCCATTTCGCTAGTGAGTGAACAATTTCTAACTCTTCTCCTGAATGAAGCATATCAAATTCAATTGGGCGTTCTACACCGTTTAAGTGATCGTTTAAACCTGATTTTTTTGTTACGAATAATGGTGCAGATACGCGGAACATTCCAAGACGTTTTGATAATTGGTCCTCAAAAAATGTTTTAACTTCCTTAATTGCGATTTGTGTCTCTCTTACTGTCATTAATGATTGATACATGCCTATTTCCCCCTAAAATGTTTGGATGTAGTAGAAAAAAGCAACAAAAAAAGCCCTTCTTTCCCAAAAAACTGGGACGAAAGGCTTTAGTTCCGCGGTACCACCCAAATTAGCAACAGAGGTTGCTCACTTATTTTAGTACGGAGATTAGAGAGATCTCGATACTGTTCTTCTTTAACGGCGAAGTTCACGGCTAAGTCTACTTTCCTCTAAAGGATTTCGGTTAGCGACTCCAGGAGGTTCTTCATAATAGGCTTCGTATCAGGCTCACACCACCCCTGACTCGCTTTGTCTACGTCCTACTACTACTCGTCCTTTCACAGTCGTTATGTTGTCACATCTCTGAAACATTTTATTAATGATTATTTTATAGATAAAAATGAGAAAGTCAACATTTTTTTCACTTTTTATTTTATTCTAACAAATAACTAAGATCATGATTTGGGCTTAAATTGTTCTCTTTTACGTTTTTTGCCGCCAGTAATAAACCGATGAACTTGTAGTTTTAAACATTGTAATGAACCCTTGTTTCATGGATGGCTAACGCACTCCGTTTGTATATAAGGTCACTGGTTTAGTTACATAATGTTATTAAGTATTTATTACTTATTAATTGGTGATTTTTCTTTTTCCCAATTTGAAGGACCCTCATTTTCGGGTAAAAATTTTCTCCAATATTCACCAGTTTCTTTATTAAAAATAATGACATTATTAGCGTTTACTGGAATCATTTCGTATTTATAATCATTTGAAAATTTGGATGTACTATTTTTATTATTTGAAAAAGTTAACATTATAAATAACCCTAAAATAGCACAACCAATTATAATTGAAACACCCATAAAAGCTGAATTACTTTTCATTTTCCACATCTCCATTTTACAAAATTTAACAAATTCTATTGCTTACACATTCTATAAAACAGTTGTTTTATCCTCTTTCCTTATTGAACTAACTGCCATTTACTTGAATAAAAAAAAATGGGTAAAATACAAAAGATTTATCAGACAAATGAAAAGAAAGGATGATGAAGATGGAGAATTCAAAGAACAAATCCACCAAAACGAGCATTAATTGTCCAAACTGTAATTCAAACATTTCCATTAATGACGAGTATTCAAATAGTAGTAACGTAATTCAAGAACATTATGAATATGAGTGTCCAAATTGTGGAAAGCCGGACCTTTTTTATAATAAAAAATAAATTTTAAAAACGACTCTTAGAGTCGTTTTTTTAAATTAAACATAAAAAGTAATTGCAATTGCACCCCTTTTCCCGATTCTTTAATTTGTTCTGTTTCACTAATATTTCTTTATCTTTCAATTGAATACTAAAAGGCTAAATTGCATTTTTTGGCACTATCAAATTTATTTCATAAATAATAAAAAAACAGAAACCAGCCACTTCAATCGACTGTTTCTGTTTTTAAATATTATTTCCCTTTATTACGTGTCATTACGTCAAATACAACTGCAAGAACAAGAACTGCTCCTCGGATGATGTATTGGTATGAAATATCAATACCCATTAAGTTCATCCCACTTGTTAATGAAGCCATTACGAATGCACCGATAATAGTACCTGTTACTTTACCAACACCACCAGCAGCAGAAACACCACCTACATAAGCTGCAGCAATTGCATCTAACTCAAACATTGTACCTGCTTGGGGAGAAGCAGATGCAAGTCGAGCTGTAAACAATACGCCTGAAAGGGCTGCAAGCATACTCATTGAACCGAATACAATGTAAGTGATTTTCTTTACGCTAATTCCACTTAACTGTGCTGCTTCAGGGTTTCCACCAACTGCATAAATGTGACGCCCTAAAGGAGTTCTTGTTGTAATGAAATGGTAGACTACTACAACAATAAACATGATCACAGCAGTCCAAGAAATTCCTTGATAGCCGGCAAGAATATAGCAAATGTAACCAATGATACCAGAAATAAACAATAATTTAATAATTTGCATCGGCATTGAAAGTACTTCAAAACCGTACTTTATGTTTACGTTTCTCTTTTTAAAATCACTCCAGATAAAAAGAATGATAGAGATCGCACCAATTAATAGTGTTGATATGTGTAAACCATTCAAATTTCCTAAACTAGGAATATAGCCATTTCCAATCGCCTTAAAGCTTTCGTTAGCAACGATGATCGTACCAGTTTTAACAAGAGACATTAGTAGTAATCCCTTGAATATTAACATGCCTGCTAATGAAACTACGAATGAAGGAATTCCTAAATTAGCAACAAAGAATCCATTAATTAGACCAATAATAGCGCCAAATACTAGAACTGCAATGATTGAAATCCAGACTGGCAAACCATGTGTTAGAAATAGAGCAACTACTGCTCCTAGAAAACCAGCAACGAAACCAACTGAAAGATCAATATGTCGAATGACGATTACTAATGTCATACCAACTGCAAGGACTGCAACATAACCTGTCATATTGATTAAATCACTTAAGTTACGAGATGACATAAATAATCCATCTGTATTTAACGTAAAAACTAACATTATTACTGCAAGAGCTATATACATTCCATATTCACGGATGTTTTTTCTTAATAACATGCCTGCTTCTTGAAAAAAGTTCATTTTATTCAACCTCTCTTAAACGGTAGCTAGAGCCATAACGCTCTCTTGAGTTGCTTCTTCTCTTGATAATTCCCCGGTTATTTTACCTTCTGCCATAACATAAATTCGATCACTCATACCAAGGACTTCTGGAAGTTCAGAGGAAATCATGATAATGCTCATGCCTTGTTCAACCAGTAGATTCATAAAACTATAGATTTCAAATTTTGCACCTACGTCTATTCCACGAGTAGGTTCATCGAGAATTAGTACATTCGGATTTGTAAATAACCATTTACTCAACGATACTTTTTGCTGATTACCACCACTCAACTTCCCTACAATTGAAGTAATTGATGGAGCTTTTATGTTTAACTTGTTTAAGTAATCATTTGCAACGACAATTTCTTCATGTTGATTAATTACGCTTGACTTGGAAATTTCAAATAAGTTCGTAATCGAAATATTATTTTTAATATCTTGTTCAAGGATCAATCCGTCGCCTTTACGATCCTCTGTTACATAAGCTATTCCAGCTTTTATTGCATCTTTTGGATGTTTAAAACGCTTTTGCTCCCCTTGCACTAAAACGGAACCATCAAGTTTGAAATTTGTCGGATTTCCAAAAATACTTTTTGCTAGTTCTGTTCGACCTGATCCCATCAATCCAGCAATACCGATAATTTCGCCTTTTCGAACATTTAGATCAATATGATGAAGAATCTTACGACCTAATTTTGGATCGTACACATTCCAGTCTTTTAATTCTAATGAAACTTCACCAAACTTTTGATTTGGACGCTTCGGATAAATATCATCAATTTCACGACCAACCATATGTTTGATTATTGTGTTTTCGGTGATTTCTTCTTTATTTAAAGAGCAAATTGTTTTTCCGTCGCGAAGTACAGTAACCGTATCTGCAACAGCAATTACTTCTTTAAGTTTGTGCGAAATCATAATACAAGAAATTCCTTGATTCTTTAGCTCTCCCATCAAGAAAAGTAGGTTTTCACTATCATCTTCATTTAAAGCAGCCGTAGGCTCATCGAGAATAAGCAATTTAACATCTTTACTAAGTGCTTTTGCTATTTCAACCAGTTGCTGTTTCCCTACGCCTAACTCTTTAATTTGCACTTCCGGATTTACATCTAGCTTTACTTTTTTTAGCATTTCGATTGCTTTAACAATCGTTTCATTGAAATCAACAGTTATTCCCTTTTTAATTTCATGTCCGATAAAAATATTTTCGTAAACGGACAGCTCAGGAAAAAGAGATAATTCCTGATAAATGATTCCGATACCCTTTTTTTCACTATCACTTATTTTTGAAAACTTTTGAACTTCGTCTCCAAAAACAATATCACCTGTATAGGTTCCAAATGGATAAATACCACTTAATACTTTCATTAAAGTCGATTTTCCAGCACCGTTTTCACCGACTAAACAATGTATTTCCCCTTTTCTAACCTTGAAGTTAACATCGCTTAATGCCTTCACACCTGGAAACTCTTTTGAGATATTTCTCATCTCTAAAATAAATTCACTCATATGATCCGTCTCCCGAATTTGCCATCTACTTGAGTCATTGATTAAATTGAATAATTAACAAAATAGTGACGGTTAGACCATCACTATTTTGCAAGTTCTTTCTTCTATTAATTACTTCAATCCCGTGAAGTCAGAAGCGCTATAGTATCCAGAATCAACTAAATCCTTCTTCACTGTGCTTTGGTCAACAACAATAATATCTGTTTGTTTTGTTTTGATATCAGCTTTACCGTTGTTTGTAACGCCTGAAGCATCAGGTGTTTCATTTTTTAAGATTGAAGTTGCAGTAGCGATTGCATCTTTAACTAATGTACGAACGTCTTTGAAAACAGTCATAGATTGTTTACCGTCAATAATGTACTGTACAGATGCTTTTTCAGCATCTTGACCAGAAATTATATATGAAGTTACATCTTTATCTGCTTTAAATGTATCTGCGATTGAACGAGCAGTCCCGTCATTTGGAGCAAGAACTAATACATCGCCTTTATCAGCTTTTGTAGCTTTTGTTAAGTTAGATGAAGTTAAGTTTTTAGCTACGTTGAAATCCCAGTTAGTTGTAACTTGACCGATAATTTTTGCTTGCTCATCACGAGTTAAATCAGCCTTAGCTTTTAAGCTATTTGCAGCTGCTGAATTCTCAACTTTGAAAGTTCCATCAGCAATTTTTGGTTGAAGAACTTTCCAAGCACCTTGGAAGAATAAGAATGCATTGTTATCAGATGCAGCACCAGCGTATAGGTATAAAGGTTGACCTGATTTCCCTGAAGCATGATCTACAAGATATTGTGCTTGTGCAGCACCTACAGCAACGCTATCAAATGATACATAGTAATCAACTGCGTCAGTACCTGTAATTAAACGATCATAAGAAATTACTTTAACACCAGCAGCTTTTGCAGCTTCAGCTGAAGCAGCAGCAGCAGCACCGTCTTGAGGACAAATAATTAAAACTTTGATGCCTTTTGCAATTAAAGAATCAACGTTTGCTTTTTCTTTAGCAGAGTCACCTTGTGAGAATAAAATTTCAACTGAATAATCTGTATCTTTTAAAGCATTTTTAAAGCGAGTTTCATCTTGAGTCCAACGTGGCTCATCTTTCGTAGGTAAAACGATACCAATATCGACCTTACCATTTTTACTTTTCTTACCAGCAGAAGTGCTATCACTTGATGTTGCTGAAGATCCACATCCAGCTGCAACAAGAGTCATTACTAAAAATACTGAAATTATTGCAAAAATCTTTGATAACTTTTTCAAAGTGTTTCCCCCTTTTTTTCTGGTTACGCTTACATAAATAAGGTTATCACGATTTTTATTGGAAACGCTTACCCATTTCCTTCACTCTTTTGTCTATTATCTGCACTAATTTACCTCAACTCAGAAAACGTTTACATTCAGAATATTAAAACTAGCATTATCTTAACTTTGGGACATATTAGTACAGTTAATTTCGATTTAAATCAAAAAAAGAGTCAAACAGAAAACTCAATAAAAGTATTTACAAATTAATAAAGCAATTCGTAAATACAGTCATTAAGTATGTCGTTAGACTCTTTTATTACTAACTATTCAAATAAAATAATTAATCGTTTATCAGTTCACATTCAAGTATTTTTCCCTTTAAATATTCATTAAAACTTTCTTCCTATATTCCTTAGGAGATTCATTCGTACATTTTTTAAATACTCGACTAAAATAATTTGGATCATTATAGCCAACTTGGTAACAAATTTCTTTTAGATTCAATTCTCTTTTTTCCATTAATTGTTTTGCTTTATTGATTCTCAAATTCATTAAATAATCACTGAAAGTCTCACCTGTTTGCTTTTTAAATAGTTTACTAAAGTAAACTGGATTCAATTTTAAATAGTTGGCCACTTGCTCAAGTGAGAGATCCTCTATGAAGTGATGAGCGATAAATTCCCTTGCCAATATCATCAGATGATTCGTCTTAATTTCTTTTTCTCGATCAATCTTTGTAATTAAATTAATGATTTGTTGCTCCACAATCATCTTCAATTGATTGATTTCATTCATGTCTGGAATATGAAATTTCTCAACTTCAATCGATGAATTACGAAGAGATTGGAAAATTTGATTAAATAGTGAATTTAATTCCGTTCTAACTTGCGAAACATCATAATGACTAAATCTTTCATACAAATTATTAAATTGATTCATAACGTCTTCTAGATCCGCTTTTCTAAAAGAATCAATTAAAACTTGTTTTTCCTCGTCTGGTATACTGATAGAATGACTTAATGAATGCTGATTAACACGTGTTAACTCATCACATTCTAAACTTGCATGAAATGCCTCATTATATGATTGTCGTAACCCTTCAATCCCTTGCTTTAAAGACCCAATACCAATCACTGTTTGATAACCAGTTTGATTTTCTATGTATTCAATCGTTTTTAAAGCATCTTGATAGAGTACAAGTGTTTGAAGATCGGCTTCTCGGTTAGGCTGTACTGGAATAAATATGGCTAATTGACCATCTACAACAGGGCTGATTAAACAATTCCTCGAAGATTTCATAAAGTGTCTAACACATTCATAAATTCTCCTTTGTTCTTTGTCATTTTGACTAATTTCTTTAGGCAATTTAATCACACTTGCATAACCTAACTCGATTTCAAATCCGAGAATGCTAGAAAGTTGGGACATATTTAGTTCTTGAACAGTATTAAACATTAACATTAATGTATATTCATTTTCAGTGAGAGGACGTATAATCGATAAATTTTCAATAGCCTCTAATTCTTGTAATCTTTTCTTATGATCATCTTCTATTTCATCGATCATCTTCTGAAGTAAAGAGATGATATGATCTCGTTTAGCAGGCTTTAATATATAATCTTTAACACCTAATGAAATGGCTTCTTGTGCATATGTAAAGTAGTCATATGCAGTGACAATGAATATTTTTGTATCAGGTAGTTTTTGCTTTATAACCGAAACAGCTTCAAGCCCTTGAATACCAGGCATTTTTATATCCATAAAGATAATATGAGGCTGGTATTCTATTGATTTTTCAATCGCAACTCGTCCATTTTCAGCTTGTTCAAATTGAAATTGATTAGGCATTGATCGATTTATCATCAATTCAAGTCCCTCGCGCTCTAATGGTTCATCATCAACAATTAATAAACGATACATAGTTACCTCCTTTAATTTTAAAATTTTGATGAGACAGGAAGCTTTAATATAATGGTTGTCCCTTTATTTATTTCACTTTTGATATCAACAATATCTTCTTCTCCATAAAAGAGGCGCCAGCGTTTAAACACATTTGTTGTACCTAATCCAGTTGAGCTTTTTTGAGAGATGATCGGCATAGACGATGTTAAGAGAGCCTCTCTAGTCTCCTCTTTCATACCAGCACCATTATCATAAATTTCGGTGTAAATATATTTTTCAGAATTCTTAATCGTAATTCCTATTACTGCACCTTGCTCCATCCCTTCGATACCGTGTATAAATGCATTTTCAAGAAGTGGTTGCAATGTTAAACAAGGAACTTTATGTCCTAAACATGATTCTTCTATATTTAATTCGAAGCGTACACGATCTCTAAACCTCGCCTTTTGAATCGAAAAATATTCTTCAGCATTCTTGATTTCTTCCAAAAGAGTGACAGGCTCGTCTAGTTTTCGTAAATTATAACGCAGCAAATTCGAGGTCGATACTGTTAGATCACTCGTTTGCTCAGCCCCTTCTATATAAGCTAACTTAGATATAACGTTTAACGTATTGAACAGGAAATGCGGGTTGATCTGACTTTGTAAGGCTTTTAATTCAAGTTCCTTTACAAGTCGGTCCTTTTCTACAATTTCGATATTTTTAATCATTAAATTACTTAAATTCTTTGACATTTCATTGAGGATTTTCCCAAGAATTCCGATTTCATTGTTTTGATACAATGTGGGAGGAGCAACATTAAAATTACCTTTACCAATTTGTTTAGCCATATAAACTAATCGATTGATTGGAATGACGATACTTCTAGACAACCATATTGCAAAAACAATACTAATGATAGTCGTTATAACGAACAACTGGACACCTAATTGATTCATAGACTGAGTATTTGCAATAATCTTTCGAAAAATAGGCTGATAATTACTAAGCTCTAAATCAACTAAGTTTTGACTATCCTCTCTAATAAACCCTGATATCTTCTCTATATCCCGGTATTGATCTGTATAACTTGAAAAATTTTGAGAGACTAAATTATCTGTAATTGATGATTCTAACTCTAGAAAAGAATCAATCATATGGGTAAAGTTTTCTAACACAAGTTGATTATTTTTAGTAGCATTATGTGTTAATAATTCTTTTTTTAATTTTTGTAAATTACTTTTATGTTGCAAAATCGATCGATAGTTTTTTGGCTGTGGATTAATAATATAACTACTTACCAAACTTAAATTCTCTTGGGTTTCAGAAGAGATTTGTTTATATAAAAATATTTTATTAATCATTAAATTATAACTCTCTTGAACCTTCTTACCATTTTCAAATATAAAAAATGAAACTAGATTTAGTAAAATAACTAAAATAGGAATAAAAATAAATAACTTTGTCCTAATTTTCAACGTTTCTCCTCCTGATCAACGTTTCTTTAGTCACCACCTCGGTTGGTGTAAAATTTTCTTTATTAATAACTTTTCCATGTAACGAATCAATTAATAATCCGACAGATTGAACGCCCATTTCATATGGCTTCTGAATAACAGTTGCTTTAATCGCATCATCTTGAACTGCTTGGAGTGTACCTTCGATATTATCAAATCCAAATATCTCTACTTGATTTAACTTTAAATTTTTTGATGCATTCAAAATGCCAATCGCGTCTAAAGCACTTGTACCAACCATAACTGAAATGTCTTTATTATTACGTAACATACTTTCAGTTTGAAGCTTTGCTTGAATAATCGATATATTAGAGGACTCAATATCCTTTACTACTAATTTAGGATGCTTTTTCACAATACTTAAAAAGCCATTTAATCTCGCCTGCTGACTTTCTGATTTTTCACTCCCTATAATAACGCCAATTTTTCCAACACCATTCGTTTCCTCTACGACAACTTTTCCTAACTGCTCTCCTGCGCTAAAATTATTTGTACCAACATAAGCAATACGCTTACTCTTTGGCGCATCTGTATCAATTGTAATAACAGGAATATGTTGTGAAACCGCTTTATTAATTACGGGCGAAAAAGTATTCTCATCAAGACTTTGTACGATAATACCGTCCACCTGAGAAGCAATTGCCTTTTCTAATAATTTAATTTGTTCTTCCGGACTTGTACGTAAAGGACCGATATATTCAACATTTACTCCAAATTTTTCTGCAGCAACATCTGCCCCTTCTTGTACTTTCCTCCAATAAGGATTATCAAACTCCTGCGAAATAAGGACAAAATGGAGTTTTTTCTTCGGTTCTACTTCTCGATCCTGTAGTTTTTGAACTGAATTTTCAATATTTCTAGCATTTATTTCAAAATGAATAAGTACATAAACAAACAATAAAAAAAGTACGCTTAAAATAATCGACCACTTTTTCTCTTCCATAACGTCCTCCAGTCCTATATTAAAATAGTACATTTTGATTATACAGTTTACAAGACTATTAAACTTTACAATTTTTTCCCTTTTATTTTATTCGAACGAATGAATCGTTTAATAAGGAATTTTGTAACCTCAAACTACCATTACTAAAAAAACGTTATATTGAGATTTTTTCAAAAAAAAAGATCCGATATGAGACAAGATCTGTTTGAAAAAATATCAAAGCTTACCAATCCCTTTTTTTGATCAAAAAACACATGGTGAATTAATTAAATCGCCTACCTGAACTGAATTCAACCTAATCAGATACCCGCCATATAAAAGGATTCCAACAAGGCACAAATTCATAATAAATGTAACAATCGGTGTAATCATGGCAATCACACGCGCTGCTTTTATTGCACTTTGTGAATAATCTTTATTTGCATTTTTTAATTACTTCGTTTCGTAATCAGACCTTACAAAAGCACTAGAAAATACGGTGACGCTGGCTTAGGCTTATCAATTACCCAGTCAATTGCTAATGCTCACGGCGGTAATATAATAGTAGAAAGTAAAGTGTTTCAGGAAAAGGTAGTACTTTTATTGTTCAATTGCCGATTTGAATATGTAATTGATTTTTTGAAAATTGAAATGTACTTCCTCATAACTGCTTCATGAGGAAGTTAAATAGCTAAATGTTGAGATATACATTCTCATGACTGCTTCATGAGGAAGTTAAATAGCTAAATGTTGAGATAAGCTTCCTCATGAATGCTTCATGAGGAAGTTAAATAGCTAAATGTTGAGATATACTTCCTCATGACTGCTTCATGAGGAAGTTAAATAGCTAAATGTTGAGATATGCTTCCTCATAACTGCTTCATGAGGAAGTTAAATAGCTAAATGTTGAGATATGCTTCCTCATAACTGCTTCATGAGGAAGTTAAATAACTAAATGTTGAGATATACTTCCTCATAACTGCTTCATGAGGAAGTTAAATAGCTAAATGTTGAGATATGCTTCCTCATGACTGCTTCATGAGGAAGTTAAATAGCAAAAAATTGAAATGTACTTCCTCATAACTGTCTTTAATAGAAATCAACCTTAACCATGATAATGTTGTTGAACACTAATTGACGAACTCATTTTTCAACAGTTTAAAGCCACCTTATAAGGTGGCTTCTTTATTTTTCAAGCGAAGTACCAGACCTACATAAAAAAGGCTAGCAATAAGCACACCTTCTTAAACACGGATATAAATTTAATCTAATTATGATGGAGACGGAAATCTTGCCGCTTCAAAATGCGTACTAACCTCACCATCAACATTTGTATCAATCGTACCAGCTATGCTACTTTGAGCAAAAACCTCAACCTTATCCATAGCATTAAGTTTCGCGATTGTTGAGACATTTACAGTATTTCCAAAGAGTATTGGACCAAAGAAATCATTATCAATAGCGATTGCAGGTTTTCCATTTACGCGAATTTCGATCCGTACTCTATAATCGACATTGTTGTTAACAGGGAAAAAAGTAATCGTTCCAGAAACTAAATAGACCCCATTATTTCTTGTTCTAAATATTGAAGTAAACGGATTATATTCATTTGCTAAATCAAATTGTTTTTTATTGTAGTTTACTTTTACAAAAGTATTTTCGGGCACGGTTTGAGTTACATTGCTTACAGCTCTAAAAGCCGATGCAATATTAATATTCTCTTTATTCTCATTATTTTCTTCATTTGAATCATTTGGTTTTTTCATTTTTGGAGGCACAATTGTCACTTCACTCTCTAATAAACTCCTATCATTATATTTAGAATAGACTTAAGTGATTGTATGCTTGTCCATGAGCAATAGCTATATTTGATTTACTATTCAGAAAAAAAGGGCTTTACTCATTAAAAGTAAAGCACCAGTTAATTGAAGAACAAGAATAGTATAAGTGTTGTGATTACATTACCTGCCTTAAGTAAGGCTCAATAATCACCATCAATTTCAATTATTGCTAATTATCTCTTCTACAAGTTTTTGTTAAGACGTTTTTTCCATACATACGTTAACGTAATAAAGACGTAGATGCAAAGTGTAATGATCGTTACGATGATCGGTGTCGTGAAAATGATTCCGATTAGAATCATCATTAAAGCGATGATTACAGCCCAAGTCGTATATGGGAACCATTTAACTAAATATTCACTTGTTTTTCCAGATGACTGTTTACGTGATTTCAAATGAGCAAAGGCAATAATCAACCAGATGAATAATACAGTATATCCTAGCGATCCCATCAAGAAATCAAATGTCTTGCTTCCAGCAAATAAGGAAATTAGTACACCGCCAAGTAAAGTGGAAGTACACATTAATATTGCGTATACAGGAACTTTCCTCTTAGATAATTTTGAAAAGATTTTCGGAATGCGACCGTCCGCAGCTTGCGTATACAGAACGCGGGATGAACCATACAATCCAGAGTTCATCGATGAAATAATTGCTATTAGAACAACAGCATTCATAATATGGT
Source organism: Gottfriedia sp. NPDC058432 (assembly GCF_042721555.1). Taxonomy (NCBI): domain Bacteria; kingdom Bacillati; phylum Bacillota; class Bacilli; order Caryophanales; family Bacillaceae; genus Gottfriedia; species Gottfriedia sp. NPDC058432. The sequence goes on from NZ_JBHXLC010000005.1 coordinate 160,131, forward strand.
CAGCACCAGGAATCCCTATCATTTTAAAGACCATTACAAACGGACTTTCTGGCACCCCGTTTACTTTGTTCCAAGGAATTAAACTAACGATGATGAAAAATGGAATGATATAGAAAGAAATGATTCTAACCAAAGTACTTCGAACGGCTTTTGGAACCACTTTTTCGGGATTTTTCGTTTCTGCCAATGTGACCCCGATAATTTCAGTACCACCATATGAATAAATTACAACCAACATAGCCGAAATTAATCCTTTTGATCCATTTGGGAAGAAACCGCCATGGTCTGTCAAGTTAGAGAAACCGACTGCTTTATGATCACCAAAATTCACAAGTAACAATATTAACCCAGCTAAGATGAACACAATGATGACAGTAATTTTAATTAAAGCAAGCCAGTACTCCGTTTCAGCAAAAACCTTTACCGATAGTAAATTGATTGTTGTAACCAACACCGAAACAACTAATGCAAGCATCCATATTGGATAATCTGGTAACCAATATTGAATGAAAATAGCAGCAACGATTGATTCAGCCGTGATGTTCAATACCCACATTTTCCAATAAATCCAATCAAGGAAATAAGCTGGGTACTTTCCTAATATAGATTGGACAAGATCCCTGAAAGTTCTTGCATCGCTATTGCGAACCGCCATTTCAGCTAAACCTTGTAAAACGAATAATAAAATGATGCCTCCTAGCAAGTAAGCAATTATGATGGATGGGCCTGCCATATCAATTGCTGAACTACTTCCCTTAAATAAACCTGCCCCAATGGCACCTCCTAATGCCATCATCGTAATATGTCTTGACGTCATTGTCCTTTGTAATTTCTGTTTGTCCGTTTTCATATCCTAACCTCCTAAAAAATCAAAAAAGGCACATCATCCCATTCTTCATAATCAAATGAAGAAAGAGACGACATGCCTTAGCTTACCGCGGTACCACTCTTATTGGCTCTTTTCGAACCCTACTTTAAAAACCTTGTAACGTAGGTCAATCGTTAAAACAAGAGAAAAGATTAAATCTAATCTTTCGCTTTACCACTCCCAGGCAAGTTCAAAGTATCATTGGACTGCGTCGCACCACCCCGCAGCTCTCTTTACCTAATAATTAACTTTTACTACTCCTGATCTTTGCGTTTTGATAAATATTTTCTGAATATTTTTTATAATAACTAATACTATACGGACGCAAACCAAACTTGTCAACAGTTTTTTCAGAATAATATTTTTAAAGAATTAATCCTCGGCAGATTGGTTCAAAAGTTAAATGAATCCGTAAAATACTATTTTTTATATTTATTGAAGTATCATCAGTCAATATCGTTACCCCCCCACGTTTGTATAATTATTGGCTCTGTTAAATTAGATTGTTGATTTTCTTATGCAACTGTGGTGCAGCGTGAGCGCTGCATGGGTGACTAAATGGCAGATTAGTACAATAAGAAGTGTTATTATTTAATTAGAAAATAACCCAATTTTATCCTAAGTAAAATTTCGAGGTGAAATATGTTAAGTATCAAAACTTATGTACACAAAAATGGTGAATGGTATGGTGAGTTAGAAAAACCAACAGATTACACTAAGCATTTTATAGAATTTCGAGAATTTAACAAAGAAAAACTTCAATTCCTATCAGGAAGAGAAAGGTTATACGGATTTGTTGATATTCAATTTAATACGACAAGTATTATAGATTCCACCTATTTTGGAACTTTAACAGATATGTGGTTGGTTTATGTACAATTAATTCAGGCCTTTTACCTAACTGGAGAAGGAAACGAATGTTATCCAGATTACGAATGTTACTTATCAATAAAGAAAAATGTAAATAATGGAATAACATTAAAAATTGGCAATCAAATTAATGATTATGACATTGAACCAACGTATTTTTGTAAAGAATTTATTAAAGGTGCTAAGGTATTCTATGAATCATATCCAGTTATTACAAATTTGGATGGATATCAGGAATACATTGAAGAGGTAATTAATCCTTTGTTTAAAAGGATTTAGAGTATAGTTGACAGCCTAGCTAAATAACTGAAATTCTTATTCAACTAATTGATGCGATAGTTGTACAAGGATTTAAAAATAAACTAAAGAATATAATATAAATAAATGATTTTATAAGGGAGAACTGCAATGTCACAAGAAAAAGAAAAAAGCTAGAAGAAAAATACGATGGTGTACACCTATTAGCCTATTTTGCGATTGGTTTATTCTTGAATTTTTTCATCTTTCATTCAATTTCTTTTTTATAGCAACCTCACTTTATTTTATCTTAGCTTAATTATTACTTAGAAAAATGGAAAATGCGTACTATACTAAAGTATATTGGTCTTGCATTAATTGCCTTTTTAATTAACAAGTTTTTCTTTTAATTCTTCATATTCCTTATGTAACTAACGCAGTGCTTTAGTTGAACAACATAATCGGCTCTTTAGCCGATTTTTTTTGTGGAACTAAATGGCAGTTTAGTTTAGTAAGATATTGAATATTTATGATAATTTGAATCCGATTTTATAGAGGGGAGTATGTAAATTAAGGGTTGGTTTTTGTTCTTACTGCACAAGGGAATTTATTTTTTAATTTCCTTTATTTTGGTTCTCACGATCCGCATACCCCTAACGCTACCCCATATTTTGTTCGTGGTAATTTTGCCACAGAAAAAATATCTCAAAAATTCCTGACATACGAAAAATCAAAAAAACCCAGCCAGCTCAACCTAATAGCAAAAAAAATTTAAAATTTTAATTTGGATTGTATCTCTAATAGATTTAAATTTTCCATTTTTGGAATTTTATGGATAAATAAATCATGTATAATAGAATTGTAGAAAACAAAAAAATAATACTAATGGGAAAGGTGTTTAATATGAAAAAAAATTTAAATAAAATTATTATGTTTTTAAGTGCATTTTCTTTGTTTTTATTGCTAGTGCAACCTGGTTCAACCGAAGCGGCATCAAAACCAACGCTTAAATCTTTAGAAAAGAACTATAATAGTGCTGTTCAAAAATTATTTTTTTGGAGTAGCTTAAATGATCAATTTAGTTTGGGATCTCTTATTGTAGATATATCTTCAAAAGCATACGATGAGTATAAATCTTTAACCCTGTCAAGTGAAAGAGAATACTCAAAGACAGATTTTGTAGATAATGTAACTACTATTACAAAAGTTGGTATTCAATCTGGAAGCAAAACCATGAGCAAAACCGTTACAATACCGATGAGAGTCTATGTTTACAAAAAATATTTAAAAGCAAATAGTAATTTAAAAGATGCGGAAAAGAAATTGAGAAAATATTATCCTAATGAAGCAAAATGTATCATAGATAATAAATGTAAACGCGGCAGTGGTGGTGGTGGCGCAGATCGTAAGTGGTAAAATTTATTTCACAAAAAAATTGGATTTCGGAAAAGAATTGCACTAGAACTAAATATGGATAAAGGGAATGCATCAAAAAGTCTAAAAAGATTATGTCAAAAGCAATTTATTGCAAAAATAGAGAATGGATATATGATTAATCCTCACCTATTTTATATTGGTAAAAGTCATTCAAATGATCGATATGAATTACGTGAAGAATTTGACACAGCTTTAACGAGCAATAATATTCAACCTCGTTTTTCAATGAATGAAGATATGTATAAGCTAACAGAATGTCAACCAAATTCGGTTGAAGAGTCTAGTAATACTACCGAATATAATTCATCAAATTTCCCTTTTTAATTAAAGGCTACATGAATCATTCAGGATTTTATACAAAAATAAGAGAATAGGATAGTTACAGATTCCCCTACAAACGTTGAGAAGTCTACGATGTATAAAATGATGCATATGAAGAGAAAAAGGAAAAAGCCAATCCCTTGCCGCAGAAGGGATTGGCTTTTTATTGACTTCCGTTGCAAAGTATGAAGAAAGATGACATTTTCGGCCGTCCGAATCATTATTGTTATAGCATATTTACCTATTCTTTATAAAATCAATAAACGACTTACCTACTTAGAAAATGAGGTCAAAAGATTAAATGGGGAATAAATCTTATTGAACCAAAGCAGTGCGTTAGTTGCATAAGGAAGTATCAAAACTAGTAAATTATTTTGTTTTTAAAGCTAATTTGTCTTCAACATAGACCAGAGTTCCATCTTTAACCCCTTGGGAAGACTAGGCCGAAGCCTTTTGTTCTCTTGATATGTTCGGTCTCGTAAAAGAAAAGACTGCGCATAGTAACGCAATAATGACAATGCCACTCCCAAACCAAGCTGTGTTGGAAACCGAGCCAGTTTGGTTTAGCACAATGCCACCAATTGCTGAACCAAGCGAAATACCAATTTGCAATGCGGAATTATTAAAACTTTGCTGTATATCAGACGTAGCTGGATCGGTTTGAATCAAATAGCTTTGTTGAGGTGGCGCCAAGCTCCAACTCAATGCTGCCCAAACCATCATCGTTGGGATGAATAAGACTAGTGAAGAAGTTGTTAATGGTATTAAACACAATACAATAGCAAATGCACTGATAACGATGATGATACTTTTGCGAGCACCAATCCAATCAGAAAGTGTTCCTCCGAATGCTCCACCACTTACGGCTGCAATACCAAATACAAAATAGCAGATACTAATCCAGTTGGAATTTAGATGAAGATTCGTTTCTAAAAATGGTGTAAAATAGGCATAAATCGTATAGTGTCCTGCTAACATAAACATGGTAGCAAGATGGGCGCTGATTATTTTCCCACTTCCTAAAGCCTTTAATTGTTGTGAAAGCGGAATTGTTTTTTCCCCAGGAATGCGCCCCAAAAATAGTGAAATAAGCGCCATCGATCCGATTGATAATACAGCGATTCCAAGAAATATTACACGCCATCCAAACATATTGGAAATCAGGATTCCCAATGGTACGCCTAACACTAATGACGAACTAATCCCCATATAAATGAGTCCCAAAGCTTTGGCCTGGTGGGCAGGAGCAACAATTTTAACAACAATGGTTAAAGAAAGCACAACGACAAGTGCTGTACTTGTTGCCGTCAACACCCTAGCAATCATCATAAAGGTAAAGTTTGGACTAAAATATGTCATTACATTACCGATGAAAAAGGCAAACAAGGAAGCAAGATACAATTTCTTACGTTCGATTCTGCTGGTTAATACCAGTAAAATCGGACCGGCAATGGCATAGATAAGCGAAAACACTGTTATAAGTTGCCCTGCAGTGCTTAATGAAATGTTGAAATCATCGGCGATTGTTGGCAATATTCCACCAACGATTAATTCAACTAATCCTACCGCAACGGTCGATAACGCTATTATAAAAACTTTCAAATTCATACTATATTTCTATCCTTTCTTAGTTAATATAAAATGAAATGACCCTGAAGGTCCTTTACAGAAAACAATAAAAAAATCCTGATTACAAAAAACGAATAAATTCATTTTCTGTAATCAGGATTTTTAAGGTTCCTGGTAGAGACCTTCTAGCCATATTCTAGAAGTTATACAGTTCATATATATTAAGAGCGATCACTTTGATGATTTTACTATACTTTATCCTATCCCTCAAGTGTAAAATCATTTCCAAAGCTAAAATTCCAATCTAAAAGGGGTACAGCCACATGCCTCTCAAGCTAACAGAACAGATTGTCCCCAAAACGATAAAAATGAACTTCATTGCTATTAAAAACACATAATTTAATATAAAAAACAATAAGAACAGGGTCACACCGATTCTTAATCAACTTATCTGGTCGATACTTCAATAAAAAAAGAGCACCAATTAGACTAATGTGTTCAGTTTTGAGGTACAAAAAATCAAACAGCAACCAAAAAAGCAGACATTTTAGTTATCAAATTAACAGTAAATTTAGCACATAAGACAACAAAAAAGCAGCGAAGTTTGCTCCTTTTTGATTACCATTCTCTCCACTCTTCGGTAATGTCATCATCAGTTTCTAATCCTGCAATACTTACTGCTGTATCAATAAACTCACAAAGGTCTTCTCGCTCCATCGTTTCGATGTAATAATCATGTTGTTCATTTAATTCATTAAATTTAATTACCACATCTTTAACAATCTTCATTATTTCTGCTTCTGGAGGGTTTGCACCCAGTTTTTCTAAGCTATTAATAAAACTGTCAAGAACTTGATTTGTTGCATTAATATTTTCTTCATTAAAAAATTCATTATCCTCATCATTCTCGACCCATTGAATTGTTGGTTTGTTTTTTCTTAATTCTTCAAATGACATAATTTCCTCCACATCAAAAATTGGTCATACATTGTATGCCAAATTAACACTAATTTTAACATAGGTTTTGTAGACTGTCTGCTGGTCATCAGACACTTGCTAATTACTATGTTAAATTAATAGTTAAAATCAAAATAATACCTTTATACTAACAAATAAAAGAAGTCCAATTCATTTGCAAATTGGACTTAAAATTGAACTGTTATTATTATTTTTGTACTCAAAATCTGAACCTGTTCCAATTAGACAACCTCTTTTTTAGTTCAAAAATCAACATTTTTATTTAACTGAGCCTAATTATTAATAATTATCAACTCATTTTTAAAGGTCACATGTAAATACTAATTATGAATTAAACTTATTAAACGAAGTGGAGAGTGCCAAGTATGGATGAAATTATTGAAAGTCTGAAAAGTCTACACAATGAAATAAGTGTTAAGCTTAGCAATGCTTTCAACTTTTCAGAAACTAATGATAAGCATAACCAAAGTTCACATCAAAATTATACTGAATTATCTAAAGTTGCTAAAGAGCACTTAGAACAAAATAAAGAACATCAAATAGCTAAGACAATTTTAAAACATTTAGAATCATTACTTAGTGAGGTTGATGAAATAAAAAACGCTTAACTTTAATTCGTTAATAATATTATCGATAAAAAGGATTTCCCCTCCTGTATCAATAATATTCTTAATCAAAATAGCGCTCCCAACATTTATAAAGGACAGGACCAACTAATACAAAAAATCTCTACGGAATCTTCCATAGAGATTTTTAAAAATACTTATTTTATTATCTTTTTGCCCCTGTAAAACGTCTATTTAAAAACTTAGCAAACAATCTAGCAAATAGATTAAATAAAAGGATCATTACGATTAAGACTGCAGCAGATTTTGTAGCGATGCTTTGTGCATCTGGAACAATACCTTCTGAATTTAATTTCCAGATATGAACTGTTAACGTTTCTGCTGGTCTAAAAATATTAAACGGATTCATCGGTGTATTTAATGGAGCAGCATTATTTAGAATAGGCGTTGTAAGTCCAGCAGTATAGATTAATGCCGCTGCTTCACCAAAAATTCTTCCAGCTGCTAAAATAATCCCCGTAATTAATTGTGGAATTGCTGTTGGGATACTAATTTTAGTAATAGTTTGCCACTTTGTAGCTCCTAATCCAAGACTACCTTCTTTACTAGTTTTAGGAACATTTAATAACGCTGTTTCACTTATCCTTGTTAAACTTGGAAGATTTAAGATTGAAATCGCAAGTGCACCACCAATTAATGTGTAACCCCATCCAGTCATTGTTACAAATACTAATAAACCGAATAAACCTACTACGATTGAAGGCAACGAAGCCAACGTTTCAATACATAGTCTTAAGAAATTTAAAAAACGACCTGGTTTTGCATACTCTGCCATATAAATCCCAGCTCCAACTCCAATCGGAACTGAAATAATTAATGTTAACACTAAGATATAAAATGAATTAAAAAGTTGTGGTCCAATCCCACCACCTGCTTGAATATTACTAGGTTTTCCAAACAAGAAATCAAAGTCCCAGAATCCCCAACCTTTAAAAATAATTTCACTTAATAAAAATAGTAATAATATTACAACTAAGCCAGCTATTAAACAAAGAATTCCCGTCCAAATCTTATCCATTTTTCTTGCAATCATGATTCATATCCTCCTTTTCTCCCAATTAATCGAATGACAAGTATAAAGAGGAAGGATATTAAAAGTAAGATCATTGCTAGAGTCCATAAAGTGTTATTCCAAGCTGTACCGTTTAATGTATTTGCCATATCCATTGTTAAAATTCCTGTTAATGTTGCTGTTGGGTCAAAAATACCATTAGGGAACTTAACTGTATTTCCGATTACCATTTGTACAGCTAATGCTTCACCAAATGCACGAGCCAGACCTAAAACGACTGCTGTTAAAATGTTTGTTTTTGCAGCGGGTACAATTGCCAATTTAATTGCTTGCCATCTAGTAGAGCCTAGTCCATATGATGCTTCTAAATAAGTTCTAGGAACAGCTCGCACAGCATCAGATGCTATACTTGCAATTGTCGGTAAAATCATGATACTAAGCACAATAATCCCTGCAATTAAGCTAAAACCTACTCCACCTACAGTATTTCTAAGAAGTGGAACTAATATTGTTACCCCAAGAAATCCATAAACTACTGAAGGAATACCGACTAGAATTTCTAAAACTGGAATTAATACTTTTTCACCAAACTTAGGTGAAATAAAATTCATGAAAATTGCTAATGCAATCGCAATTGGTGCAGCTATAATTACAGCGCCAACAGATACAAGAATTGATCCAACAATAAAGATTAAAGCACCATATGTTGGGTTTGAAGCATTATTCGGACTCCAATGTTTTGAAAACAAAATTTCACTTAACGATATATCACTTACTGTAAATGATTGAATCCCTTTACTAACAATAAATCCTATTATTGCTATTGTAATACCGATCATTAAGAAACCACATAAAGTTACAAGAGTTCTTCCAAGGTATTCAATTAGAAAAAAGTTTCTTTTTTTGAAATTCATGATAAACCCCTATCATCCATTAATAAATTAGTTTGAGAGTTGGTATAAAACCAACTCTCATTTTTTATATTATTCTAAGCCTGCCATTTTCGAAGCTGGGATATAACCCATCTCAACTAACTTATTAGAAAACTCGTCGCCACTAATAAATTCAATATATTCTTTTACAGGAGATTTCGCATCGCCTTTTGTAATCATGTACTCATAAGAATAGAATGGGTAATCACCTGAAACGATATTGTCTGTAGTAGATTCTTTTCCATCAATTTTCACAGTTTTTAAAGCATCTTTTTTATCGCCGATTAAATATGAGTTAGCAAGGTACGAGATTGCACCTGGAGTAGAGTTTACAGCTTGCTCAACTGCACCGTTTGAGTCTTGTACTGTTCCTACGCCATCATTAATCTTAACGTCTTTCATAATTTTCTTTTCAAATGCTGCACGTGTACCAGATGATGCTGGACGATTAATTACATTAATTTTTTCATCTTTACCGCCAACTTCTTTCCAGTTCGTTACTTTTCCAGCGAAAATATCTTCAATTTGTTGAAGTGTAAGTGAGTCTACACCAACATCTTTATTCGTTACCATTGAGTAACCAACACCAGCAACTTTTGCTTCTACTAATGAACTTGCTAAAGTTTTATCTTCTAATTTATCAGCAGCTGGTACATCTGAGTTACCAATTTGAATTGCTCCAGTAGATACTTGGTTTACACCAGTACCACTACCGCCACCTTGTACTGTAATTGATACTTGTGGGAACTTAGCCATAAATTCAGTTGCCGCTTCGTCAGCTAGTGGTTGTAATGCTGTTGATCCAGCAGCACCAATTGTTCCTGTTAATTCTACTTTTTTATCATCTGAAGTCTTTCCAGTTGTTTTATCATCTTTATTAGAACATCCTGCTAACATACCTGTAATAGCCATTGCTGCAAATGTTAATTTTAATCCACGTTTCATTTTAATCCCCCTAAAATGTTTGTTTTTATTTTTAATTTTGTTTTTTATTTTTGTTTGTTTCTCTCTTACATTCTCTACTTTAAAGTTTTTAGGTTAAGCAAGTTTTAATCAATCGTAAAGAAATTGTAAATCTTTTTAGGAATTGTATATTTAGTCGATATATGGGCACTAAACGTTGCGTTAAACTATCAAGTATTTATTAAAACTTACTAAATATAAAGTAGAAAACTACTTAATACTAACTTTACTTTTTAAGTAGTTTCATCATGTTGATCGTTAACGTAGTCAATATTGAAAAGCCCGAACATATAGTGACTTTTATTGATATAGCTGTGAACTTCGTTGATAAAGTGATGCTTTTTGTTGATATAGCGACGGAATTTGTTGAAAAAAGCTTTTTGTCCATTACAAAGAAATAAAAAAAGCTGACTCAAAAAGTCATAGACCTTTAGAGTCAGCTCAAATTACATTATATTATTGTAAACCTGACATTTCTGAAGCTGGGATATAGCCCATTTCAACTAACTTATTAGCAAATTCATCGCCACTAATGAATTCAATATATTCTTTTACTGGAGATTTCGCATCACCTTTTGTAATCATGTACTCATATGAATAGAATGGGTATGCACCAGAAGTAATGTTATCAGTTGAAGATTCTTTTCCATCAATTTTTACAGTTTTTAAAGCATCTTTTTTATCGCCAATTAAATATGAGTTAGCAAGATAAGAAATTGCACCAGGAGTAGAGTTTACAGCTTGTTCAACTGCACCGTTTGAGTCTTGAACAGTTCCTACACCATCATTAATCTTAACATCTTTCATAATTTTCTTTTCGAACGCTGCACGTGTACCAGATGATGCTGGACGATTAATTACATTAATTTTCTCATCTTTACCGCCAACTTCTTTCCAGTTCGCTACTTTTCCAGCGAAAATATTTTCAATTTGTTGAAGTGTAAGTGAATCTACACCAACATCTTTATTTGTTACCATTGAGTAACCAACACCAGCAACTTTTGCTTCTACTAATGAACTTGCTAAAGTTTTATCTTCTAATTTATCAGCAGCTGGTACATCTGAGTTACCAATTTGAATTGCTCCAGTAGATACTTGGTTTACACCAGTACCACTACCGCCACCTTGAACTGTAATTGATACTTGTGGGAACTTAGCCATAAATTCAGTTGCCGCTTCGTCAGCTAGTGGTTGTAATGCTGTTGATCCAGCAGCACCAATTGTTCCTGTTAATTCTACTTTTTTATCATCTGAAGTCTTTCCAGTTGTTTTATCATCTTTATTAGAACATCCTGCTAACATACCTGTAATAGCCATTGCTGCAAATGTTAATTTTAATCCACGTTTCATTATTGTTTGTCCTCCTAAGGAAAATTATTATTTTCTACATCTCTAACTATAGAAAAGAATAATTAACCTAGTTTTAAACGATTGTAAATAATTCGTAAAGTTGTTTTAGGATTACATAGTATTTCTTTTATTAAATCATAAAAAGAAAACACCCTATCTCCTTTAAGGAATAGGGTGTTTTAAAATAGTTACTTAGATTATTTAGTCCAAACCATTGCTCCGCCTGTAATTACACTAGAAGTATAACCTTGAGCATTTACAGTAACATAGTCTGGTGACTCTGAATAGATTTTCGTATTTTCTCCTATTACACCATTACCTGTTAGATTAAAGCTTGCATTTCCGCTAGCCTTCTTATCAACATTCACACCATACCAGCCGTTTCCACCTGTATTTAAATCGTTTGCTGTAACATTTGAGCTATTTACAATTAAACCTGCTGCTGCATTATTTGTTAAAGTGATGTTATTTAAAGTTACATTTGTTGAGCTTACTACATTTATACCACTACCATAGTCAGTTCCTGAACCAGATCCTGTCATTGTGATATTCGCTGCACCTGTCACTTTTAGATTTTCTAGAGTTACAGCTTTATCTCCGCTATTTACTGTAATTAATGATGCATAGCCTTTTGTTCCAGTTGCGTTTGTCCATGGTGCAGTACCTTTTGTAATAACTGTTGAATCTCCTGCACCAATAATCGTAATTGATTTTTCTATTCTAAGCTGGCTATTTAATTTGTATGTTCCAGCCGGTACTTTGATTGTAGCTCCATCTTGTGCGGCATTTACTGCATTTTCAAGATTTGAATATAGTCTATTCGAATTTGTTATTGAAATGAAATTCTCAGGCACTTTATTATTCCATACTGTTGCTGTTGTTCCTTCAATAGTATAAGCAGTATAACCTTTTGCATCTACTGTTACATTTGTTGTTTTATCTGACATGATTGGAGTAGCTTCACTAATCACACCGTTTCCTGTTAAAGTAAAGCTTGCTTCTCCACTTGCGCTCTTATCCACATTTACACCATACCAACTGTTTCCACTTGTATTAAAATTGTTAGCTGTAACCTTTGAACTGTTTACAATTAAACCAGCTGCTGCGTTGTTTGTTGTAGTGATATTATTTAAAGTTACATCTGAAGAACTAACTACATTTATACCGCTTCCATAATCAGTTCCTGAACCAGATCCTGTCATTGTGATATTCGCTGCACCTATTACTGTAATGTTTTGAAGTTTAACTGCTTTATCTCCACTATTTACTGTAATTAATGAGGCATAACCTTTTGTTCCTGTAGTGTTTGTCCAAGATGTAGAACCTTTTTTAATAACTGTTGAATCTCCTGCTCCAATTAAAGTAAGTGACTTTTCAATTCTAATTTGTTTATTTAATTCGTACGTTCCTTTAGGAATATAAATTGAATCTCCATCTTGAGCGGCATCTACTGCTGATTGGATATCTGCGTAAGAACTAGTACCATTTTGGCTTGCTAGCGTAATACTATTAGGAATTCCACTTGGATTGCTATTTTCTACTTTATAAATATTTTGATATTTATCTGTGATTTGTATCACTGCTTTTGACGGTGTTGTTAAGTCGTAAGCTGAACTTGTCCACCAATCGTCCTTTACCACTTTATCACTTTGGATAAACTCCGTACTAATCATACCACCGTCGACTTTTAATTGGTCGATTTGAGTACCAGAAGCTGTTTTAGTTGCAATTGTATTTCCCTTTTCATCAATCAACGTAATTTTAATTTCTTTTAATAAGCTAGATGGTAATTCATTTACGTCTAGTTTAAATCCTACCTTATAAGCAAAATATCCAGCATTATAGTTATTTGAAAATTTGAAGTCCTGTACATGTACATAGTCCTCTGAATTTGCGATCATGACTGGTCCAGCAACTACAACTTTTACGCTTGCCTTCTTCGTTGTATCAGCTACAGTACCATAAACAGTATAAGTGCCTGCCTTGCTAAAGTTAGTTTGATTCCATTGAACAGCTTTAGAAACCTTTGTACCGTTTACTAGTGTTACGACTACTGTTTTTGGAAGGGGTACATTTTCTTTGCCGTTAACTTTAATGTCGCTAATATTGCTTATACTTGAAACCTGTAATCCAGCAATTTTCTTTGTAATGTCCGACTTAATGCTAGTCAGCTTTGAAATAAAAGCTGATTTAACATTTGCATATTTTAAATTATTTATTACTTTCAAAGCATCATTATAATGAGCAGTCACTTCAGTGCTTGTTGTTTTTACTGTAACATTACCCTTAAATGCTTCAAATTTTTTAATTGCATCATTTGCACCTTTTTCTGCTTTATCTTCTAATGCTTCATAAGAAACTACTTTGTTGTGTTGACTCGTAATTTGTTTAGTAAATAAGCTTTTCTTTGTTTTATATTTACTCGTTAATTTTGCTACTTCTTTTCTAGCGGTAGATTCTAATGATGCGATTCTTTTTTCATCAGAAGTTTGCTTAGGTAGGCCAGCTTTTACAAATTTATCTGTTGCCTTTGATGCATTTACATAAGTTGTATAAGACGAAGCAGCATACGCTGGGGTTACTGAGGTTGCTATTATTGCAGCGATCACTGTTGTAGATAAAACCTTTCGAACAGACTTAAATTGTTCTTTCACTATGATGTTCCTCCTAAGATGTAGCTAGTTAATTTACTTAATTGAAACGAAAACTACAAACTAACTTAAATAGTTTGTTACATATTTCACAAAACAAATTAAGTTTGTTACTCGTTTCACAAATTTAGTTTACATCCTCGCACTCACATTGTATACAATAATATTAATAAGGCTTAATTTACCATTTTCTTAATTTAATTAGAAGAGCTCCATTTAATAGCAATCATTCAAATTTACATAAGTAAATACAAAAAAATTCTTAATTTAGAAACCTTCTTTCATAAAGAAGGAAAGGCAACGTACCATTGTATACGTTGCCTTTTTTAGATATATTAATTAAATTTTAAAACAGCTCAGTCACATACTCTACTTGCATATCACCAGAGTTTTTTATGAACAAACCCTATTTCTTCACTTTCTCAAGACAAAGTTTTAACACACTATTAAGTAAAACATTCGCCCCTTTAGCACAATCCTCATATGAAGTTAATTCATCTTCACGATGACTATATCCATTTACACTTGGTACAAAAATCATAGCTGTTGGAATATAGGAAGCAATGAATTGAGCATCATGCCCAGCGCCGCTGTACATACGATTTTCTTTATACCCTAACTCTTTGCAAGCATATTCCACAGCATTGACTACTTCTTCTTCAAAGTCAACTGTGTCTCGATCCCATAGTCGGGTGGATTTGATTGGACAGCCACTTATATTTACTGGTAATTCTTCAACCATTCGTGTTACTTCTGCAATAACACTCGGATCTTTATGTCTCGCCTCTAAAGTAAAGGTTACTTCTGAAGGAATGACCGTATGAATATTTGGATATGCATCTATACGACCGATTGTGTAAACGAGCTCTGAATCTAGTCTTTGTAATTGCTTTTGTAAATCTACCACCACATTAGCAGCAGTGAACATCGGATCTTTGCGCATGCTGATTGGCGTCGTACCTGCATGATTGGATTCTCCAAATACAGAGATTTCGTAGCATACCATTCCTAGTACACCTTCTACTACCCCGATTTCTAAGTTTTTACGTTCCAGTACAGGTCCTTGTTCAATATGTAGTTCGATATACGCGCTAGCTTCTTTTAAGCGATTTGCTTCAGAACCATCGAAACCGCTTTCATTTAATGCTTTTGCAAATGTAATTCCATTTTTATCTGTAGAAGCAATCATCTTCTTTTTATCAAATTTACCTGATAGTACGCCAGAAGACATAAGAGATGGCTCAAACCTTGCCCCTTCTTCATTTGTAAAATTGACAACGGTAATTGGATAATCTAATTCAATCTTTTCATCTATAATTGTATATACAGTCTCTAAAGCTGTAAGTACACCTAGTACGCCGTCGAAACGTCCTCCCTTTATAACTGAGTCCAAATGGGAACCAATTACAATTGGAGGTAAGTTTTTTTTCCCTGGTAAAGTAGCATACATATTCCCCATATCATCATGCTTTACTGTCATTCCTACTTCTTCACATAATGCCTGAAATTTCTTCCTTACAGCAATATCTTCAGGAGATAATGCTAGTCTAGTTACTCCATTGTTTTCGGTTTTACCATATTCACTAAACAACTCAATTAATTTTTGAAGCCGATTAGCATTCGTCTTAATCATATGAAGGCCTCCTTTAATTATTGGGCAATTTCTTCTGCACCTTGCTCAGCTTTTTCTCTTTCAACCAATGCATTAGTTACTAAACTTACGCCGACACTGATGATAATATTAATGGCAATTGCTACAAATCCAATGTTAATATCATTTATTGAACTTGGAATATTAGGGAAAATATTAACTAATTTAAATGAAGTTATTGCATTAAATAATACGATAGAAACCCCTGTAATAATACCAGCAATCGCACCGTACTTATTCATTAGTTTTGTATTAAAGAAACCGAAGATCAGTGCTGGCACTAATTGAGTAATTAAACCATATGACATAATGTTTAATACAGCCAACGCTTCTCCGCCTG
Organism: Gottfriedia sp. NPDC058432; assembly: GCF_042721555.1. Taxonomy (NCBI): domain Bacteria; kingdom Bacillati; phylum Bacillota; class Bacilli; order Caryophanales; family Bacillaceae; genus Gottfriedia; species Gottfriedia sp. NPDC058432. The sequence goes on from NZ_JBHXLC010000005.1 coordinate 175,936, forward strand.
TAATAGTAAATACATACGCTACTAAAATAATAAATAAAACAAATAACTTTGATACATTCAATTGCTGACGATCGCTTGAGTTTGGCTTAATTAATTTGTAAAATCCCGTCATTAACCCTACTGCTCCAGACATAACCATTACAGATACAGGAACTAATGCAGTTAAAAGTCCTGCCCCACCAACAATTCCTACAAACCAAGGATCAAATGTTTTCATAGTAAGACGTAAAAGAGAAAGATCACCTTCAGGTCCTTTTAATCCTGGCACTTGAATTATTGCAGCAAATCCAATAAAAAAGGCAAATAAAATTAAGATTGTGTACAAAGGCAATGTGATCGCATTTTTCTTTAAAGCACGTTCACTTCTAGCTGCTAATACGACACTAAAAGATTGTGGTAAAAGGTAAAAACCAAACGCATTTAGAACAATTGTCGAAATAAACCAAGGCATACTATAACCTTCAGATGCAAATGTTAAAGCTTCTGGCTTAGCTGTTTGAACAGCTTCAAATAATGGTCGAATACCACCAAAATAGTGATAAGGAATATAGATACCTAAGAATACAATGACAAATAAGATTAAAATATCTTTTAATACTGCATTCCAAGCAGATCCATGGATACCAGAGTTAATAACATAAATTGTAACAATAACTGCACCGATTGTAGAAGCAATTAATGGCGAAATGACACCGTAAGAAGCTTCGGATACGATAATACCTAATCCTTTTAATTGAATTACTATGTACGGTACAAGTGCGATTAAACCGATGAAAGCTACAACCATACCTAAAGCCTTACTATTATAGGTTTTCATGAAATATTGAGGCTGTGAAATAACATCATTCTTCTTTGCGAAACGCCAAATTTTTGGGATAATCCAATAGGAAAGTACATAAGCCAAGCATATATATGCTGGCACATAATAAGCTGCCGCACCGTTTGAATAGGCCCAGCCACTGCCACCTAAAAAAGTAAAAGTCGTATAAACTTCACCAGCAATTAATAAGAATACGAATATTGTACCGAATCCTTTATTCCCTACCGCAAACTCATTTACATTCATTTCTTTCCCACGACTTGCGCTAATCCCTAAATATAACGCAACGGCCCCAATAAAAAAGATAATCAGTAAGGCAACATTCATTAAAATTCACTTCCTTTATTGGTAGGATCTAATTTATAAACGATGAACAGAATGACAGACGAGAGAATCATCCATAATACAATCCAAAATAATAAGAATGGCACCCCAAAAATAAAAGGCTCTATACGATTAGCTAAGGGCAGAAGGACACACATTCCTATGAAGGGAAAAATCAGTAATAATTTAAAATAATTTCTCACTTGCTCCCCACACTCCATCCCTCAAATTGATTTGTATACACTACTTCACCATTTAAGATTGTCGAATCTACTTTTACTTCGAGTAAATCTTCCACATGACAATCTAATATAGAAGTATTTAAAATAACTAAATCAGCCAATTTTCCTGATTCTATGCTTCCTTTAGAATCTTCATCAAAGCTTGCATAGGCCCCGTTATACGTATACATTCGAATCGCATCCATTAGCGATACTTTTTGTTGTTGTCCAAAAGCTGTATTTTGTCGCGTTAAACGAGTAACAGCTGTATATATGCCGACTAATGGATTAACTGTCGTGATCGGAGCGTCTGAACCTGCCGCTGTAATGATGCCTTGGTTCAATAAATCACTTGCCGCGTACATATAATTGGTTCTTTCACCATAGTTACGAATATAACTTTCTCCGAATTCATAAGGGAATGAAGGGTTGAGTATAGGAATGACATTTAGGGCCTTGGCTTTTTCTTGTAAATCTGGTGGACAGACGCCTAAATGTTCAACACGATGACGATGATCATCACGTGGAAATTCACTTAAGATATTTTCTATGACACTCAAATATTGCTCAATCGCTCGGTCACCTTGAGCATGCACTGTAATTTGATAGCCATTTCGATGTGCAGGGGAAAAGATAGAATAAAGTTCTTCTTCTGTATACTGTAAATAACCGTAATTATTTCCATCGCTTGTATATGGTTCACGAGTAGCAATTGTCGGGCCCGTACTACTACCATCAGTGAAAAGTTTAGCTGGTCCAATTTTGAAAAATTCATTTCCTGTATTAGTCATTACTCCAGCCGCTAACATATTTTTAGTAAAATTTTCACAATCGTTCAAACTGCCGATTAACGCATAAACTCGAGCTTTTAATTTCTTATTATTTGAAGCAATTTGCATAATTCTAAAGCTGTTTTCATCGAATCCACCAGCATCATGGACACTTGTAATACCATAAGCAAATAATTGTTCCTGTGCTTTCATTAGTGCATTAAATAATTCATCATTACTATAAGTCACATTTTGATTAAATTCTAAAAAGGCATTTTCAATAAGGCGACCAGTAAACTTGCCGTTATTATCTTTTTCGATTGTTCCTCCTTTTGGATTAGGAGTGCTTGGACCAATTTTGGCGATTTTTAAAGCAGTTGAATTGACAATCCCAATATGTCCACAAGTGCGGGTAATAACAATTGGGTGTTCCTGTGTAAGTTCATCAAGTTCTTCAATCGTAGGATACCGTTGTTCCTTTACCATTAACTCATTAAATCCAAATACACGTATTATTTGTCCATTTTTAGTATTTTGAACGATGTCAGCTAATTTATCTTTTAGCTCTTCAATCGAATTAATTGTGGGATTTTTACAGTCGAGGTGCATTAATGTATTACCGTATAAAAAAAGATGCATATGAGCATCAATAAAACCTGGTAAAACAGATCTTCCGTGCAAATCAATGACTTCCGTTGAGGTAGTTATATATTTTTTTATTTCTTCTGTTGTTCCTACAGCTGCAATCTTATTCCCTTCAATTAGACATGCTTCAAAGACTTCATTTTTACTATTTACTGTAATCACTTCACCATTTAATAAAGCTGTCTTGTTCATTCGCACACCTTCTTTGTCTAAATTTTATGAATATACAAAAAATATAACATAGCTTTTTAATCGCTCGATATAAACATAATGTAAAAAAGTTCCCTTTGTCGTTTTACATTATGTTATATTTTCTGTATAAAGCATTGATAAACCTTTTTCTAAAGAGGAGGCTGTTTATTGTCTTATTCACTTAGGGTTCAAGATTTATTTGATAAAAAACATTTCAAAAAGGCTCAAATTCTAGCTGGTCACAGCGGGATTTTGAATGCTATTAAGTGGGTTCATATACTGGAGTCGAAAGAGATTGGTACTTTCATTAAAGGCAATGAATTAGTATTAACTACCGGAATACAACTAACACAAGAAAAGACGCTGTTCGAATTTGTAGAACAACTAATTAGTAAAGAAGCAGCCGGATTATGTATTGAATTTGGTGAACATATACAATCTGTACCGAATAATGTCATCGAGTTGGCCAATTTATATAATCTCCCAATTATCGTGTTTAAAGAAATCATCCCATTTATAGAGATTACACAAGAAATACATAGTATGTTAATTAATCAACAATATGAAATGATTAAACGGTTGGAAAACTATTCACAAGAAATTAACAAATTAACTTTGAAAATAACTCACTACGAACATATTTTAATGAGACTTTATAAATATTTAAACATTAACGTTGCATTTATTATTAACGGTCAGCAACCTTCCTTTATTCCAAATGAAAAACAGCATATGTATATGAACTTAAGAGACAAATACGAAAAGAAAAACGAAAAAAAACATTTTGCAAAATGTGAAGTAAACATACTAGAGGAAAGCTATGGTGAGGTATGTATTTTCACCGAGAACCGTACAATAAATGAATTCGAGTTATTAGTATTAGACAGAACTGTAACCGCTTTATCTCAATATTTGTTACGCAGTCTATACATAGAAGAGAAACAAAATATTTACTCCCGCGTATTATTAGAATCTTGGTTAAATGGATCATTCGAAGATTCCGTCATTACCTCCTTCTTACAAGAACAAAGCTTTCATAATTTAGTAGATTGCTCTTATTTCGTCCTAATCGATCACATAAAGAATTCAAAAAAAGAATACGATTTAAATTATTATAAATTATACTCCCGAAATATTTTTGAAAATAAAGGTTTCGTTCTATTTTTATTGGAAGAAAAACAAAGACTGATTTATATCATTGCAGATATTTATGGATACGATACAAAAAAGCGTATTTTAGACTGCATTGAAAAAATCAAGAACTTCAGGAAGAATAATAATTATATAGACTTAAATGTCACTTCTGCTGTTGGACAGATTGTAAATGATTATAAATTAGTGCACCAAAGTTTCGAAACTGCACAGGATACATTATTAATCCGCCAAAACGCTATTCAACTTTCTTATTTTTATGAAGATCTCTACTTACATCAATTAATTCTTCAAATGCAAAAAAACAAAGCAATTATGGATTTAGCAAAGAACTATTTATATCCCCTCTATGAATATGATGCAAAAAATAATGGAAATTTGATAGAAACATTACAAGTTTATTTGCAATGTAATTGTTTAAAAAATGAGACTGCTAAAAAGCTATTTATTGTCCGTCAAACGTTATATCATCGCTTGTCCAAAATTGAAAGTTTAATAGGAACTGATTATATGCTTCCACCAAAACGACTCGCTGTTGAATTAATGTTGCTGGCTACTCAGGATAATTTCCAATTTACAGACTTAGAAAAACTTTCGTTATAAACGGCCTTTCATATCCCTTTTCTTTCACTCATTACTTGAATGAAAAAAAGGGGATTTTTTTGTTAACAAAGTGTCAATATGTGAAACAGTTTTTAGTAAACATTTTACATTCTGTCTGATGATAATCGCGTTAAAAGACTTCACAATAAAGACAGATTAACAAATTACTAAAGGAGTGACTCAAATGGAAAATGTTCGTATAGCTGAAAATTTGGTTACAAAAGATGAGAAATATTTATGGCATGCAATGAAGCCTTATAACCCACAAGCTACAACCATTATTCAAAAAGCTGAAGGAGCTTGGCTAACAGATATTGATGGTAATCGTTATTTAGATGCAATGTCTGGATTATGGTGTGTAAATGTTGGTTATGGAAGAGAAGAAATTGCAAAAGCAGCATATGACCAACTTCTAGAGAACAACTATACACCATTATCTCTTAGTCATCCTTCTGCAATTTTACTTGCCGAAAAAATCAATGAATTACTAGGCGGAGATTATGTCGTCTTCTTCTCGAATAGCGGCTCGGAAGCAAATGAAACAGCATTTAAAATCGCGCGTCAGTATTATCAGCAAAAAGGTCAAGGAAATCGCTATAAGGTAGTTTCACGCTACCGCGCATATCATGGTAACACTATGGGAGCACTCGCTGCAACAGGGCAAGCCGAGCGCAAATATAAATACGAACCTTTAGCACCAGGGTTTATTCATGTGAAAGCACCAGATCAGTATCGCTACAATGAAGATGGCTTTAAGAATGCTAGCGAATTACCTTCCGTTAAAGCGGTAGACGAAATCATGACATGGGAACACTCAGAAACAATTGCGGCGATGATTTTAGAACCAATTATTACTGGTGGTGGAGTCATTATGCCTCCTGAAGATTACTTAAGAGGCATTAGGGAAGTTTGCGATAAACATGGCGCACTATTAATTGTTGATGAAGTAATTTGCGGCTTTGGACGCACAGGAAAAGCATTCGGTCATCAACATTACGGAGTGCGGCCTGACATCATTACAATGGCAAAAGGACTTACAAGTGCATACATGCCACTTTCTGCAACAGCAGTAAAGAGAGAAATTTATGAAGAGTTCACTAAAAACGGAAACTATGACTATTTCCGCCATGTAAATACATTTGGGGGTTCACCAGCTGCATGCGCAGTTGCGCTAAAAAACCTAGAAATTATGGAACGCGAAAATTTATTTGAACAGTCTTCAAAAATGGGTGCGATTCTAATTGATGAATTAAAAGAGACCATTTCACACCACCCTCACGTTGGCGATATTCGTGGAAAAGGACTACTAATCGGAATCGAGGTAGTAGAAGATCAATATACAAAAAATCCTTTAAGTGTAGAGAAAGTCAATCAAGTAATTGCTAAATGCAAAGAACGAGGACTAATTATTGGGAAAAACGGTGCAACAGTAGCAGGCTATAACAATGTATTAACACTATCTCCTCCGTTAAATATTACAACCGAGGAAAAAGATTTCATTCTTTCTGGCTTAACACAAGCAATAAATGAAATTTTATAAAATCTAAAGCAAAGATAGCTTGATTATTGAAGGGAGAACTTGAAGATGACAAATATTACTGAACTAAAAGAACTAACTCATTATATAGATGGAAAAATGATTGCTGGTAAAAGTGGTCGTTTCCAAGAAGTATTCAATCCTGCGACAGGCGAAGTGATCGCCAAAGTTCCATTAGCTTCTGTAGAAGAAGTAAAATATGCCATTAAAAAAGCAGAAGCTGCCTTCCCTGCTTGGCGTGACCTTTCAGTTGCTAAACGCGCAGAAATTGTAATGGCATTCCGAAACTTGCTAACAGAAAATAAGGATAAAGTAATCGAATTAATTTGTACGGAAAGCGGAAAAACAGAAGAAGATGCATTGGGCGAAATTACTCGAGGTATTGAATCAGTAGATTTAGCAATTAATGCTCCCCACTTGATGAAAGGAGAATATTCAGTAAATGTTGGCGGACAAATTAATGCTTACTCTGCTAAATACCCTCTTGGAGTAGTTGCAGCAATCTCTCCATTCAACTTTCCAATTATGGTGCCGCTAGCACAAACTTGCATGGCAGTAGCAGTTGGAAATGCAGTAATTTTGAAAGCTTCTGAGCGTGTGCCTATGACAGCTTTATATATAAGTGAGTTATGGACTAAAGCTGGTCTCCCAGATGGAATTTGGACAGTAATCAATGGAGATAAAGAAGCAGTAAACGAATTGCTTGAAAACCCAGTCGTACAGGCAATTTCATTCGTTGGTTCTACACCTGTCGCACGTTATATTTATGAAACAAGCGCTAAGTATGGCAAACGAGTTGTTGCTTTAGGTGGTGGCAAAAATAATATGGTAGTCATGCCAGACGCCGACTTAGAACAAGTAGCTAACGCCTTCATAAGTGCTGGCTATGGAGCTGCCTCCCAACGATGTATGGCAATTTCAACATTAATGCCTGTAGGACAAGAAACAGCTGATCGTTTAGTAGAAATTTTAGAAGAAAAGATTAATAGATTAAAAGTCGGAGCTTACACTCAAGGTGCCGACTATGGACCAGTCATTTCGCAGCAAGCGAAAGAGACGATCCTAAAAGCAATTGATCGCAGTGAACAAGAAGGCGCAAAAATCGTATGTGATGGCCGTAATAAAGACATTACTAAAAATAGCAAGGGCTTCTTTCTAGCCCCGACTTTACTAGACCATGTTAAACCAGGTATGGAAATTTATGATGAAGAAGTATTCGGCCCTGTACGTAATATTGTACGCGTTGATTCATTAGAAGAAGCAATTAGATTAATCAACCAGCATGAATTAGGAAATGGCGTAACGATTTTTACAAACAATGGTTTAGCCGCTAGGAAATTTACCACTGAAATTGACGTCGGTATGGTCGGTGTAAATGTACCAATTCCAATACCTGTAGGTTACCATAACTTCGCTGGTTTTAAAGGCTCAAAATTTGGCGACGGGCAAATGTTTGGTCCTGATCAAGCGCGCTTCTATACGAAGACGAAGATGATTTCGGAGCGTTGGTTGACTCCTAGTGAGAATAGTAGTTTATCATTTGCGTTTCCTAGTAATAAGTAATTATTTGAATAGATGCGGTCCCAGTTATTTAATTGGGATCGCGTCTTTTTGTGTTTGAGTTATGAAAATCGTAAATTACTATCTGCCCTATTAGTTTGAACAGCTAATAGTCCATTTACATTCTAATAGTCCAGCTATACCGTGTGCAAACAATTTCTCTACTCTACTCCCCCCCAACTATCTTCCTCAAACGGTTTCCTTCACGATCTCAATTCCTAAATAATTTGCTTTTTTAAAAAAGAATAATTATAATGCTCCACAATTTCTAGTACTTTTCTAACATCTATTTCTATTAATTGTTTGACTAATTCACTATTTTTCAAATCCTCTATCGTTTCATTTACAGCTTTTTCCCTTTATTCATCTGTTCAACTATATCCCTATGAACTCTATCTTGAATTGACATTAATCGTATCCAATTCAGAAAATTTGTATTATTTTGCTATTTTCCATTGATTTGTGTTAATAAAAAGATATAATTATTTTGAAAACAATTTGTGCAAACGCTTGCAATAAATTAGCATTACCTACATACATATTTTTACTGCATCGTTTGTATAATCGTTTTCCTAATTTAGAAAGAGAAAGGGGTTTTTTCATGAGGAGAAAACAGAGATCAATATTATCGCTTGTTACTGTATTAGGATTAGTTCTCCAGATGTTTCCGGGATTTTTTACAAACGGAACTGTAAAAGCAGCAGAAACGACAGCTAGACAAGTTGTACTTGTAGGAAGCCTTCAAAAGTTGTTAGGAAATTCAGGTGATTGGGACCCATCTTCAAAACAAACAGAAATGGTGTATAAAGGTAATGGTCTCTATACATTTACTGGTACTTTACCAGCTGGAGAATATGAGTACAAAATCGCCATTGGTGGAAACTGGTCAGAAAATTACGGTGAAGGCGGAAATCCTGGCGGCAACAACATTAAACTAACACTATCCGAACAAAAGGATGTCACTTTCTATTATAATGATAACACTCATTCAATTACTGACAGCACTCATTACACTCCAATAGCGGACGAAAGACAACCACGCCTTGTTGGAACAATCCAGCCTGCTATTAATGCAGGGCCAGCTTGGAGCCCAGCAGACTCAACAGCCTTTTTAAAAGATGATAATTTCAAAAATATCTATTCCTTTACTACAAAAGTGCCAAGTGGTACTTACGAATACAAGATTGTACTAGGAAAAGATTGGACAGAGTCCTACCCTACTTCCAATCTAAAGTTAACTGTACTCTCTGAATCTACTATTACATTTTTCTTTAATAACCAAACAAAAGAAGTTTATACAGATTATAAACCAGCAGGATCTGATGGCTTAATTGATCAGAATGCCCTCTATCATGATTCATGGGATCAAGTATACAAAAAGCCATTTGGGGCCGTTCCAGAAAAGACACCTGTCACCTTCAGGATATCAGCTAAAAAAGGCGATTTAACAAGCGCGAGCCTTTATGTAAAAAACTATAATTCAGGTACAACAAAGGTTTTGACTATGAAGAATGTAGGTTGGTCAAACACAAAAGACAAAGGTGACCTTGAATACTGGGAGGCTACGTTTACTCCGACGGACAAAGCTGTTCATGGGTATAAATTCATTGTCAGAGACCAAGATACAACGGCAGAATATGGAGAAGACACACAAGAAGGTCATACTGGAAAAGCAGTAGATAAAAATGCAAGCCTTTTCCAACTGACAGTATATGACCCTAACTATCAAACCCCAGATTGGATGAAAGAAGCTGTCGTTTATCAAATCTTTCCGGATCGATTTTTTAACGGAAACAAGACAAATGACAATGTAAAGGACAAGGTTGGAGCTCGTGGTAATCAACCAATCGAACATCCCCCTTCTTGGACAAGCTTACCAGATAATCCTTATGAACAAGGAAATGGATCATATACTGGAGACGGTGAGTTTAGTAATGACTTTTATGGAGGCGACATTGCTGGAATCAAAGCTAAGCTTGATTACCTTCAATCACTGGGAGTCAACACACTCTATTTAAATCCGATTGCTCTTGCACCATCCAACCATAAATATGATGCAACAGATTACAAATTAGTGGATCCAATGTTTGGCTCAGAAAAAGAATTTAAAGACTTCACAAAAGAATTAGCAAAACGTAATATGCATTTAATTTTAGACGGTGTTTTTAACCACGTCTCAGATGATTCAATCTATTTTGACCGCTATAACAAATATAAAACAGTTGGTGCATATGAGTACTGGTCTCGTATTTATGATTTTATGAATAATGAAAAACTGTCAGAGGCTACTGCCAAAGAGAAAGCGAAAAAGCAATTTATCTCCGAAGGCCAATCCTTTAGCCCGTACGGTTTTGAAAATTGGTTCCATATTGAAAATGTTAAAGTGCCTAATGAAAAAGTCAACGGTGTTTCAAATGGAGAACATTATAAGTATGAAGGTTGGTGGGGCTATGACAGTCTCCCAGTATTTGAATCAAAAGAAGGTTCAAAGGTGGATCACCCTAGCGAACTTAACAACACTGAATTTGCTAACTATATAATGTATGATAAGGATTCTGTAAGCAAATCATGGATTGATCGCGGTTCTTCTGGCTGGCGTTTAGATGTAGCGAATGAAGTAGACAGCTCATTTTGGCAGGAATTTCGAAAAGAAATTAAATCCAAGAAGATGACAGGCGCAGGTCAAACTCTTCAAAAAGATGAAAAACCACTTATTTTAGGAGAAATTTGGGATGACGCTTCCAAATACTTTTTAGGAGATCAATATGATTCCGTAATGAATTATCGTTTCCGCGGTGCCATACTAGATTATTTAAAGAATGGTAATGCAGAAAATGCACAAAACTCCCTTCTTGCTGTTCAAGAGGATTATCCAAAGGAAGCTTTTTATGCTCTCATGAATCTAATGGGATCTCATGATACTGCACGAGCTATCTTCCTACTAGGCAACGGAACAGATACTTACAATCGAGCTGAACAAGATCCAAACTATAATTACAATGAAGGTGTGAAACGATTAAAGCTCGCCTCTATCCTTCAAATGGGTTATCCTGGTGCACCGACCATTTATTATGGAGATGAAGCGGGTCAAACAGGATCAAAAGATCCAGATGATCGCCGTACGTATCCATGGGGAAATGAAAACCAAGATTTGATTAAACATTATCAAACGATTGGTCAAATTCGAAGTAAAAATTCCGATCTATTTAGTCACGGAGATCTTCACCATATTTATGCTAAAAACGATGTATTAGCTTACGTTCGTACTAAAGGAACAAAATCAGCCCTCATCATCATCAACAGAGGGAAAACTGCACAAACTGTTGAAGTTGACACTAAAACGCTGATTGCGAACGGAATTCGTCTAGAAGACCAATTGGATAAAAAATATGTTGCTACAGTGAAGGATGGCAAGTTAACATTGAGCGTTCCTGCTGAATCAGGAAGAATGTTAATATCCAATAATGACGTAAAAAATCCACAGTCAGTTAAAAATGTAATTGGTACAATAGGCTCTAAACAAATTACTTTAAGCTGGACAGGAACTGGCACAAAATTCAATGTTTATCAATCTACTATTGCTGGCGGATTATGGACAAAAGTGAAAGAAACTACGAACACTTCTGTAAACATTTCAGATTTAAATAATGGTCGTAACTACTATTTTTCTGTAACTGCTGTAGATGCTAACGGGAACGAATCTGAACCTGCAGTCTCAGTAGGTCTCGTACCTCATTACGATGTTAGCAAAGCTAGCGTGGCCAACATGACAGCCTTAGCTAATCAGGAGCTGAATTTAGCGCTTGATTCTACTGTTAAAGCAACTTTTTACTTGCAAGGTGCAACAGAAACAGGTCCAGCTGAAGGAGTTACAGCCGAGCTTCAAGTAAGAATGAAAGGCCAGACTGCTTGGGAATCATACCAAACTCTATATAATGGTCAGTCTCAGGAAAATCAAGCTAATGAGTTTCAAGGTAGCTTCACACCATTAGAGGCTGGCATATATGAATACAGAATGGCCTTCACACCTGATTTAGGTAATACATGGGTATACTCTGAAACAAAAGAAGTGAATTATACACGTAGCACTTTAGATACTACGCCCCCTGCTAGTAAGGTCACCTTGGAGACACCAATTAAAGAGTCTGGTCAAGTTAACTTGAACTGGAAACTTACGCAGCCAGATCAGCCATATAAAGCAGTCATTTATCGTGACGGTCATTTACTTACTTCAGTAATTGGGGACACTACTACCTTCCGTGATTATCAGGTCACAAACGGTACAGCATATAACTACCAAATCCGTGTCTTTGATCAAGCAGGGAACTATGTGGATTCAAATAGTGTAAGTGTTACACCAGATATTGTCATGGTACAAGTCACATTTATGGTACATGCACCAGATGACACACCATTGTCAGCACAAATGAATATACCTAACAGCTTAAATGGTTGGAATACAGGTGCATGGTCAATGAGCCGAAATGGCGCTGTTACACCAGATTGGGAATATACAGTTGAGCTTGAAGAAGGAACTGAAATTACCTACAAATATACGAGAGACAACACATGGGATCACGAAGGATTAGCAGACCATACACCATCTGATCCATCAGACGATGATATCAGTTACTATGGTTACGGTGCGACTGGAACTGATATGAAAATAGTTGTTTCAAACCAAGGTGGCAACAAAATGAATGTCCAAGATACGATTCTACGCTGGATTGATAAGCCACTTGTAGTTAGCCAAATTGATGTAAATGGTTCAACTTTAACTGTCAAAGGGAATGCTATTAAAGGAGCTAACCTCACGATCAACGGGGAAAAAGTAACTGTCGATAATGAGATGAAATTCACTCAATCTATTAATTTAAAAGAAGGTCAAACACAAGTACCAGTACACATTGAACCAACTGATCCAACCAAATCCACGATTTTTAAAGGTGATGGTGGTTCGATTAATAAAAACACAAAAAACTATGTGATTGATGTTGTTAATAAAACGATTAGTGAGTCTAAATAATTAGAATTAAAGAAGGTCTACCGATTTTGGTAGACCTTCAATTTATTTAACCGTGATTTTTCGTTGTACAGTAGTTTTGTTACCTGTTTTATCAGCAACTACATACTTTAATGTATAAGTACCTTTTTTCTTTGTATTTACAGTTCCCGTAATTTTAATCACTTTTGTTAAATCTCCGTCAACATTATCTTTTGCAGTAACGCCTGCTCTTGAATTGAAATTAGACTTTACTTTAATTGTTTTCGGCAATGCACCATTAATGACTGGTTTAATATTATCTTTCACAGTGATTTTTCTTGTAAGTACCATTCTATTACCGGAATAATCAGTAACCGTATATGTTAATGTGTATGTTCCGATTTTCTTTGTATTTACTGTTCCTGTTACTTTGATAAGCTTTGTTAAAGATCCATCCACATTATCTGTAGCAGTTACACCTGTTAATGGATTGAAATTAGTATTGATATTAATAGTTTTGTTAACTGCACCGTAAATGACAGGTTTAATATTATCAATCACCGTGATTGTTCTTTCAACTGTTATTTTATTTACAGCCTTATCACTAACCGTGTATGTGAGTGTGTAAGTACCTTTTTTCTTAGTATCTACAATACCTGCTATTTTAATGGATTTAGTCAAATCACCATCTACATTATCTACAGCAGATACTCCAGCCATTGAATCAAACTGTGAATTAATATTTAATTTCTTATCTGCCGTGCCATATATAACTGGTTTTGTTGAATCGATTACAGTGATTTTTCTGATAGATGTTGCTGTATTTCCTGCATCATCTGTTGCAGAGTAAACTAATTGATATTCTCCTGGTTTTTGGTTATCCACTGAACCAGATACTTGAATTTTAGAAGTTAAATCGCCATCTACATTATCTGTTACAGTAACGCCTGATTTTGAATCAAATGATGAACCGACTTGTATACTTGTATCTGCAGCACCTGAGAATATTGGTTTTGTTTTATCAAGTGTAAACTTAATTGTTGTTGTGTTACTTTCTTCATCTTGTACAACTAATGTGTATTTTCCTTCATTGGTAACTGTAGAACCGTTTTTGAAAACTGTTCCATTTAATAAAGCAGTACCTTCATCATAAGTAATCGTTACGTCTTCATTGTAAAACGCATTATTTTTAACCCCAGATACAATTGGATCAACGAAATCTTTCTTTTTCGTTAGATAGGCAGATGAAATGTAACCTGATAATGTTCCATCAGTAGATTTAACAGGGAACCAAACATAGTGCTTTTGGTTATAGTCTGTACTATCTAGTTTAGTGTATTCAAAATCTCCATCAATAATAAACGTCTTATTTAAAGGTTGTCCTTCCCCTACTGAATCTCTAGTAGGCTGCTTCCTTAAATTCGCACCATCTTTGGTTACTTTTACAATGTCACCTTTTTTCAGTAAATAAACTGATTCATGAAGCTCATCCGATAAAACATAGTCAAATTTGTTAAACTTAAAACCTGTACTAAAATCAGTTTTGTATTCAAAATCATTATACTCAAATGGATACTGAGCTAATTTTGTATTATTATAAAAACTTTGATCTTCAATTCTACTAAAAACTTTATCTTGATATGTAGTAGTATTTCTGGATCCATTGCTACGGAATATCGGGCTGTTCGATGGAACTATGCCATTATACGCCATTACTGGAAAATACCAGTTCTCAATGATTCCTCTTCCAGCACCTTCTATCCTAGGAATTCTAGGAATACTATTAGGATTTTGTAATGAATATTTTGCATTCAAAATATTCACACCTTGCTCAATATTATAAATAATATCAGTTTGAATTCTTTCTGGGTTTGGAACTTCATCAGTAACTTGCATAATACCATACCCCTTATGCTTATCACCTTCTGAACCATTAGAAATTACATTACCATTACCATCAAACTGTCTCCAACCTGATTCTTGCTCAGCCACGGCTTTTACAACTTCAGGTGGTATTTCCCTGCTTAATGCTGCGTTTGTTAGTAAACAATTAATTTGTTGATAAGGTGGATTTTTACCTTCCACAATTTCACCACACTTTGTTGCCCAATCCATTTCATCTGCTGAAGCTTTTCCAGCAACTAATCCAACTGAAAGTGTTGTTAATAAACCTACTTTTAATAAGATTGACTTCAAGTCCCGACTCCCCAATCGATTTAAATAATGAACTATTAATCTAGTGTATCATAGATAATATTTAAAATTGTTACACAATTAATCTAGCAAAAAAAAATGACTCGGATAACTGAGTCATTTTTTTGTTTTAGTTATTGTATAACATACTTTTGTGAAACCCACTTTAGTTTCCTTCATTAAATATAAGATAAGTGTATAGTCAGAGAAATTTCAAATTTTTTTAACTGGGACTTGAATTTCAAACATCACTTCATTCGGATTATCTGTTACGGTAATATCCACCACCATGATCTGCAATGCGCCACCAATAATACGATAGCCTGTTTCATGAAGGTATGTAAATAATTTATTTAAGCTTTTACTGCGATTCCTTAATAATTCCCCATTATAGCGGATGCATGCAAATAACCCTTCAGGAATCATTTTCAGATACTCTTTTTGTATTTTTTCATCCTTTTTCGCTACAACAAATATCACTGAGGGCTCTTCAAACCGTTTATCCTTAATGTCATCTTCTTCGATGATAATGCCCAAACGATTACTTGCGAGAATGGGTGCCTTCTCTGTTAGCATGGTTTCCAACCGGATAATACTGTAACAAAGTTCCAAATTACTATTAATTTTTTCATTTAAAGTAATTAACTTTCTACTTTTTATTTCGCGAAAGATAATCTCTTGAAATGCTTCTTTTCTTGAAATATTGTCTAAATAGGCTATTTTTTCTTTGATGTTTACTTCTATCTCGGTTAATTCCTTTAGTTTCGAAACAAGTTCAGCATGTTTGGCTTTAAGAATCTCACTTGATTTCTTAAAATTTCGTTGATTGAAATACTGTTTAATTTCATCTGTGCTCATCCCAATTTGACGAAGCTCTTTGATGGTTCCAAGGATCTCGTACTGAAAAATGGAGTAGTATCGGTATCCTGTTTCGGGATCAACAAATTTCGGTTTAAATAAATCAATTCGGTCATAATGACGCAAAGCCTCTGTCGTCATTCCTCTTAACTTGGCTATCTCACTTATCGTTAACCTTTCTTTCATAAAAACACCACCGTTTCCGAGAGTTAGAATAGAAGAAAAATGCTAAAACAAATTCTATTGACTTTTGTGTAACACAAAGCTTTACTATGATTATACACAATATTCAGATTAATCCGAATGAATAAATAAGGGTGGTGATAAAAATAGAAGATTTTTTGTTTAGTAGAGAACCCCAAGTATAACCTCATTGACCTCTGTAAGATTGAAAAGAAACAATGTTTAGAGCTAAAAGACCCTATTAAATTCGTAAAGGAGATATGGAACTTGGCTGAAAAAATAACGCTTAGAAGATCACTTACATTGTTTCACGTTGTTTTTTTAGGTTTAGCATGGAATAATCCGATGGTTTTCTTTAACACTTATGGCATTGCAGCGAATAGTTCTAAGGGAGTGCTGGCGGGTGCGTATGCAATTGCATTTATGGCGATTGTTTTTACTGCATTAAGCTATGGAAAGATGGCAAAGGCTCACCCGGTTTCAGGCTCAGCTTATACTTATACTCAGAGGTCGATGAATTCCGAAACCGGCTTTATGATTGGCTGGACCATTTTATTAGATTATTTACTGACACCGATGATTACCTGTCTTATGTCCGCTGTATTTTTAACATCGCAATTTCCACAAGTTCCATTTTGGCTTTGGATTGTAATCCTAAATATCGGCATTACGATCATTAGTTATATTGGTATAAACGTTTCAGCAAATACAAGCAAGATTTTTGTGATCGCCCAAATCCTTTTTATAATTGTCTTTGCATTCTTAACGATAAAAAGCGTCTTAAACGGAATGGGTACAGGTACACTTTTAGCAGTTGAACCTTTCTTTAAATCAAATGTTTCAACTTCTGTTCTCCTGTCTGGAGCTTCCATTCTCTGTTTCAGCTTTCTAGGATTTGATTCTGTTACAACATTGTCTGAGGAAACCATTAATCCTGAAAAAACGATCCCTAAAGCAATTTTTGTCATGATGGTGATTATGGGTTTAATCTATATTGGTTCCTCCTATCTGGCTCAGATTGTCTTTCCTGGATATGCCTTCAAAAACACTGATTCTGCGGCGCTAGAGCTTGTAAAAATGGTTGGTGGCAATTTATTTAGCTCTTTATTCATAACGGTTATGATAATTGGTAATTTTACTTCAGGTGTTTCCTCTGTTACAAGCGTATCTCGAGTGCTATATGTAATGGGACGCGATTCTGTTTTACCTAAAAAGACATTTGGATACATACATCCACGATTTAGAACACCAACTGCTAATATTCTTATTGTTAGTTTAATTTCTATGTTAGGGACTGTCCTAAGCCTTGATACAGCGATCACTTTTATAAATTTCGGAGCTCTTATTGCATTTACTTTTGTCAATCTTTCTGTAATCGCTCACTATTATATTAAAAATTGTAAGCGTTCTCCCAAAGGGACTATTCAGTACTTAATTTTTCCTTTAATTGGGGCAGGATTCATCTTATGGCTATGGTCCTATTTGAATATAAATGCGTTAATTTTAGGGGTCAGCTGGATGGCAGTTGGGTTTTTATATCTGACTTTCTTGACAAAATTCTTCCGTCAACGTCTTCGAAAACTACATTTTGATGAAGTGAATGATGAATTTATGTTAATGGAAGGTAAAGAGAAAAATATTCCAGTCCATTCATAATAGTATGTAGTAGGAAAAGGAAGCGAATAAAATAAAAAACTGGATTTCCCATTTGTGTTTAAGGAATCTAGTATCCAAAGGACTCCTCAAAATTTGTGGAGTTCCTTTTACTTTTACTCATTAAAACAAAGTACCATAGGGCTCTAAAACAGGCTAAAATGATAAACTTGAGTACAAAGTAGCATTTGTAGTAAATCATTATGAAATAGAGCGTTCAGGATTGGGGTGTTTTGAGTGAATATTTTAATAAATTACAGGACAATTATTTACGCTAACTCGATAACAATGTGATTAAGTTATGAGAAAGTAACGGTCGTAACGGTCCACCTTGTATCCCCAGTAAAACCAATTTATTTATGGCGTTTATGAACACTTCCTCATACACGTTAGGGCACTAATTTAAACCATTTTCCTAAGACGCTGACAGAACAACATCCGTTTGTTCGATTCCTACAATGTGAAAGTTTGATTTCCATAACTTTATTAGGGCTGAAGCAGCGCGTAAAACCAAGCAAAGTTTGCTTGTGCTCCTGAGTGAAGCTGAACAGAACTTCCTTTTTTGCATGCAAAAAGGACAGGCAAGGGTAGTTTTTCCCCTTCACTGTCCTTTTAGCTAGAACTTTCTCCCCTTTTGGTGACGAAACGAATCCGTTTAAAATAGCATTTCGTTCTTCTCTTTTCCGTATATTTTATTCCCTTTTATCTCTTTTTCCTTTAATACATAGCTGAGTAAGTCTAGTACAATACGGGCTGCTACTTGTCCGGTCATGCCAGTAGGATCATATTGCGGAGCAACTTCTACTAAATCAAAACCGATGACCTCTCCTCTTTTGGAAATCCCTTCAAGCAATTCATTAACCTCATCGTAGAGGAGACCACCTGGAGAAGGCGTTCCTGTTCCAGGTGCAATGGATGGATCGATACCGTCAATATCAATTGTTACATAATATTTTTCGCCGGCAGGAACTAGATCCAGCACTTCCTTAAGTCCCATCTTTCTCATCTGCCGCGGCGATAGGATCACGCTGCCATACGATCTTGCTGCTTCGACGTCTTCTTTTTTGCTGCTGCTGATTCCGCGAATGCCAAATTGAAATATTTTCTGAACATGATCTAGTTCTGATAAGCGGCGAATGCAATTTCCATGACCATACCGCATTCCAGAGCGATGGTCTGCCCAGTCTAAATGGGCATCAATTTGAATCACATGAAACGGACCTATATCTTCTAGTCCCTTTCCGACTGCTGCTGTGATAGAATGATCACCGCCTAATACAACCGGCATAGCACCTTTAGAAATGATTTTTCGGATAGCTTCTTCTGTATTCTCATGGCATTGCATAATATCCCCGTGTACCATGTCTACATCACCGCAATCGGCGACTTTCCATTCTGGCCCAAGGTACATAATGTCGTTTTCAATGTCATAAGCACCATCCAGACCGAAACTATATAATGTAGAGCCTTCGCGAATTCCTCTAGGGCCCATTCTTGCTCCTGATTTCCATTGTGTACCCATGTCATTAGGCACCCCGATGACCGCCACATCTGCATCAAGCTCATCCAGGTTCGCACATATTGGATATTTTCCAAAAGTACAAATGCCTGTAAAAGGTAAATTTAATACCTGCTTTTCATCCCGATTAGACATTCATGCTACCTCCTTCCAAATTTTTATCCTCGCTTCTTTATGAAATATTTTCTGCCGGATGACCATTTCTTAACTGAGGATTTTACATTTTGCTTCGATCCATTTTACACATTAATTTAATTTTTAATAAAAGTGGTGTTTTTAACCTCATAAGTTTTTTGAAATAAGTTCAGATAATCTTTCTCTGTCAAATCTCTTGAATTGGCCTGAGTACACAAATGTTTATAGGCTCCTTCCGCTAGGAAAGGGAAGTCTTCGGGATTTACATTCCCTAAATCTTGGAAGCTAGGGATACCAATTTTATTTGCCAGCCCTTTTAACAACGCAACACCCTCGTATGCAGTTTCTTCCATTGTTTTTCCTTCTGGATTTGCCCCAAGTTTGATTGCTACCATAGCGTGCTTTTCTGGATTGGATGGAATATTAAATTCAAATACATGTGGAAGAAAAATAGAATTCGCTACACCATGTGGAGTATCATAAAGTCCTCCGAGTGGTTCAGCCATCGCATGTACTGCCCCAAGATCCGTGTTATCAAAGGCGATTCCCGCAACTAAACTGCCCAATAGCATATTTTTCCTAGCTTCTAAATCGTGGCCATTTTCAACTGCTAATGGAAGATATTTTGCTATTAATTCTATTGCATATAGTCCTAAAGCATCTGATAGTGGTTGTGCAACTTTGCAGGTATAAGCTTCGATTGCATGTGTGAGTGCATCCATTCCTGTAGCGGCTGTAATTGATTTAGGCAATGTTAGCGTCAATTCAGGGTCGACAAGTGCTAGTTTAGGAGCGATTTTCAAATCTAGTATCGCCTCCTTCTGTTTCGTCACGGTATCGGTAATGACAGAACCTCTTGTAACTTCACTACCGGTGCCTGAAGTTGTGGGAATACAAATTAATGGTGGAATTTCACGTTCCAGTAAATTTACGCCGTAACGTTCTCTTAGCTCTCCTCCGTTTGTAAGTAGTGTTCCAATTGCTTTGGCTGTATCCATCGAACTTCCGCCACCGAGACCAATTAAAAGATCAATGTTCTCGTTTTTAAACTGTTGATAAGCACTCTCGCAATCTACATCTTTTGGATTTGGAGCT
This sequence comes from Gottfriedia sp. NPDC058432, assembly GCF_042721555.1. Taxonomy (NCBI): domain Bacteria; kingdom Bacillati; phylum Bacillota; class Bacilli; order Caryophanales; family Bacillaceae; genus Gottfriedia; species Gottfriedia sp. NPDC058432. The sequence goes on from NZ_JBHXLC010000005.1 coordinate 196,380, forward strand.
ATTTTATCGTAAACAATATAATTGACACCTTCTTGATCTAATGACTGTGTGATTTTATCCAAGATTCCTGTTTGTGCAAGACCTTTATCGGTAATAATAAGGGCTTTATTTCCACCTAATTCTTTAGCTCTTTTCCCAATATTCTTTACTGTTCCATTCCCAAACTCTATAGAAGTAGGCAGATTAAAATGAAAATCCCATAACATAATAAATTCCTCCTCGTTTTTTTGAATATTCAGAATTTATAACTGATTTTTTTCCTCGATTTAATGGCTAAACCATTCAGTTGGCTTAACATCTAAATTTATATTAATTTGTTTTACTTCAGTAAACGTATCTAAGCCAAAGGTTCCTAACCCGCGTCCAATCCCGCTCTGCTTGTAACCTCCCCACGGTGCTTCATTATAGGCAAGGTTATATGCATTAACATAGGTAATTCCGGCTCTTACTTTTTTAATAACCCTCAAAGCTTTTGCGCCATCTTGTGAAAAAACACCTGCAGCAAGACCGTATGAAGTATCATTTGCCAGTTGGATGGCTTCCTCTTCATCTTTAAACTTTTGAACGACAAGAACTGGCCCAAAAATTTCTTCCTGAACAATTCTCATGTCAGGTTTAGTATCAACAAATATTGCTGGCTCAATGAAGTAACCATTTTCAAGCCCTTCGCTAGAAATACGGTTTCCACCACAAGCTAATGTTGCTCCTTCGTCTACCCCAATTTGAATATATTCAAGAATCTTCTTCATATGGTCTTCACTTACAAGCGGTCCCATTTCTGTAGAAGAATCATCCCCAGGGCCAACCTGAATCTTTTTCGCTCTTTCTACCAATCTAGCAATAAACTTATCATGGATGCTCTCTTCTAACAGCAAACGGGATCCTGCATTACATACTTGGCCGGTATTTGTAAAAATTCCATTCAGAGTATAATCAATGGCTGTCTCAAAATCAGCGTCTGCAAAAACAATATTTGGTGACTTGCCGCCTAACTCGAGTGAAATGTTTTTAATATTTCCTGTTGCAGAATTCATAATGCTTCTACCCGTTGCTGTACTACCTGTAAAAGATATCAGATCTACCTTTTGACTTTCCGCTATTTCATTTCCTACTGTTGAACCACCTCCCAAAACTAGGTTTACAACACCAGCTGGTATTCCAACTTCTTCCATGATTTCAAATAATTTGTAAGTAGTGACTGGAGTGATTTCAGCAGGTTTAAAAACAAGCGTATTTCCCGCAGCAAGCGCAGGGGCTATTTTCCAAGCTCCCGTCAACAATGGAAAATTCCATGGGGCAATAAGTCCGCATACACCGACAGGTTCCCGAATAACCATGGCTTGGACAGGATCGGCAACAGAATAGGTTTGACCATTTGGCTTAGTCACTAGCCCTGCATAATATCGAAAGCAATTCACGGTATCAGCAAGATCAAACTCTGATTCTTTAAGGGGTTTTCCCATATTCTCTGTTTCAAGTTTGCTTAGCTCTTCTGCCTTTTCTTCAATCTTATCTGCTATTTTAAATAAATAAGAAGCACGTTCAGATGCCGGTAATTCTGACCAAATTCCTGAGTCAAAAGCTGTTCGTGCTGCATTAATTGCCATTTGGGCCTCTTCTCTACTCCCGCGTGGAGACTCAGCCATGATTTTACCGTTTGCGGGATTCACAGCATGACTCTTTTCTCCGCTTATTGAATCCATCCATTCACCATTAATAAACATTTTCAACTTTAACATTTTGATAAACCTCCAATATGTTATTTTTACATTGCCTGTAGAGATAACCTCACAGTCGATGCCTAGGATATTATTTGAGATTAATAGATTATTTCATAAAGGTATAAGATAGGTTAAGCTTTTCCCCATCTTACCTTTGCTGAAAAGAATAGCCATAAACGTAATATCATACGCGTCTGCTAGTGCGCCATTCACTAGCGCTTACTTCTTCTTTAACCCCCTCCATATTAATAAATTTAATTATCAAATCATTTTGAAGATTTAGTATTTTTAGTGTAAACCTTGTTGTTACACAAAGGTCAATAAGTGTTTTTTATTTTTTTCATGAGATAATTCCTATGAAAATAAAGGGAAAATTCACCATTAGTGAAATGGTGAGAATAAGTGGGCTAACGAAGGTAATAAAGAAGAGCATAAAAGGCTTGATAAAAAAATAGGGAAAAGGCTTTAGGTGACTATGTTCGTCCCTTTTTCCTTTTCCCCTTTTCTATCAGTTTTCTCAGTCAGAATACTTATGCCAATAAAAAGAAGGTAACCTTCACACTAAATTGTACCCTTTGTAAAGAACGATAAAAAAAAGGGTATAATTTACAAGGGTTAGTTGCCTCCTTTTTCCTATTCTATTAATCCTAAAAAGTTTTTTCCAAGTATGTATTCCTTTTCGTTATCAGGAATTAAAAGGGATTCCACCCATCTTTTCTTGTCCGAATAGTCATATTCATTAAATGTCTTCATTCCATATGGTCCGTCACAGCCAAAAAGAACTTTACGGTAACCTAAAGCCTCTACCGCTTGTTTTACAATTGACGGATTAAGATAATCACTTGATGTATCAACATATACATTTGGTTGTTCCTTAACGTATTTCCATAGTTTTTTCCAAAATGGTAGACCAGCGTGAGCATAAATTAATTTAAGATTAGGGAATTTTTCAGGTAGATATTTATAGGAGTTAATCTCAGAAGAAAGATGAATAATCATGGGTACACCTTTTGATTCACATAGAGCAGCAACTGGTTCAAGAGCTTTAATACTATAACCATGCATAAATGGATGAGCCTTTACACCAATAAAACTAGGGTTTTTAAGATAGAAATCTATTTCTTCCATAAAATTAAGAATCATAGGGTTCACAGCTACCCAACCTAGAAAACGGTCTGGAAATTTAGCAATTGCAGTAGCCACGATATCGTTTTTCGGCTCGGTAAAAATCTTATATGTGTTACCATAAAGTTTCAAATAGCCATCTTTCACTAATCCATCATAAATTTTGTGCCCAATTTGAGGTGTATTAAGTATTAGAAAACGGAATAATCGCTGTATCTGATACTGAATGATACTATCCGATTCAAACATTGTTTCACTCATAGGGGGGATTAGAGCAGTTTTTGCTATATGATTTTTATCCATCTCCTCTATCATTTTTTCTAAAGTCAGCATGGATTCATCCACATGAAAATGGCAATCAATAATTATATAAATCTCCCCTCTTCTATTATTTTCAATGTATTGCTTTATCAACAGTGAAATCAATTTTTAGGATTGTTCACTTTTAACCTATTAATACTAGTATCAAATAAATGCTTTGGATAAAAATTTTTTTAAAATAAAGACTTCTATGCAGATCAAGAAATATTCTTACTTTATAGCTTTTCTCCATACTTGGAGAGTGCGGGTTAATCCTAATTTTTTCATGATTTCCTCCTAACATTAAATTATTCATATTTAATGTTAGCAAAATATTAGAAGGAAAAGTGTTCCATAAATGACATTTCTTTATACTTTTTTGGAATATCCATCAAACCATCCTATGGTATAATATAACAATTAATCTAACAGATTTAGAAGGTGTTTGTGATGACTTATTTAAGTAATTTGACCAAAAAAATAAAACCTTTTTTTATAGCTGTGATGATAGGTAGTCTTTTTATTATTAAACCTCAAAATATTGATTTGAAAATAATTTTAATGTGCATTTTAGGTGGTTCTCTTATATTAGAATCTTGTATTTTAAGTTACAAAAATAAAAAGGTGACTAATCGTATCGATTTGTTTTTTGGTTTGTTTTTAATTTTTTTTTCTATCTTTCAAAAAATAAATTAACGTTCATTTGTAAACTTCAAAAGCCCCAATATTGTATCAAGTTTTTCTTTCATTATAAAAGGTGTTACAGGATTATAAAGGCGAACTGAATTTCCTTTAATAACTTGTTTAACAGCATCTTCTACCTTCATAACTTCTTTTAATTCAATTACCTGTTCAAAACAATCTATATCTTTATCAATAAAGAGTCTAGAGCCACTTTCTCGATCCGTTATAAATTCATAATAGTACTAAAGCAAAATAGGGAAGGATTAAGGTGACTACAATATTCCCTACTTCCTTTCCCCTATTTTCTTTTGTCAATTGTCATTCTGATTTTGACAAAGGTTTATTATTTTAAAACTAGCTCAACCACGCACTCACATGTGTGGACTTTAATTGAAAAAACATTGAATGTTGGTGGGTTTACTAACATTCTTAAAAGCTTTTTATCTCCAGGTAACCTTCATACTAATCCATACCTTTTATTATATATTCGAAAAAGAGGCTATCTCCATAAATAATGAAAGCAGCCTCTTTCTCTTCGATATCCTTTACGTTTTTAATTATTTGCCGGAGAAGGTGCGCTGCTTTCAGGTTGCTTCAGCACTTCTTCTGGGCTGAGCGGTTGTTTATCCCCCGGATATGGTTGATCAAAGCCTTCTGTTGCGTACCAAACTGAATGATTCAGCATGTTGGCGTTGACTTCATCCGGAGAAGCATTTTTTCCGGTGAAAAGGTGCTTGTTCTTGTTAGACCATTCCGTCCATTTTTTTGAAAGTTCTTTTGATTCTGGTGTAACTTGTTCTGTATTGGCAAGTGCAGCCGTATTGGAGTTCGGCTGTCCGTTTAAAGTATCAAGCGGTATCTGGTTAGGCTCGAAGTTATATGGTGTAAAGTCAGGCTTGTCTGTAAAGAGTTCACTCATTGGTTCTGCAGCTGCATCATTTTGGTTCATGGCAGGGAGACCAAGAATTTGCTCGATACTTCTTACCATATTTATGACCGTCCAATAATGGCTGTCTGTAATACCTTTTTTCACCCATGGACTGATTACATGCGCAGGCTGACGATGACCATCGACATGGTCTAATCCATTCTGTGAATCATCTTGAGTAATGAAGATGACTGAGTCCTTCCAATAAGGACTATGTGAAATAAGGTCAACGATTTTACCAATAGCAAGATCATTATCCGCAACCATTGCCTGTGGTGTAGGAGAACCTGTTGCATTTCCTGCAGTATGGTCATCCATTACCCACAATGTGTTTAAGGCCGGTAAATCGTTATTTTTGACGTGTTCTTCAAACCTTTGCTTAAATATTTCATATCGATATTGATCTGGAATATTCGTATCAAAGGTTGGGAAAGGTTTATAGGTAATCGGTCCGAGAGATGGAATATCATATGTTGCCGAATAGTTTCCTATTGGTACATGAAGATCGCCCTCTTTCTGACCGGAAAGGATCTGATAATCTTTGTACCAGTCAGTCCAAGTTCCAAAAGGTGCTGATCCGGTGAAACCTGTTGTATCTTCGCCGAAGTTTTCTACAGATAAATTATTTTTTGCTGCTTGATCCCATAAGTGTCCTGTAGGTGCGTACGCCATAGGATCCCCGGCCCCCCCAGGATAGCTTCTAACATTAGCTGAATCTGTTTCTTTATCCTCATAGTCCGTGTTAGTTCCTTGCATTACCCATTGGTGTCCGCTTGCTGATTGAATACCTGAAGTATATACGTTATCAAGGAGCGGGAATGAACTCGCAAGTTTGTGAATGTTTGGAGTTACTGCTTTTGGGAACTGAGTTAAGGCTGGTTCTCCATTCCCTTTACCTAAATCTCCTAAAACCTGATCATAAGTGCGGTTTTCTTTAATAATATAGAATACATGTTTAATTGTTGAAGGCTCACCAACCCGCTCAGGCATAGCAACAGGTTTTTTATTTTGACGAGGTTTTGCGTTTAGGTTCTTTAAACCAAACCAGTTGTTGTCGGCAAAAACCTGCTTGGTTCCTTTTGCAAGATCCTCGGCAGATGGGAATGGGATTAATGAAAGAGAACCAATTTGGGCATATGACGATTTCCCGGTAACCTTAATTCCTTGAATCGTTAAATCACGTGCAGGTCCACGTGAACCAATACCATCCGCATTAGCAACGATTAACTTCTTATTTTCAGAATCAACAGCGATATCTACTGGAAACCAGGCTGTCGGCAAGAGTCCTTGTAGTTCAGGAGTCTTTTTAGGTCCTTGCCAATCGTATACTGCAATCGCATTATCCCGCCCAAGGCTTACCATTAATTTATTATCTACCACTTTCACAGCGTTAGGTGCTGATCCTTTAGCAGCATTAGGGTATGGTTTAATGTCTATTGTTTGTGCGACCGTATTAGTTTTGGAATCAATGACAGAAACCGTGTCGCTATTTGTATTTGCTACAAATATGTATTGGCCAGACTGCGTCATACGTTCAGGTTGCACACCAACTTCGATCGTTTTTATTACTTTATTCGTAGTCAAGTCAATAACAGATACTGTTCCTGTCGTCGTTGCTCCTGTTTTAGGATCCACAACCACTTTTGTCCCTGAAGAATCTACCGTTGTGTCCCCTTCTTTTGCGGCACGGCCCCCCTGGTTCGTTACATAAGCAAAGTTGTCTTTAACTAATACACCTGTAGGCGCATTTTCTACTGCTACTTTAGTTACAGACCCCGTTTGAGGATTAATAACTCCAAGGCTGTTATCACGATTTAGGGCAACTAGCAGCTTACCTTCTTGCGTAACCGCTATATCAAGTGGATTAATATTTCCGCCAACAGATGCTTTCGGCAGATTAATGCTTTTTGTGACAGATGGGGTTCCATCTTCACTAACTGACAAGACGACTACTTTTCCGGTTGTTCCTGATGAACCTGTTGCATATAACTGGCTACCATCCGCAGAATAAGCTAATCCCCACATTTGAGAGAGGCCAATAGATAAATCTTGAGTAGTTAATTTTCCGGTCGAAAGATCAACAATGTTAATTCCTTTTCCACCGTAATTATTGCGTCCAACGATAGTTGCTGCTGTCTTACCATTTGGATGTACAGCAACCGATATAGGGTTGCCCCCAAATTCAATTTGTTTTCCTGCTGGTGTGATGAGTTGATTGACAGGTGTTAATACAGAGCCGTCTGCCTGAGTGCCTACGAGCCTGTTTCCAAATGCATTATCATTTGCAGCATATGCACCGGCAGATCCTAACAATACCGTACTTAAGGCAACCCCAGCGATCAATTTTGTCTTATTTACTTTTTTCTTCATTAATTTTCACTCCTTTCTGAATCTTCTTAAAGAATACTCCTATTCTATTAATCTACTACTCCAATTTAGTAAATTTATATAAAGGTTATATTTAGTAGAGTTAAGTATTAATTAGTAAATTTTTCCTAAAAGAATAGGATAATTGAATAATCTACCACATCAAAACGTTGGTATATCAATATTGGAATTCCTTGTATGCTCAATCTCTCATCTAAACAAATTTACATAATTTAAATAAAATACAAGTAAATAACATAAATAATTACTTACTAGGAATTTGAACGGCCCCCTCTAATTGGGGACCTAGTAGAACAATTACTACTTAAAAGAAGTAGAAAGATAGAATTTAATTCTAAATGTAATCCAGGAGTCTAGACCGTTTACCGTTATGGACCAGAAATGATCGTATAAATGTAATTCATAAATAGAAAAAAGAACCGTTTTTAAAACGATTCTTTGATATAACGACAAGAATGAGCATAAAGTCTACAGCCAAAACCAAAGACCTAATTCCCGGGATACAATAAATACTAAACACTTCCTAAACGGTTTTCTTAAAGTTATGACTGAAATCATCAACGATGCCGTTGGATTCATAGTTCTTATGTAGCCATTTATACAGAATAGGAATCATAAATAAGCTGATAAATGTGGAGCTAACTAACCCACCAATCACAACTATACCGAGAGTTTGAGAGATAATGGTGTCAGTTCGAGATGATAAAGCTAAAGGCATTAGTGTTAAAATTGTTGTTAAAGCAGTTGTGAGGATCGGCCTAATTCTAGATAATGTACCTTGTAATAGTGCTTCATCCAAACTATGGCCTGCCAACCTATTTCTCTCTATTTTATCTACTAATACAATACCATTCGTAACGACTATTCCGGTTAACATTAACAGTCCGACCAGAGCGGCCAGATTCCATTCTAACTGGAAGATTAGCATTCCAGCGACTGATCCAATGAAGGCAAGCGGTATACAAACTAATACTGTGAGAGGTGCCTTCCATCCCCTGAATACACAACTGATAATGGACAGAACAATCAAAACGGAAAATGATAAAGCAATGGCCATTTCATAAATCATTTCCTTTACTTGCTCAGGAGCTCCTGCAAAAGAGTAATTGACTCCTTCGGGCAGCGGAGTATCCTTAAGTACATTTTTAACTTGTTTCGTTACTTTCCCTACATCTCTAGAGAGAATGTTTCCATTAATAACAGCGTATGGATGACCATCCTTTTCTTGTATCACAGATGAATCTGTTATGGGAGCTGCAACAACAAGCTGATTTAATCTAAAATTTCTTCCCTCTTTATTTATAAACGATTCGTTACCCATCTGATTTAATAATCGCAGAGCCGGATCTGTTTCATTGATTGTCTGGTCGTTCTTACTATCCACACTCTTAAGATGTAAAGCGATAGGATATGTATTATTGTTAATCGAAATCTCGCCTATTGTGCCTTCAGCAGTGTATAACTTGAACCTATTTATTATATCTGATAAATTCAGACCATTTTGTTCAATCATCTTTCTGTTTAAGGTTAATTGATATTGAGAAACTGTTCCTTCTTCATCAGCCAAACCTTGTACGGCAAGGCCCGGTATCAACTTTAGGCGATTTCCAACAGAGCGTGATAAATTTTCAAGAGTTTGGCTATCCGCACCACTTAGATTAATTTTTAATAAAGAGTCATCTCCCGAGATACTCTTATCAGTTACCGTGTAAATTGCTGAACTTTTAAGAGAATTCAACTGCTTTTGTAATTGGCTGGTCATTCTATTTTTATCTGCACTTTTTCTAATACTTAGGGACAGATTGGCTATATTCGGCTGCTGTATCCATCCACCTCCAGCATCAAATACATCGTCTGATTGAGGAGTGAAAGAAGAACCGAGGCCGGAAGAAAATGAAGAAACGTTTGGATTCATTCGCAAAAGTCCTTCAACTCTCCTCACTTCTTCGTCTACTTCACTCAGCGATGTATTTTTCGGTAATTCAATTTGAATGCCGAGCTGCCCTGTATTATTCGTCATGGTCAGGAAATTTACAGGAAGCAAGGCTGAGGCTACACCCAAAACAACAAATATAATTACAGTTATTGTACTAAAAAGCTTCCTTTTCTGAAAAAACCAGCCATAAATCTTATCAGAACGTTGAGCCATGAAATCATCGTGTGCTGTGGGCTTTCCTTTCCAGATAAGATTATATAGAGCAGGAACGACAAGAACTGAAACTACTAAGGAAATAATAAGAGCAATAACAACAGACCATGCAAAACCTGAAAAGGCTGCGCCAACGAGACCACCGACAAGGGCTATGGGAATATAAACGGCAACCGTAGTGGCCGTAGATGAAACAATCGCTGGAATCATCTCTTTTACAGCTAGCGTAATAAATGAAAAGCTTTTTAATTCTTTTCCTTCTTTTACTTTTCTGTTGATATTGTCTAAGATCACAATCGAATCATCCACAACTCTTCCCATCGCCACCACAAGGCCGGAAACGGTAAGAATGTTAAGGGAGATTCCTAATAACTTTAGGATGCCGGTAGTAGCTAAAAGACAGATTGGCAAGGAAATAGCAATCAATAAAGTGGAGCGTACATTGCGAAAGAATAAAAATACGCAGATCATGGAGAACAAGCACCCCAATAATCCCTCTTTAACGAGTCCCTGTAAAGAATGGTTCACCTGCTGCCCTTGGTCAAAAAGTATGGAAACTTCTACATCTTTATTTTTAATCGGTGTTATATCTTGTAGTCGGCTGTGAATGTTTTTCGACAAATTGGTAATATTTGATGAAGGCGTTTTTAATATATCCAGTACTACACTCGGTGTACCTTTTGTTCTGGATATGGTCTGAAGATTAACAATCGAATTCGAAATATCTGCCACGTCAGATAGAGAAATGGTCTTACCATCAGCCCGACTTATAGGCAACTTCTGCAGATCTGTTTTGTTCAGCCCCCAGCCGTTCACTTTTATGGGAAGTGTCATCTGGCCGTCTGATAAGTCCCCTTCTGTTTCAGTTGTGTGTTGTTGTTTGAGGGAATTATTGATATCATCCACACTAAAACCGGACTTAATTAAATCGTCCTTGCGAATTGAGATGGCGTATCCAGCGTTTCCACCGCCTGACACTTGAATGTCCTTTATTCCAGGGACAGTTTTAAGTCCTTTTACCACTTCTTCTTGTACTGAAGTCCTAAGTATGTTTTCGGTAATATTGACATTATTGCTTTTTAGACTGATTGTCATAATAGGAAGCGAATGCGTACTAAGGCGGTTCACAAGGGGTTTGTCGGTTCCTTTTGGCAATGAAATTTCTTCTATCGCTTTATTCACTTGCTGCTCTGCCATTTCCATATCATATTTCATAGGAAAATTTAGACTTATAAACGAGCCCCCATTAAAGGAATTGGTTTCCACATCCTGAAGATTGTCTACTACCCTGACCGCCTCCTGGATCGGCTTTGTTATATATTCTTTAACCTGATCAGCCTGTAGACTCTGTGCTTTTACTGTAACCGTAAGTGTAGGATTATTAATTTCCGGTAGATAATCCCTCTGCATTTGAAAGGCTGATATTGCACCCCATACTAAAACGATGACAGTAAGGGTAATAATGAGGCCAGCTCTTCTGATAGAGGCTTGTAGTAAACGATTCATTTTCTTCCGATTCTCTCCTTTATAAAGAAATTATTATGTACGTATACAGACATTAGATGACCAACCATAGTTGTAAAACTAAGGTCATCTGTTTCACCATTTGCTTTAAATGACACAGCAAGCAATCTTGTTGCCTTCTTTACTCTCCTTTTTAATAGATTAATCCCCATCTGTTAATCTACAATTTCAGATTTGTAAAGCTATATAAATTCTTTGTTAATCCAATTAATTAATTTACACTTTTTTGGGAAGCAACAAGGCACAAAAAGCTCTTCAAAAGTCAGAGCTATCCATCCTCATCTTTTTGAACAACAACCACAAGGGTTAATTGCCTCCTTTTAAAACAAGCTCTGCTACACACTCAACATGTGCAGTATGCGTTATTATATCTCTATATCAATTTTTATTATATATCCTCACAAACCCTATAAAATCATTCACACTAATGAACCGACCCTCATCCATTCGAGTTACCCATTTTATTTTAAAAATAAATCTACTTATAAATTTTAAACAACTAAAAAGGAGTGCAAAAAATGCACTCCTTTTTTACATTCAATTATATTACTTTAGAATATTGTATACCTACATAAACTACTACTTGATGATTTTCCCCATCATTTTCGAGCAATAAGTACTCGCTATTTTCTTGTTTTTTTCCATCAACTAACCATGTTGATTCATCTTGGTTTTGGCCACAAAAAACCTCAATTGAATAGACCGAATCGCCATATCTGTAATCAATACTAAATGAGTCCCACTCTATAGGAACACAAGGTTGTGTATATAGACGGTTTCCTCTACACTTGATTCCCAAAATATATTCTAGACCTGCTTGGTACATCCAACCAGAAGCACCTGTATACCATGACCAACCTCCACGTCCTTCATGTGGATTTGCTGTGTAGACATCGGCCGACATTACATATGGTTCATTTCCATATGTTTTAATATCACGAATATTTTTTGTATGTGAGATTGGGTTTAAAATAGAGAACAGATCAAATGCCTTATCACGACGATTTAAGATTGCCCAAGCAACAATTCCCCAAATAACTCCATGAGTATATTGCCCACCATTTTCTCGAATTCCAGGTGGGTAGCCTTGTATATACCCCGGACTTGGATATGTTTTATCAAATGCTTTTGTTAGTAAACGTGCCAGATTCAAATCTCGATCTACAAGTTCACGATCAAATGAGCGCATTGCTCTTTCCTGACGATCGATTGGTGTCCCGTTAGCAATAACTGACCAAGACTGAGCGATAGCATCAATTCGGCACTCTATATTCTCCATTGAGCCAAGCCATGTTCCTGCGTCAGTAAATGCACGACGGAACCAAGTACCATCCCAAGCATTTTTATTCATGTTTATTTCCAATTGAGCTACTTCATGTTCAAATTGCTTTACGATATCTTGTGAAAGGATACCCTCTTCAAATTTCAAAAACCTCTTTAAAATATCTAATAAAAACCAACCTAGCCACACACTTTCCCCACGTCCCTTAGCACCAATCCGACTCATTCCATCATTCCAGTCACCTATTCCCATTAATGGAATACCATGTTCACCAAACTTCAAAGAATGTTTAATCGCGCGTAGACAATGTTCTAGCACTGACCCCTTCTCATCAGACACAACAGTATCCTCATAGCGCTCCAATTCTCCTTCTTTTAGCACTTCACTATACAAAAATGGTACCTCTTTTTGAAGAATTTCTAGGTCTTCTGTCTGTTCTATGTAACGTGAAACAGCATATGGTAGCCACAGTAAATCGTCAGAAAACATCGTTCGAATTCCTTTGTGAGTTTCTTCATGCCACCAATGTTGAACATCACCTTCAAGGTACTGATGCGCTGCGTTTATAAGTATTTGGTTTTTTAATATTGTCGAATCTACATGTAAAAAGGCTAGTGAATCTTGCAATTGATCCCTATAACCAAATGCGCCTCCTGCCTGATAAAAAGCAGTGCGAGCCCATAATCGACAACTAAGTGCTTGGTACAGAAGCCACCCATTCATCATTATATCCATCGCTCGATCAGGTGTTTTAACTTTCACTTGTCCAAGAGTACTCTCCCAGTACTTTTTAACGTTTGAAAATGTTTCTTCATACGCAGAAGGCCTTCCGTATTGCTGTACTAGTGAACACGCTTCTTGTTTGGAAGCTGCACAACCAAGCAATATGCTAATCGTCACTTCTTCGTTAGCTGGAAGTTCGATAACAGTTTGTACGGCCCCACAAGAATTTGAAAACACACCAGTTTTCTTGTTAAGTGCTTCTTCTAATAATGCTGTTGGACACTCTAATGTATTGCCCCGCCCAATAAATTCTGTACGGTCACTCGTCCAAGAATACGTATGATGAGAATTCGCTATCGTTTCTGGAAGCGCAATATGTATAAAACCAATCGCGTCACGAAACTTTTCTTGGTACTTGTTTTGTGCAAGTAGTGTACTATTATCTAAATTCCATTCTGTAACAATGAATGGTGCTTGAGCCTCTCTAAGTACCCCTAGAACCCATTCAGCATAATACGTTATGGCTATCTTCTTTAATTTATCACTTTTATTAAATAATCGAAGTCTAATAATTTTCAAAGGATCATCTAACGGAACTGTTGTATCCATAGTAGAAACTACATCTCCATCAAGTTGTTCGAAACTACTATATCCCCTACCATGTATAACCTTATATGTTCGATCACCACCCGCAGGTTTTTGAGTAGCTGACCAAACTTGATTTGTTCCAAGATCTCTTATATAAAGACATTCACCAGGAGGATCGAGGACCGGATCATTATTCCAAGGCGTAAGTTTACATTCACGGGAATTTCGCCACCAACTATATCCAGTACCTAATTCAGTTAATAAGCATCCAAATCTTGGATTAGAAATTACATTACTCCATGGTCTAGGTAAATGCTCTCCGTTTTTTACAATCATTTGATACGCATGGCCATCATCGATAAAACTACCCCTACCATTAAAAAATTCACCAACAGGGATACTAATCGCTCGCTTCTCGTGGTGTATTTGTTTTGAAACCTTGATTTTCCGTATTGGATGTAAATATTTTTCTAATAGACGTAATTGTGCACGTAAACTTGGCCCTCCTGCTTTCAATACTACTCGGGCAACAGCTAAGAGTAAATTTCTTTCATCCTCTGACAACTGGGTTGACTTCAATACAACAATTCGATTCATGTGATAGATTCCACGAGAAATAAGATTTTCATTTAAAGTCCTCATGAACTGATCTTGATAATTGCCAATTGTCTCATCTAATACCACTAAATCAATAGCTAACCCCATCTTCACTAAATATTGATGCTGACAAGCTAAAAGAGTAACAAAGGACAAATCAGACTCTTTTTTGATGGAAACTAAAATAATTGGCGTGTCCCCACTAATACCTAGAGGCCATAAGGAAGATTGTCCCAATTTATTGTGTGAAATTGCCTCACTACGAATTTTTGTTAACGGTGGGTTAAATAGAAGTCTTCCCGCTAAAATGTTTGCATCAGTAGCTTGCTTAGGTGTTAAATTCATCTGTCTAAGATCAATTTGTGATCGTACCCAAGCCAAGTGGAATGCTCGATCAACTTGTTTAGAATCACTAAAGCGCTGTACTATTTCAAGCGCTTGTTCATGACTTTTTGTAACACCAGTAACAAAATAAATAGTAGCGGTCTCATTAGTTCCCAATTGTAATGAACGCCTCATTGAAAACGCCGGATCAACAACGGAACCAGTTGATCCTTTTAGATGTGAGTAAATACCTTTTGGTGTTTCAAGAGTATTACCACGACCTATAAATTCTGCCCGATCTGTTTCAAATTCGTAATCGCCTTTCTCACGTCCATCTACAAAAATTGTGTGAACTGCCCAGATTTCATCCTCCTCATCCTCTCGCGGACGACGCTTAGCTAGCAAACATTGTGCATTTTTATCGAAGCTAGTTTCAATAAAAAGCTTACTAAATGCTGGGTGTGCACTATCTGCAGACTGACTTGCTAGCGCTAACTCTAAGAAAGATGTTACTTCTAATGTACGATTTTCACTACTGTTGTTAACTATTTGAAGTCGTCGTATTTCTGCGTCAATCTCAGAAGATATCGTCAAATCAAGTTTATAAGATATCCCTTCTTTCGTTCCTTCATAAGTAGTTTTGTCAAAACGAAATTGTGTTTTCATATCCATCGTTGTCTCATAAGGGAAACCTGATGTACTCCAAGTTTCTTCAGAGTTGACATCATGAATAAAAATAATTGGCCCAGAAGTTCCTGAAACAGGATCTTCTTTCCATCTTGTGACAGCTAACCCATTCCATAAAATCATGCCTGTGCCATCGTTCGTGTTTACACTAGTTAAATGTCCATTTGACAAAACATTAACCTCTGGAATGGAGCTCGGTCCAGTAAATGTACGTTCAGTGTCATCCAAATTACCATCAAATTCAGGAGCTTTTGCATCAATTCCTATTGGTTTTTCAATTAATGCTGCTTTTACTGGCACTCTTTCTTGGAGTAGCAAGTCCGCTGCACAAACTCGTGGATCGTGATGGAATCGGTTTACCATAATATCATCAGTCAATAAATTGACAAGAGTTAACATGCTCATACCTTGATGATGTGCCATAAAGCTTTGTATTACTTTATAATCCTGCCCCTTAGGCATTCTAGCTTTTGTAAAATCAACAGCTTCATAAAAGCCATATTCACCTTTTGCACCATATTCTTTAAATTTTTGAAGTGCCAAAAGAGCATCATCACCTGCATATGGAATAGCCATAATGGTTGCATAAGGTGCTAACACCAGGTTTCGCTCTAAACCTCGTTCAAGTCCAAGCCCTGGAACACCGAATGCACGATATTGATAATTTAATTGATAATCAAACGCGTAATATCCGCTTTCTGATATACCAAACGGGAGTTGATATTTATCTGCATATTGACGTTGACGATAAATAGCTCCTCGATAAGTTGATTCCCAAATGGTATTTTTAAATGTCCTCATAATCAAGCTTGGCATCATGTACTCAAACATTGTTCCCGACCAAGACAATAGTGTCTTTTTCTTATTAAAAATTGTCATAGTACGAGCAAGTGTAAACCAGTGAGAAACAGGAATCTGACCAAGTGCAATCCCTACGAAACTAGCTTGCCTAGCTTCTGAAGCAAGTAAATCGTATAGAATCGTATCTTTATGATTTGAGTCAACGTGATAACCAAGGCTAAACAAGCGTTCATCATTGTTATATAGGCATCTGAAATCTGTTAGTTCAATGAGTTGATTAATTTCAATAATAATATTTTCAATACGAGATTGAAATTCTTCTTCTCTTTTTTTCCATTCTATTAGTCCCTGTCTTACTACCATCATATAAGCAATAAAGTTTCCTGAATCAACAGTGGAAACATATCGAGGAGAAAGCGGCTTTGCAGAGCATGTATCATACCAGTTGAGCAGATGTCCATTCCATTTTTCCATATTAGAAATGGTTTTCATCGATAATTCGATTCGATCAAGCATTTTAGATGTATCAATAAAATCTAAATCACGAGCGGCTACAACACAAGTTAAATATAGTCCAATATTTGTTGGCGATGTTCGATGGGCAACGGTTTCATTTGATAGATACTGTACATTATCAGGTGGTAGCCAAGATTCTTCTGATGTAACATATTTTTCATAGAACGACCAAATTTGAAATGCTAATTCCTTTAATTCAGCACGTGCTTTATCCAACCAAACTCTACTTTCAACTTTTAACGGTCGATTTAATTGCTGTATGATTGGCCTTGCTAAAAACCACATAATTAGTTCCACAGTACCAAATATGTAATTTAAAGTACCTTTGGAAAACCATGCCAATAGACCAAACAATATAATGACTGCACATCCAATAGACTCGTACATAAAGACTCTTTTTGTAGCAGGATTGTTACTAGTCTGAGCAAATGTGACCCACTCTAGCAAATTACGTCGGCTAATGTATAGCCGGTAAAGAGTTCGTAAAGTAGCATCTACTACAAGAACCGATGTAAACGGCAATGTTACAAATTTAACCAGATTCTGCATAAAATTAATCTTTATTGCACGAATGCTTCCTCTCCCAATTGCACCTTGTAAAAGTGAAAAAAGAAAGGGAAGAAAAACAGTTAAAAGTACGATTGTTTCCCAAACCCAAGCTTTGCCCGGTAATACACTAAATCCTAGTAAGGCAATTAGTAAAAGAGCTGGTGCAAGTAGACTACGGCGCAAATTATCAATAATGTGCCAACGTGTTAATCCACATAAATCAACTCGTTTATTCTCACCATTACGATCTACACAATTTTTTCCTAACCATTTTATAAGTTGCCAATCTCCTCGGATCCATCTATGCTCTCGATGTTGGTATGAATAAAAGGAACTCGGATACGACTCAACAACTTCAATATCAGAAGTTAGTCCTGTTCGAAGAAACCCACCCTCTAATAGATCATGACTAAGTACATGATTATCCGGTATCCGATTTACCAAGGTTTTTTGAAATGATTCTACATCAAAAATACCTTTACCCACAAAAATTGCATGACCAAACAAATCTTGATATACGTTTGATACGGCAAAAGAATACGGGTCAATTCCTGGCTCCCCTGCCCATAAAGAAGTAAAGCGTGACTTTTGTGTTGAGTCAAAACTCACGCCTACTCGTGGTTGTAATAATCCGAAACCTTCAATTACGCGTGTTTCATCTGCATTTAATCGTGGTCGATTATACGGGTAATGAATGGTCCCAGCCATTCGGCCAACAACTCCAATTGGTAATTGGGTATCTTGGTCTATTGTAAATACATATCGAATCTTTCTTAATATATCTTTATTTCCATGAATTGTTGTAAAACTAGAATTATCACTACCAGTCAATAACTCAACAAACTCTACTATTTTTCCACGTTTCCTCTCCCATCCCATATAAAGATTGTCTGTTGGATTGTAAAGTCGGGATCTGTGAAATAAGAAAAATTTATCTTCCCCATATTCCTTACACAATGCATCGATCCTTGAAGTAACATATGTCAATAGTTCATGATCTTCAGATTTTGATTCAGTCAACGCATCTGTAAAATCACCTAAAATACCAAAATAAATATTATTTTGACGATTTGCAAGATAATGAACTAAAAGTTGATCCACTACTTCATCTACATCTTTGGTGTTTGACCATATAACTGGAATAACGACCATTGTACTAGCATCTTCCGGAAGTTCTTCTGAATAATCAAACCTTAAAAGTTTTACAGTGCGACTATATCGACAAATTAATTTATGGGCAATCGTTATAGCCCACTCACTAACAGGTAATACAAGAGCTACTATTATCGCTATCCACGATAAAGGTCGAAAGAATCCCCCAGCTGTTATCCATCCACCAGAGAGAACCAATATTCCAATAAACAATAAAGCTACAGTTGATAAATACAAATACAATGGTCGTTTTCGTAAAGATATCTGTGGAAGAATACGTGGTCTAGTTTTCTTCAAAAGTGCTTTACGTATTTCTATGTTTCCTTGGGCATCAAACAAATAATAATCAATATAAGCCTTTCTCGGCATTACATTTGTTTGATCCGGCTCTACTATTTTCGATTTGGCCAGATGTAGTGCTGTCTCAGCTACTAACATTTCTGGTACTTTTAACTGGTTTGCAATCTCTGCAACACGTCCACGAATTATGTCTCGACTGTCTAAATCTAAACTTTTATAATCGATAGTTGATGGATCAGAGAGTAAAAATTGTTCTAGATGTGAAATTTTTGTAAATGTTAATCTCCATGGCTGTCGCTCTAACTTATGCAAGCTTTGAACTAAATTCCCGCAACTTACTTGCAAGTCTGCTTGCAATTGGTTCTCAAACGAAACAATCTGCTCAAGGCTTGATTCACTATTCTCTATGTGAGCTGCAAGCCAGTCATGAACGATATGCATATTCGCTTCCAATTCGCTCAAATGTCTCACTAAATGTACAATTTCAATTGGACCAAACGGTTTTTTACTTGCTTCCCTATCCAATAAAATTCGAATTTTATCGTCTGATAACTTTGTTATTTTTTCAAGAATTGAAGTAATAGAATCACATATTTCGTGACGACGTTGTACTTCAACCATCGCTCCAGACAAACGGCGTATTAAAGTAACTCGCATAGCACTTGGCAAAGCCCAGCATTCTAGATCTTTTAAAACAGATACCTCTTGGTAGGCTTTTATATACCCTTCAAATGAGTTGGCCTCATATCGACCACCCACATGCTCTAAGTAATCATTGCAAAGTGCATATATTCTTGGCATCCCAGTAGAATTTAACTTTGGTAGTTTATGTAGTGTTTCACGTGGCAGCTTACTTAACACTTCTTGAGCTTGAGTCTCTATAAAATTAATGTGATCTAGTAGCCAGTCTTCCGCTGGTTGCCTACAATTCACTTTATTGTTACTCAGTTTTTCTGCAAACGTATGTAGATTAGCCATATCTTTTCGAAATCCTGGCCAATAACGAACAATTAAAAAATTGTTCACAAAAATTTCCTGAGTTAAAGCAAACTCACGTCCTCTTTCTTTTAATTGTTCATTACTCAGTATCATATAAACCTCCTATGTAACTCGAAAAATAGTCCATAGTGGTAAATATTCCCTAAATCTTATTTTTTATTTATGAAGATTAAACTTGTTGGAGATAGGAGGATGAATTTTGAAAGAATGGAAGGAATAAAAACTTTTGAATCTGAAATACTAAAAAACTGACCCTAAAACAATTCAGTTTGGCAAATCTCTTAAAAGAAGAAAAAGGCAACGTACTAATTTCCGCTGCCTTTTATTTTGTATTATTTAGTTTTTAAAACAAGCTCTGCCACACACTCTACATGTGAAGTACGTAATTGACAATACATGACATGATGCTTTAGTTTACATCTAATCACTAAATATAAAGGACATCTGACCATTAGTATGAATACAAATTGGTGCCAAGTACTACAAGATCAGTTTATCGGTATCTAAATTATTAAGTACTCATACCGCTCTTCCCTCAAAGCCGTAAAGCTTTTAAATAACTGATTTATTAGCTGATCTAACTCTTGGCTACATTGAATGGTATTAGAATGAAGAAATCCATACCGCTTACAAAAATCATATAATTGATTTCTCTTTTTCTCTATCTCTAGTTTTGCTTGTTGTTGTAATAAAGTAGCCATCCCTAAACCCCTCCATTTAATAACTCTCCAGTAAGAATTCTATCTTGGTGTGACTGCTGAAATAAGCTGCCCATTGTTAGCTTCTGAAACTGTTACAGTATCTAGTTCTCATGAATTCTGGTGGGTAAACGCTCAAATCCATAATCTCATCTGTAGTCTCTTTTCTCTGCTTATTCCTATAGAATAGAGAAATAAAGTGTAAAAAACCGGCAACGTCATAATGAAGCGTCACCGGTTCTTGTCATCATTTAAGTCAACTAGAATCTATCAGTAGTTTCACATTTGATGTCATAACATACCAGTTGCTGTACTTGCTTATTTTTTTGTCAAGACCAATCAAACGAATGGAGTACTCTAAGGCTTTTCATTTGCATTCTGAATGATTGTATTGAACCTAATTTATTTTTTCACTACAACTTTTTTCGCTTTACCTGTATTCCCTGCCTTATCTTTTGCATAGACGTAAAGGACTGTTCCCACTTTTTGTTTTTTATAAGAAACGGTATAAATTCCTTTACTGTTAGCAGTACTAGAACCAATGATTACTTTTCCCTTTTTCACATAAACTTTAGCACCCGGTTCGGCTTTCCCTGTTACTTTTGTATTCGTTATACTTTTAACAGAAGGAATTGCTGGTGGTGTTATGTCTTTTATTACTACCTTTTTTGCCGCTCCAACATTCCCAGATTTGTCTACTGCGTATACATAAATGATTGTTCCTACTTTTTGACTTTTGAAGGTAATAGAATAAATTCCTTTGCTGTTTACAACTGAGGAACCTATGATTACTTTGCCTGCTTTAGCGTATACGTTGGAACCGATCTCAGCTTTTCCAGATATTCCTGTATATGTCACCTTACTTACCGAAGGAATACTCGGTGCTGTTTTGTCTGGAACAGGCTTAGGAATTGGTTTGCTAATTACATATAGCTTTCCTGCTGCCGTGGAACTTAATGAATTTCCATACATATCTTCTACTTTTACCACTATTTGTGCACCGTTTAATGTAAGCTTGTTAGTTGCTTTCCAGTAGCCCTCATAGTGTCCAGTGCCATTTCCTTTTGCATCCTTTACTTCGGTCATAACTACTTCAAAGTTGCTTAAACTTGCAGTTGGCACAGATGCTGCACTTGTTATGCCATTAATCGGAGCATTAATTGTAAATACTGCATTTTTCAATCCTGGCTCACTGTCGAATTCAACCTTTAATGTTTGATCTGCCTTTAATATTACATTACTCGATGGCATGATATTTTTAATTTCACGTATTGAATATTTTACATTAACTGTAATGCTCTTAGCAGTTTCATTTCCTGCTTTATCTCTAGCGACAACATTTATTACATTTTCACCTTCCTTGGAAATAAGCTTTGCTGTCCAATTTCCATTTGAATCTATATCTACCTTTGTTCCGTTTACATCAACATAATCTAGATCATCTTTAACTGTTCCTGTTACAGTTATTGCTTGACTATTCATATATGCGTTATTTTGTGGACTTGATATTTCTAAAACTGGTGCTGTCTTGTCTACTATAACCTTTGTTTCCTTCGAATAAGTAGTAGATCCGAGTTCTGTTATAGTTTTTGCCTTTAGAATATTAACTCCCTCTTGAAGTACAGCATCAATTGAGAAGCTTCCATCATCATTTGTCTTTCCATTTGCTATATCTTTATCACCGCTAAATATATGAACGTCCATTCCTGGAGCTGCCATACCTTTTATTGTTACTTTTTCATTATTTACATATAGGTTGTCCACTGGTGATGTTATAACTGGAGCTAGTGCTCCAAGCTTAACTGTTGATCTAATCATTACGTTTCCATAATCTTTACTTGCTATAGTGAATGGACCGTCTTTTACAAACACCCATGATCTTCTTGTTGGTACTGTCGTTTTATCCAATGCAATTGCTGGGCTTGCAGGAGCCATCTGATCCTGTATTAAAACCATATAAAAATCGCCTGTTACAACTATTTGCTGCGCGGATAAATCAACGACTGTCCATTTCCCGTTCTCCTTAGAAGCAGTTGCATTAAACGGCCCTGCTATCATTTTTCCAGGGGCGCCATCCTTTCCACTTGCATCATAAACTGCCACCTTAAATGTTTTTCCATATGTTGTATCAAGCATAAATAATCCAGAGGTTACTATTCCTGTGGTCTCTCCCTCCGGAAGTGACATTCTTACTGCAAAGCCACCTCCAGCTTCCCATTGACCCACTGAATATTCTGCTGTTCCATCATCATAGCCGATCTCTCCTGGAAAATTTATAAATGGTTTTAGTTGAAGATCATGTGAGACATTTTCATTACCCGTAATATCTACAGTAAATTTCTCATTAAAATAGTTCTCTGCTGTAACTTGAACTGTATATTTGCCTTCATATCCAGTTATTGAATAATTACCGTCTGCATCAGTTGTAACTGGTGCTACTGCTGCATCCTCGATTAAGTAAACTTTAGCGTTTTTCACAGGTTTTCCTGTTTGCGCATTAGTGATTTTACCTGTTAATGTTCTCTTAGGTATTGGAGCCAATGTAATGTTTGTATTTTCAAGAACTTGGTTAGCTGCTACTTGAACCTTCTGATCGTGTGGATAGTACCCATACTGTTCAGCTCTTAATGTATACTCTCCTTCTTTTACCTTAAAACTATATGACCCGTCTTGCGGATTTGTTTTTGTTGAACGACCATTTTCAACAATAGTCACTGTGGCTGATAATGGAAGTCTTGCTTTCTCAGTGTTTTCTTCTGATACTTGGCCTTTAATTTCAGCAAGTCCTGTCATAACTGATGATACAGCCTTAAATGCATTAATCACACCATATCCATATCCATTGTTAGGGGTTTCAGGATATTGAGAGTTAGTACAAGGAGTTGCTGTTTCCTTTATTATTCTTTCAATATCACTAACTGTTAAAGATGAATTGGCTTGAAGTAATAATGCTACAAGTCCTGATGTATGTGGACCTGCCATCGAGGTTCCATTCCATCCCCCCTCATATTTACCTCCTGGAACTGATGATCTTATATTAACTCCAGGTGCTGAAATATCAGGCTTAAGTGTTCCGCCATATGGTGATGGTCCCCTTAATGAGAAATTGGCTAAGTTGTTGTTTATGTCAGTTGCCCCTGTTGCAAAGGATTCTTGATAGTTTGCAGGATTAGCAACTGATCCAGGTCCACCAGGATTGTATTGAGTTGTATTTCCTGCTGAAAATTCCGGGAATATATTTGCTGCTCTCCAATTTGTGATAATCGTTTTATACCAATCATTTATTCCAGGACTGCCTCCCCATGAGTTATTAATTACATTAGGAGCCATTTCTGGATGTGGTACGCCATTTTTATCTTTAGGAGCAAGCATCCATTCACCTGCTTCTAT
>NZ_JBHXLC010000006.1:0-209584 GCF_042721555.1 Gottfriedia sp. NPDC058432
CAGTATTCATAGTGAAGATGAAGTCCAGAGAGTATTCCAACAGTCTGAACAAAATCCATTAATAACTTGGCACACTATTTGCTTGTATTAAAGCAGAAGAACATTCTGTTGAAAGGAGCAAAATACAGTAAATAGTTGAATTTAAACTAATACATAGTTTGAATGAAAGCGTTGTCAAAAAGTGCCAATACGTAAAGATAACAAGGAGGTTATTATGGAAATCTTAATTATTTTATTAGCATTAGGACTTTTAATGTTTGTTGCTTATCGTGGGTTTTCTGTTATTTTATTTGCACCAATTTGTGCTTTATTTGCAGTACTTTTAACTGAACCAAGTTATATTCTTCCATTCTTTAGTAATATTTTTATGGAAAAAATGGTTGGTTTCATAAAGCTATATTTCCCTGTATTTTTACTTGGTGCCATTTTTGGTAAAGTCGTTGAAATGTCTGGAATTGCTGAGTCGATCGCAAAAACAATTATTCAATTAGTTGGAGCAAAAAGAGCTATTTTAGCGATTGTATTAATGGGAGCGATTTTAACATATAGTGGAGTAAGCTTGTTTGTTGTTGTATTTGCTATTTATCCATTTGCTGCAAACCTATTCCGTGAAGGTAATATTCCAAAACGATTAATTCCTGGAACAATCGCACTTGGTGCGTTTACGTTTACGATGGATGCATTGCCGGGTACACCGCAAATTCAAAATGTTATTCCAACTACATTTTTTAAAACAGATATTTATGCGGCACCATTTCTAGGTATTTTAGCTGCTATTTTTGTACTTGCAGTTGGTCTTTGGTACTTAGAATCAAGACGTAAAAAAGCAGAAAAAGCGGGTGAAGGTTATTTAGGATTTAATGGAGAACTAGCTGCTGCAAATGAAACGCAAACAGAAGTTCCTTCAATAACGACAAATACTCCTACACCAGTATTAAAACAGATTTTAGCATTTGTTCCACTATTATTAGTTGGATTTTCAAATAAATTTTTTGTTGTTTCATTCCCAAAATGGTATCCGAATGGTTTTGACTTTAAAGCAATCGGACTAGAAGCTTTTGGGGTTGTTCAAATTCCTGCAGTTGTTGGTATTTGGTCAGTTGAATGTGCTTTAGTTATTGGGATTCTTTCAGCGATGATTTATGGCTATAAGAATTTGCGTACAAATCTAAAGACAGGTATGAATGCAAGCATTGGTGGAGCACTACTTGCTTCTATGAATACTGGTGCTGAGTATGGTTTTGGTGGAGTAATTTCTGCATTACCTGGATTTGGAATGGTAAGTAAAGGAATTTCTCATACATTTACGGATCCATTAGTAAATGGAGCTGTAACGACTACAACTTTAGCAGGTATTACAGGTTCTGCATCAGGTGGTATGGGTATTGCACTTAGTGCAATGTCTGAAAAATATATCGAGGCAATTAATAAATACAATATTCCTCCAGAAGTTATGCATCGTGTTATTTCGATGGCTTCAGGTGGTATGGATACTTTGCCTCATAATGGTGCAGTTATTACATTATTAGCTGTAACTGGTTTAACACATCGCCAGTCATATAAAGATATTTTTGCAATCACAATTATTAAAACAGTTGCAGTATTCTTAATCATTGCAGTATTTAAACTTACAGGACTTGTTTAAGAATGTTAAACTACTAATCTTACTTTTGAAGGGAGCAAAATAATGGGCAAGAATAAGGTAATTACTTCAGTTGAAGAGGTTGTTTCACAAATTCATGATGGAGCTACGATTATTGTAGGTGGCTTTGGTCTTTGCGGTATTCCTGAAAAAATGATTTTAGCATTACGAGATAAAGGGACAAAGGATTTAACAATCGTAAGTAATAACTGTGGAGTAGACGATTGGGGTCTTGGTCTTTTATTAGCAAATAAACAAATTAAAAAGATGGTTTCTTCATATGTTGGAGAAAATAAAATTTTTGAAAAGCAGTTCTTAAGTGGAGAACTTGAAGTAGAGCTTGTTCCTCAGGGGACTCTAGCTGAACGTATTCGTGCAGGTGGCGCTGGTATCCCAGGATTCTATACAGCAACAGGTGTAGGTACACCAATCGCAGAAGGAAAAGAACATAAAGTATTTAATGGAAGAACTTATTTATTAGAAGAAGGAATCGTAGGAGACTTTGCATTTGTTAAAGCGTGGAAAGCTGATAAGCAAGGAAATCTAATTTTTAGAAAAACTGCTCGTAACTTTAACCCGCTTGCAGCGATGGCTGGAAAAATCACAATTGCAGAAGTCGAAGAAGTAGTAGAAGTTGGAGAACTTGATGCTGATGCGATTCATACACCGAGCATTTATGTACAACACGTATTCCACGGCGAAACATACGAAAAACGAATTGAACGTAGAATGACTACAGGAGTATAGGAGGCTAATAACATGAAAGATATTCGTCAATTAATTATTCAAACTGCGGTTAAAGAAATTCAAGATGGTATGTATGTAAACCTTGGAATTGGACTACCTACTTTATTAGCAAACTATCTTCCAGAAGGTATTGAAGTAATGCTTCAATCTGAAAATGGTTTATTAGGTATTGGGCCATACCCAACAGAAGCTGACATAGATGCTGACTTAATCAACGCAGGTAAAGAAACAGTAACTGCGGCTAAAGGAGCTTCTTATTTTGATAGCGCTGAATCTTTTGCGATGATTAGAGGAGGTCATATCGATTTAGCTATTTTAGGAGGTATGGAAGTCTCTGAAACTGGTGATCTTGCTAACTGGATGATTCCAGGGAAAATGGTAAAAGGTATGGGCGGTGCGATGGACTTAGTAAATGGTGCTAAGAAAATCGTTGTTGTAATGGAACATGCAAATAAATATGGTGAAAGTAAAGTTAAAAAAGCATGTACTTTACCTTTAACTGGAAAAAGTGTAGTTCATAGACTAATTACAGAAATAGCCGTTTTTGATTTTACAGAAAATGGAATGGTTTTAGTAGAATGCGTTGGTGGAGCAACGATTCAAGAAATTACTGACAAGACAGAGGCTACATTTACAATTAGTCCGAAGTTATTAAATAACGTGAACTAATCTTTAAAAGGAGGCAATCAAATGCAGCAAATGCTTTCTGAGAAGGTTGCACTGATAACTGGTGCCGGTAGTGGAATTGGTTTTGAAATTGCTAAAACCTTTGCAGAGCAAGGAGCAACAGTTGTCTTAACCGACTTAAATGAGGAAAATGTTCAAAAGTCAGCTACTTCATTACAAGAGCTAGGGTTTAATGCGATCGGTTATGCATGTGATGTTACAAATGAAGAACAAGTAGTTGACACGTTTCATAAAGTAATCGATCAATTTGGTGAATTACATATTTTAATAAACAATGCTGGATTACAATACGTTTCATCAATTGAGGATTTCCCTACTGAAAAATTCGAATTACTTATTAAGGTCATGTTAACTGCACCTTTTATTAGTATCAAACATGTATTTCCTATTATGAAAAAGCAAAAGTATGGTCGCATTATTAATATGGCTTCCATCAATGGGTTAATAGGATTCGCTGGTAAAGCAGCTTATAATTCTGCGAAGCATGGCGTTATTGGTTTAACAAAGGTTGCTGCATTAGAAGGAGCAAATGATGGTATTACAGTCAATGCAATCTGTCCGGGCTATGTGGATACACCTCTAGTTCAAAACCAGTTGGCTGACTTAGCAAAATCAAGAAATGTACCAATTGAAAGTGTAATTGAAGAAGTAATTTATCCATTAGTACCTCAAAAAAGATTACTTACAGTAAAAGAAATTGCAAATTATACAGTATTTCTTGCTAGTGAATATACTGGCGGGGTTACAGGTCAAGCAAATGTAATAGACGCAGGATATACAGTTCAGTAGGAAAAGAATGAAAGGTTGTTTTGAGCAGGGGGAGATTCCTGCTCTTATCCTTTCTAGTTACCTACTACTTTAAGTGAGGTATGGTATGAAAAGTATGTTAGAGAGTCTTCCTTTTGATTGGATTTCCGAGATTATTAATCTTGCAACTGAGTGGATTGTTGTCGTTAATCGAGATGGAAAAGTTTTATATATGAATGAATCGTATTGTGAGTTTGTCGGGCGTTCTGCTGATGAAGTGATTGGTATGGATGTGAGCGATGTTATTGAAAATTCTAGAATGCATATAGTCGCTAAAACTGGTCAGGCAGAGGTAGCGGAGATCCATCCAATAAAAAATACTGAAATGGTAGCAAATCGTTATCCACTGTATGTAGGTGATGAATTAGTAGGTGCTGTTGGAACCGTAATATTCCGTAATGCGCAAGAATGGCTTGAGTATTCTAAAAAAGTAGAACCTTTAGTAGAAGAATTAAACTATTATAAAAGAAAATTTGAGAAAGAGTTAAGTAGTAAATATAACTTCAATCAAATAATTGGTGATACGCCAATCTTTAATTCTGCAAAAAACTTGGCAGAGCAAGTATCTGCAAGTTCTTCTGCAATCTTACTTTTTGGGGAATCAGGTACAGGTAAGGAATTGTTTGCACATGCAATTCACGATGCAAGTCCAAGAAGAAACTTTCCGTTTGTACGAGTAAATTGCGCTTCGATTCCAGAGCATTTACTAGAATCAGAGCTTTTTGGTTATGAGGAAGGTGCTTTTACAGGTGCAAAAAGAGGCGGGAAAAAAGGAAAATTTGAAATTGCGAACCGAGGAACAATTTTCCTAGACGAGATTGGTGATATGTCTTTGCATATGCAAAGTAAATTACTGCGAGTACTTCAAGAAAGAGAGATTGAAAGAATTGGTGGAAGTTCTCCTATTTCCATTGATGTAAGAGTCATTGCCGCTACGCATCGAAATCTTGAAAAGATGGTCGGATTAAAAGAATTCCGCCAGGATCTGTATTATCGCTTAAATGTAATTAAAATAGACATTCCTCCACTTAGATCAAGGATAAATGATTTACCTCTCATAGCAGATTCATTAATAAAAAAACTCGAAAGGAAATTTCATCGAAACGGAATTCAAATTTCAAATGAAGTTTTTCAAATTCTTAAGTCACATCATTGGCCAGGAAATATTCGAGAACTTGAAAACGTACTTGAGAGATGCATAAATGTCCTAAACGGTAAAGTGATTACACCAAAACAATTACCTCTTTATTTATATGAAAATCCAACTAGCCCCAAAAATACATTTGAATTCGAAATAAATGCATCTCAATTACACAATCATAATTCTTTAAAATCATTAAAAGAAATGATTGAGGAGACTGAAAAGGAAGCAATTAAAAGAGCTCTAATAGAATCTCAAGGTAATAAGATTGAAGCTGCAAAATTATTAGAAATAAGCAAGTCAACTTTTTATGAAAAATGTAAAGCTTATAACATAAAAAATTAAAAGATTTCGTGTCGTTTGGTTCATTAGGATGAAATAAAAAGGGGGAAATAAAATGAGTGAGAACGTTGTAATTGTTAGTGCTGTTAGAACTGCGATCGGAAGTTTCAGTGGTACATTGAAAGATGTAAGTGCAGTAGAATTAGGCGCTAAAGTTATTAAAGAAGCGATTAATAGAGCGGGTATTCAAGAAAGCCATGTTGATGAAGTCATAATGGGGAATGTACTTCAAGCTGGCTTAGGTCAAAATCCAGCAAGACAATCAGCATTAAAGGCAGGACTTCCAAATACTGTCTCTGCAATGACAATAAATAAGGTTTGTGGCTCTGGATTAAAATCAGTCCATTTGGCGACTCAAGCAATTATAGCAGGAGATGCTGAAATTATAGTTGCTGGTGGGATGGAAAATATGAGTCAAGCCCCATATTTACTTAAAGGTGCTAGAGATGGATATAGAATGGGCAATCAACAAGTTGTTGATAGTATGATTGCGGACGGACTATGGTGTGCGTTTAATAATTATCACATGGGAAACACCGCTGAAAATTTAGCAGCTCGTTATGAAGTCTCTAGGGAAAAACAAGATGAGTTTGCGGTAAATAGCCAACAAAAAGCTGAGAGTGCAATTAAGGCAGGTAAATTTGAAGGCGAAATTGTTACCATTGAAATTCCACAACGAAAGAAGGATCCAATCATCTTTAAAGAGGATGAGTATCCAAAATTTGGTGCTACAGTAGAGAAGATTTCATCACTAAGACCAGCCTTCGAAAAAAATGGAACAGTTACAGCAGCAAATGCCTCAGGTATTAATGATGGCGCAGCAGCAGTTGTATTAATGAGTGAAAGTAAAGCAAGAGAACTAGGCATTAAACCTTTAGTAAAAATTAATGCAAATAGTAGTGCAGGCGTTGATCCAAGCATAATGGGAATTGGAGCAGCATTTGCAGCTAAAAAAGCACTTGAAAAATCATCGATAGAATTAAGTGATATTGGCTTGATTGAAGCAAACGAAGCATTTGCAGTGCAATCGCTTTCTGTATTAAAGGAATGCGGCTTTGATGAAAATATTGTCAATGTAAATGGAGGTTCGATTGCACTTGGGCATCCAATCGGTGCGAGTGGAACTAGAATACTTGTTACATTGATTCATGAAATGAAGAGAAGAGAGACACAATACGGTCTTGCAACACTATGCATTGGTGGCGGAGAAGGCGTTGCGACAATTATTGAAAATTGTTTTGAATAAATAATAAGTAAAAAGCGGTAGGACTCTTATAATGAGACCTACCGCTTTATTGTGAAGACAAAACCAAAAAAACAAAAAATCTGGGTTCAGACTGATTGCAGTCGCTTGTCACAAGTCTGAAGGTTAGATGATTCTTACTGAAATAACACCCTCAATATCTCTTAGCATCTGTTCAACTGGTCCATTGATCGTTTCATCAAGATCAATCATTGTATAAGCAAACGCACCTTTACTTCGGTTAAGCATATCAGCAATATTTACTTGATAGTTTGCTAGTAATCCCGTTATTTGACCGACCATATTTGGAATGTTTTTATGTGCAATCGTAATACGTTTTTTCCCTGTATAAGGTAATTCTACATTTGGAAAATTAACAGAATTCTTAATGTTGCCTGTTTCTAAATAATTTTTTAATTGTTTTGCAGCCATACGGGCACAGTTTTCTTCTGATTCAGTTGTTGATGCTCCTAAATGAGGGATTGGAATGACGTTCTTCATACCAATCACTTTTTCATTTGGGAAATCTGTCACATAAACTCCTACAGTGCCGTTATTCAGCGCATATTCTAGCGCAACATCATCTACTAATTCAGAGCGAGAAAAATTAAGTAATCTTGATCCCTTTTTCATTCCTGATAAAAGTTTTTCATTCACAAATCCTTTTGTTTCAGGAGTTAAAGGAACATGGATTGTTATATAATCACATGTTGAAAAAATTTGATCTAAATTATCGATTCGTTGTACATTCCTAGATAATCGCCATGCAGTTTCGACTGAAATATAAGGATCATAACCATATACTTCCATATCTAACGCAAGAGCGTCATTTGCTACAAGTGCACCAATTGCTCCTAAACCAATAATACCTAATTTCTTTCCTGCAATCTCTGCTCCTGCAAATTCTTTTTTACCAGCTTCTACAATTTTAGAAACATTTTCTTCACCAAATAAAGAACGAGTCCACTCAATTCCTTCTATAATTCGTCGTGAAGAAAGGAATAAACTTGTCAGAACTAGTTCTTTAACTGCATTTGCATTTGCACCAGGCGTATTAAATACAACAATTCCTCTTGAAGTACATTCTTCGATTGGAATATTATTTACACCAGCACCAGCCCTTGCGATTGCTTTAACACTGTTTGGTATGCTCATTTCATGCATACTATGGCTTCTTAAAAGAATGCCATCCGGTTCATTTAATTCATTGTTAATCTTAAAGTTTTCCAAAGGAAATTCTTTTATTCCGTGCTCAGAAATATTATTTAATGTTTGAATTTTAATCATCTTACAATCTCCTCTAATATTTTCTTTTCAAATTGACTCATAAACTGAACTAATTTCTCAACGCCTTCTAATGGCATCGCATTATAAATACTAGCTCGCATTCCCCCAACTGAACGATGGCCCTCAAGATTCACCAAGCCAGCTGAATTTGCCTGAGCAAGAAATTGCTTATTTAATTCATCAGAAGTTGATGTAAATGGAATATTCATAAGTGATCTGTTCTCTTTCTTAACTGGTGAAGAGAACATGTCAGATTGATCGATAAAATCATATAATAATTGAGCTTTTAAAAGATTAGTTTGATAAATACTATTTAAGCCACCAGATTCTTTAATCCATTCTAAAACTAGCATCGCTACATAAATGCCGAATGTAGGTGGTGTATTATAAAGTGAAGATGCTTCGACATGTGTTTTGTAGTCGAGCATTGTTGGGCAATTTTTATCAGCACTTCCAATAAGATCATCTCTAATAATGACAATTGTTAACCCTGCTGGACCGATGTTTTTTTGAGCTCCAGCATAAATTAAACCGAATTGTGAGACATCAATTGGTTCAGAAAGAATATTTGAAGAAAAGTCTGCAACTAATGGAGAATTTGTTTTAGGGTAAGTAGAGTATTTTGTCCCCTCAATCGTGTTATTCGTCGTAATATGTAAATAATCGTATGGTTCAAAAAGGGCTAAATCTTCTAAATTAGGAATATATGAAAAATTTTCATCCTCAGACGAAGCGATAACATGAACATCTCCATATTTTTTTGCCTCAGAGATTGCTTTCTTTGACCAAGTTCCTGTATTAATATAAGCAGCTTTTTTGTACTTACTTAATAAGTTTAATGGAATCATTGAAAATTGAGTTGATGCTCCACCTTGTAAAAATAACACTTTATAATTTGATGGAATTTCTAAAAG
This sequence comes from Gottfriedia sp. NPDC058432, assembly GCF_042721555.1. Taxonomy (NCBI): domain Bacteria; kingdom Bacillati; phylum Bacillota; class Bacilli; order Caryophanales; family Bacillaceae; genus Gottfriedia; species Gottfriedia sp. NPDC058432. The sequence continues at coordinate 8,811 of NZ_JBHXLC010000006.1, forward strand.
TTCACGTAATAAGCTTTCACATTTCTTAATAATTCCTTCAAACTCAGCCGAACGATGACTCATTTCCATAACTGACATACCAGAAGTACCGTAAGTAACAAGCTCTTTTTGTACCTTTTCCAATACTGGAACAGGCAAGACAGAAGGGCCAGCAGAGAAATTAAAGACGCGTTCCATAAAAATCATCCTCACTAGTTATTTTTTTAATATTCTAACTTTAAACTACTCATATACGTTGGTCAATAAAAGATGAAATAAAATCATAAAAAATTCACAAATATATTAATTTTCTAATTAATGAAAAGGGAATATTAATGATTTTAGTATTTAAATTTGTAAATTTATATGAGTAAAAACCAAAAATTAAGTCGGATAATAATTTGATTGATAAATAAAAATACATAGTTTTAGAAGATAATGGAAAATTTAATGATTATATTGTTTTTAAGGGAGTTTAAATGTTTTCAAAATGGTTTAACAATCCAGTTTACTTTCGTTATGCTTTTTATATTTCTTTTGCGGTTAGTGTATTATTTAATCTAATTTGTTCTGAAAAAAGTGATAGCTTTTACTTTCTGTACATGCTTGATACAGTAATATTTGGTCTTGGTTTTTACAACCGTCCTAATTGGTTTATCATTTTAGTTTCTACAATAATAGTCGTTTCTAGATACTATTTGGTTCCCCAGGCAGGGCATATTATTAGCTACCTAATTACATATTACTTAATCGCGTACATATCAGTCGGTTTAATGAAACAATATCAGAGAGCTAAAACCGGATCAATCGAGTTAATATTAGCTCTTTCAAAGGCGTTAGATTCTAGAGACAACTACACTGCACATCACTCAGAATGTGTTGCCAATATAGCTTTTAAAATCGCAAAGAAAATGAAATTATCTAAAAGTCTTTGTGCAGTCATCCACCAAGGGGGACTATTACATGATATTGGTAAAATTGGAATTCCCGAGCATATTTTACTGAAGGATGAGAAATTGACTGAGGATGAATACAATATAATTAAAGAACATCCTGTGATTGGATATGACATTATTAAACATATTGCTATTTTTAATGAAAATGGCATTTTTGATATCGTTTTATACCATCATGAACGATACGATGGAAAAGGATATCCAGAAGGTCGAATGGGTGGTCAAATTCCTTTAACTGCTAGAATTGTAGCAATAGCCGATAGCTATGATGCAATGATTTCAAATCGATTATATCGCAAGGGGATGTCTTTAGAAGACTGCTTAAAGGAAATACAAAATAATAAAGGAAGCCAGTTTGATCCAGAGATTACTGATGTTTTCCTTAGCTTATTTGATTTTAGAGAATGAAATAATTCATAAAAAATAGAGGGTGTCCCAAAAGTATGATGGGGGCCCTCTTTTTCGTAAATTGATTAGATTTGAAATAACTTAAAGAAGGAATCGGACGAATTAAAGTCCTGTGTTGCAAATAAGTATTATAGAATAGCAAATAAGGAGTTCAAATGTGCAAATAAACGATGAAAAACTACAAAAGAACAGGGGACTGCAATTAAAATCTGAGAATCGCAATTAAATTTAGGAAAACTGCAATTAAAATTAGAAAACCGCAAATAAATTAGCAAAACAGCAATTAAAATCCAGTTAATCGCAAATAAAATAAAATATTACCTATACCGGTTAGGGCATCATGAGTTGGAAATTGTTCATTAGTAGATACTTTGAAATGGAATAAGCAAATATACCTCTTATTCGGATAATAATCTGATAAAAATCTGTTTAATATCAATAAAAAAGATTGAGCATAACAACTACAAATGAAAAAATACCCCGATAAAAGAGAGTAGACTTATTTAATTTGGCTACTCTTATTGTTATACCAACTCGGTATTATTTGATTAAAATTATTATAGTGATCTAATATCGTTCGAACCCTTTTCCACATGAATCGATTAAATGTGTTGTAGTTTTATATGTAATTATTAATAAATTTTGCATGATTAGTACGTTCAAAATCATAAATTTTAATATACAAATCATCATCCGAATTACTTTAACTATGCACTTCTCTTCAAATGAAAATTCTTTCTTTACTTGGGAAATTAATCCATATATACTTTGAAAACGAAATTTATGTAGAACTGTAACGTTTGACTGTATACTTTCTAAATTATATAATAGAAATATTACTTAAAATGGGGAGGGTTGTCACTTGGGATCGAGTATCGCATTGGTGAGTTAGCTGAAATAGCTCAAGTTTCAAAAAGAACAATTGATTATTATACAAAATTAGGGTTACTAGAAGCAAAACGATCAGAATCAAACTATCGATATTATTCCACAGAGGCAATTGAGACTCTCAGATTTATTGAACATTGTAAAAAAATGAGAATATCCTTAGAAGAGATAAAAGATTTATTGCAAACTAATTATAATCAAAAAAATTGTGTTTTTGAACAAATTCAACAAATATCAAATCAAATTATTGAGCTTGAAGCTAAATTAGCTCAATTAGTACCAGTAATATCAGATATGAATGATTGTGAAAAAAACGCTTTAGTAGATTCATTGTCACATCATACATTTCCGTTATTTGAAACATTGAAACATTTTGTAAAATAATGACTAAATTAATTTTAAAACTTAACAATTTATTAAAGCTATAAAATATGTACGTTTTACTAAATTATGGTAATCTATTAAGTAAGTAAAATAATAATTTTATATTTTTGTAGATTGAAATTCTCAGGAGGTGAATACTCGAGTAATATACTCGAGTTCGTCATTGGACATAGTTAACTTGTTTATGATTGCAGTTTTAATCGCACTTACAGCTTTTTTCGTAGCAGCAGAATTTGCGATAGTGAAAGTTAGATCAAGTAGAATTGATCAACTACTAGCCGAAAAAAAGCGAGGTGCAGTAGCTGCTAAGAAGGTTACGACGAGTTTGGATGAATATTTATCAGCTTGTCAATTAGGTATTACGGTTACAGCTTTAGGATTAGGTTTTTTAGGTGAGCCAACATTTGAGCATCTTATACACCCAGTGGTAGAATTTCTTGGATTAAACGGAACAATCGCTAAAACTATTTCGTTTATTTTAGCTTTCTCAGTTATGACATTTATTCACGTTGTAATTGGTGAGCTAGCACCTAAAACGGTTGCAATTCAAAAAGCTGAATCAATCACACTAATACTTTCTACTCCACTTATTATTTTCTATAAAATAGCTTATCCATTTATTTGGGCATTAAATAGTTCTGCAAGATTTTTTACAGGATTATTTGGAGTTAAGCCAGCATCTGAATCAGAAGAAGTTCATACTGAGGAAGAATTGAGAATTATTTTATCTGAAAGCTTTGAAAGCGGAGAAATTAATCAGGCTGAGTATAAATATTTAAATAATATTTTTGAATTCGATAACCGACTTGCAAAAGAAATTATGGTCCCTCGTACTGAAATTATCGGTTTATATGCAGAAGACCCAATTGAAGAACAAATTGAAATAATTAAAAATGAAAAATATACACGTTACCCAGTTTTTGGGGAAGATAAAGATGATATTTTAGGTATGGTAAATGTGAAAGACTTTTTTATTCGATATCTTGATGGAAAAGTTGAAAAAACATATGATTTCGCAAACTTTACACGCCCAGTTATTCAGGTAATTGAAACAATCGCAATCCACGATTTATTATTGTTAATGCAAAAGAAACGTATTCCACTTGCAATATTGTATGATGAATATGGTGGAACAGCGGGATTATTAACAATGGAAGATATTCTTGAGGAGATTGTTGGGGAAATACGTGATGAATATGATGATGATGAAAAACCAGCTGTTCAACATATTTCAGAATCACATAAGATTGTAGACGGAAAAGTATTAATTACCGAAATTAATGACTTATTCGGTTTGTATGTTGAAGAAGATGATGTTGATACAATTGGTGGTTGGATTTTAACTCAAAATCATGACATCCAACAAGGTGGATCTGTCATATTTGAGGACTTTGAATTCAAAGTTGTTGAATTAGATTCACACCAAGTTAAATTAGTTGAAATAAAAAAAAATGAGTTAATTCAAGCAGTAAAATCATAAAGATACGATGAAAAAGAAGGATAAGGGCATAAGTCTTTATACCTTCTTTTTTTGATTCTTAAACAAAATAATACTTAAAACTCATAGTGTTATACTTTGTACAATGATTCACAAAAAGTTAACAACTTACATCTCCAATTCAATTCCTTTTATTATAAAATAAGGTTGTAAGGTTGATTTGAGTAGAAGTGCTTATTCTTCTACTAGTTATTTTATTAACTATTTCAATCAGCTTATTTTTTAATCGTTTCGTACAATACCTCATTTTTCCCCCTCTACTTTTGTAAAGTTAGAGGCTTTTTTTTGCATAATTTTTCCTTTATTGAATACATATAAATTAAATATTTGTAAAGGATTGTCGATAGTTAATAATTTAAAAATTTGTTATAGGGATGTGAAGTGCTTGTCAGATGCTCCCTCGGGAAATGGTATAAAAAATTTTTTAACCTTTATTAATCGACTTTATTTTAGGAATTCAAAGGATCGAAAAAATGAAGAAACAATAGAAAAACATCTCTTAATTCATAATGAACTATTTGATGTTGTTGATGAAGACCAATTTAAAATGTACGAAGATGAATTATTTTTGAGAACAATCACTTTTAAAGAAAAAAAAGTAAATGACATTTTGACACCCCGGACAAATGTTGTAGCGATCGATATTAATGAATCTGTGGACTTTATATATAATTTATTTTTAGAAGAACGGTACTCTAGAATCCCAGTTTATGAACAGGATATAGATCATATAATCGGTGTGATTTCTGAAAGGGAATTTTTAACTCAACTAATACAAAAACAAACAGTTAATATTCATGATCTGATTAGAGAGCCGATTTTTGTTATAGAAACGATGAAAATTTCTACAGTGTTAAAAATTCTTCAGAAACAAAATGCACATCTTGCTATTGTTATGGATGAATTTGGAGGAACTTCCGGAATCGTTACGCTTGAGGACATAATAGAAGAACTCGTTGGCGAAATTAGGGATGAATTTGACGAGTTAGAGGATGATTTTTTCCAAATAAATGAGAATGAATACCAATTCCAAGCCTCAATTGACTTATCGAGTTTTTTTAATCGGTTTAACATAAAAAAGCCTAGTAGTAGATATTTAACATTAGGTGGATGGTTACTTGAAAGTTTTAAACATATACCCAAAAATGGGGAATTACTTCAATTTAAAAATTTAACCTTCATCATTAAAGAAGTTCAAAATAGAAGAATACAAAGTGTAATTGTAAAAATAAACCACCAAAATTTGCAAAGTAAACTCGGTTCTTAGGAGCCGAGTTTTTTTATGTGTTGAAATACCTAGTCATTATAATAAATAGAACAATAAATGAAATTTGATCAAGTTGTGAACATTCCTATGGGATAGGGGGGAAGGTTAAGAACCCAAAGGCTCGCAGAGGAGGCTCAGGTCTCGCCCCATGGAAAGCGCGAGCATCCTGTAATAGAAACCAACCATATTTACTTTTTTGCAACGTAAATGATTAGTTTATTCCAACCTAAAACAAAGTAAAATACTCGGTTTTAAGAAAATGAGCTTTTCAATCATAAAAATTGAATTAAAAAGACAAAAAGAAAAATAATAAAAATATAAGATTTTTTTGTTGTAATTTTTTAATACATGCAATATATTTAAGACACACATTTCAAAACAAACAATTCCGATAAGGTTAAGGGAGATTAAAGAATGAATATTAAGAAAATTGGTTTAACAATAGGTTCGCTATTTTTAGCAGCAGGTGTTATGGCAGGCTGCAATACAAATAAAAAAGAAGAAACTGCAAAAGGAAAAGATTTATTAACTCAAGTGAAGGATAGCGGAGAGTTAAGAATTGGTACTGAAGGTACATATGCACCTTTCACGTTCCATGATAAATCTGGTAAATTAACAGGTTTTGATGTTGATTTATCAAATGAAGTTGCAAAACGTTTAGGAGTAAAACCAAAATATTTTGAAACTCAATGGGATGCAATGTTTGCAGGTTTAGATGCAAAGCGTTTTGATATCATTGCAAATGAAGTTGGTATTAGAGCAGATCGTGAGAAAAAATATTATTTCTCTGATCCATATATCACATCATCAGGTGCATTAGTTGTAAAATCAGATTCAAAAGTTAAATCATTTGATGATATTAAAGGTTTAAATGCTGCTCAATCTTTAACAAGTAATTATGGCGATTTAGCTAAAAAATATGGAGCTAAATTAGTTGGAGTAGAAGGATTTAGCCAAGCAATCCAATTAATTGAATCTGGCCGTGCTGATGCTACAATTAACGATAAATTATCAATTCAAAACTATTTAAAAGAAACTGGTGACAATAAAGTTAAAATTGCAGCTTTAGAAAATGATGCTTCTAACAGTGGATTTATGTTCCGTAAAGATGATGATTCATTAGTAAAAGCAGTGAACAAAGCACTTGCAGATATGAAAAAAGACGGAAAGTATGATGAAATAGTACAAAAATGGTTCGGTAAAGATGGACTTAAATAGTATATTCAGCCAAGAAAATTTAACCATTGCGAAGGATTCTTTCCTTCCAATGGTTAAAACTGCTTTAATCGGTACTATTCCATTAACAATTATTACTTTTATAGTTGGTATAGTTTTAGCATTTATTACCGCTCTTTTCCGTCTATCAGGTAATAAATTCTTAAATGGTGTAGCCAGATTTTATGTTTCAATTATTAGAGGAACACCTCTTTTAGTGCAATTATTTATTATTTTTTATGGATTACCTTCAATAAATGTAACAATATCACCATATATTTCTGCTATTATTGGTTTTTCATTAAGTGTTGGTGCATATGCATCTGAAATTATTAGAGGATCAATCCAGTCGATTGATAAGGGGCAGTGGGAAGCTGCTTCATCAATAGGCATGACATATAATCAAACATTAAAACGAATTATTATTCCTCAAGCGGCGAGAGTTTCATTACCGCCATTATCAAATACCTTTATAAGTTTAGTAAAAGATACTTCTTTGGCATCCTTAATATTAGTAACTGAGATGTTTAGAACAGCTCAGGAAATAGCTGCAACTAACTATAAATTTTTAGTTGTTTATACAGAAGCTGGGGTCATTTATTGGATAATCTGCTTCTTCCTTTCAATCATTCAAGGTCGATTAGAAGCACGGGTTGCACGCTATGTTGCTAAGTAAGGGAGGAAGAACTTATGATAAAACTAGAAAACATTAAAAAAAGTTTTGGTGAATTAGAAGTATTAAAAGATGTAAGCTTAAATGTAGAAAAAGGTACTGTTACAGCTATTATTGGTCCTTCTGGTTCTGGGAAAACTACATTTTTAAGATGTATTAATATTTTAGAGCAACCTACAGATGGAAAAATAACAATTGATGAACAGACAATTGATTTTTCAAATAAGGTGTCAAAAAAAGAAATTATTTCATTAAGAAGTAAAACAGGTATGGTTTTTCAACAACATCATTTATTTCCTCACTTAACAGCGCTAGAAAATGTTATGGAAGGTTTAGTAACAGTACAAAAAGTAAAAAGAGATGTTGCAAAAAAGAAAGCAATTGACTTACTTACAAAAGTAGGATTAGAAGAGAAAATAAATTTATTGCCACATCAACTTTCAGGTGGTCAGCAACAGCGTGTAGGGATTGCTAGAGCGTTAGCATTAGAGCCAACAGTAATCTTATTTGATGAACCAACTTCAGCATTAGATCCAGAGCTTGTACAAGAAGTTCTAAAGGTAATGAAAGAGTTAGCTGAAGAGGGGATGACAATGATTGTCGTTACACATGAAATGAAATTTGCTCGGGATGTAGCGGATGAAGTCATTTTTATGGACGGTGGTTATATTGTTGAACAAGGTCATCCTAAAGATGTTTTAGAGCATCCTAAACATGTAAGAACAAAACAATTTTTACAATTAATACAGTAATTTTAAGATGAAATATTTTACAATATATTGTAGAAAACTAGTACTAGATGTTGATCTAGTGCTTTTTTTATGTAAAAAATGCGGAAAAGCAAATTAAATTGATATTTCCAAAATTTACATTTGCTAAACATACATATGTTAATCGATTAGAGTCATACTATCATTACACTACTTAAGGAGGTGAGACAACATGGCAAACAACAACAGCGGAAACAGCAACAACTTAGTAGTACCTGGTGCTCAATCAGCATTAGATGCAATGAAGTATGAAATCGCTTCTGAGTTTGGAGTAAACTTAGGTCCTGACACTACAGCTCGTGCTAACGGTTCTGTAGGTGGTGAGATTACTAAACGTTTAGTTCAAATGGCAGAACAAAGCTTAGGTGGTTATTCAAAATAATATCTATGGCTAATAAGGGATGGAGATTAATCTCCATCCTTTCTTAATGAAGTAAATGAAATTGGAGTGAGCTTTTTATGGATGGTATTTGTCCACTGTGCAATGGAATTGAGCATTATAAACTAAAATGTCCTATTTGTGAAAATCATTGTGAAGATAAAGGCAGAGCTGTTGAGTATGAAGATAAATATAGTCCATATTTAGATTATGACATTTCAGCAAAAGCTGATGGATTAACCGAGCATAATTCAAATCAGTATTGTACTCATATGTTTAATTGTCCAGATTGTAATGAAGGTTTTCTTAAAATAATTGAGAAAATAAAATAACGCAGTACCAATTAAAATGGTACCGCGTTTATTTAATTAACGAATACGAGATTCAGTTTCTTTATCAAAGAAATGAACTTTGTTCATGTCTACTGCTAATTTAATGACTTGACCATGTGTAAACGTTGAACGTGCATCTAATCTTGCTACTAATGTATTTCCTTCAAAATTAGTGTATAGCATTGATTCCGCTCCTAAAAGTTCAGCTACCTCAATTTTTAAATCAAGAACTGTACCTTGAGATGCTTCGATAAATACTGGTTCGTCATGTAAATCTTCAGGACGTATACCTAAAATAACTTCTTTTCCAACATATCCATTATCGCGCAATGTTTTCATTTTTCCTTCAGGTATAGCAACTTTTTTGCTTCCAAAGTTAAAGTGACCATCTTCGACCTTACCTGAAACAAAGTTCATTGCAGGTGATCCAATAAATCCACCAACGAATACGTTTTCTGGGCGATCATAAACTTCCTTTGGTGTACCTACTTGTTGAATAATCCCATCTTTCATTACGACTAAACGTGTAGCCATTGTCATTGCTTCAGTTTGATCGTGTGTTACATAAATAGTTGTCGTTTGAAGACGTTGATGTAATTTTGAAATCTCAGAACGCATCGCAACACGTAATTTAGCATCTAAGTTTGATAATGGCTCATCCATTAAGAATACTTTTGCATCACGTACAATTGCACGACCAAGAGCTACACGTTGACGTTGTCCACCAGATAAAGCCTTTGGTTTACGATTTAAATATTCCTCAAGACCTAAAATACGAGCAGCATCTTTTACACGACGATCAATTTCTGCTTTGTCAAACTTACGTAATTTTAATCCGAAAGCCATGTTATCATATACAGTCATATGTGGGTAAAGAGCGTAGTTTTGGAATACCATTGCGATGTCACGATCTTTTGGTTGTACATCATTTACACGCTTGCCATCAATAAAGAAGTCACCTTTTGAAATGTCTTCCAAACCAGCAATCATACGAAGTGTTGTTGATTTACCGCATCCAGATGGACCAACGAATACGATAAATTCTTTGTCATCAATATGAAGATTAAAATCTTTTACAGCTGTTACGTTATTATCATAAATTTTATAAATGTGATCTAATTTTAATTCTGCCATTATTATTACCTCCAACTATTTGTAATCGGTTTCATTGATTAAATTGTAAGCATTTAAACGTTTATAAACAATGGCAAAGGTTCACAAAAAAAATAGCCTACTTTGTACAAGGTGCACAAAAAAAAGGCTTTTATACTATTCATTCACGATCTCAAGTAAATGAATTGCTAAAAATATAACGAGTCCATCCTCAAAATGCTTTAAATCTATACCAGTTTGTTCCGAAAATTTATCAAGACGATATTGAACAGTATTTCGATGTAAAAAAGCTTTTTTTGAAGTAGCAGTAACATTTAAATTTTGTTGAAGAAAGATTTTTACTGTTGAAAGAATTGGATCATCAATTTTCATATCATTCAAAAATAAATTAGGTAATTCCTTTTGTAAATCATCTGGTAAAAAGGAAAGGATGTAATAAAGCATTTCCTTTGAAAACCAAAGAATATTTTTTTGCTTTTTTACGGATAATGCTTTTTTAAAACATTGATGTTCAATATCAAAATAAAGGCTTAGATTTGCTAATGGTGAATAACGTTTTCCTACAAAAAAGGTAACATCATGGTACAAGTCAGCAGCAATGATTTCTTGCATATGCTCTAAAAACTCTTTGTTAAATGGTTGATCGATTATTTTTTCAATAATGACGCCTTCCCTAGCAGAATTCCAAACCACTATTACTTCTTTATGAAAGAATGCATTGATTGCTTCTTCAAACTCATTTTTACTCGAGAATAACTGATTGCTATAAAAATGAATAAAACGAATTGAAGTAGGGAGAGAAACTTCGCTTTCGAAAGTGAAGGGATTATGTCCTTTACTGTGAAATAGATAGTGAAACCATTCGCTTTGTGCAGATGGCATCAAAATCGCCTCTGATTCTAATTTTGTAAAAAGACATTCCAGTAGGTTATTTTGTTCCTCTGATATTGAAACTTTTTTAATCCCGAAGATTTCTTGATTCTCAGTAGAAAACCAAGAATAATCCATATATGTACTCTGATCAGGTGTGACTGAAACAGACTCACTCCCAAATAATGTCTTAATTTTATCAATCATAATTATTATTACCTTCCGAAGCATTATTTCATTTTAGTTTATCATTGTTGGAAAAAATAAAAAAGCTCAGACTGTTGACAAACGCTTGCAATCAGTCTGAGACTTAAGTTTTTGAATACTGTTAAAGTACATTATAAACTACTGTTTAAAATTTGAAAGTTCATAAAATAGTCGTATTAAGTTTTCGAGTCCTTGTTCTTTGATCGCAATTTCGTCAAAGACCATTGGTTTAGAGTTAATTTCAAAAATATAGTAATGATTGTTTTGAATTCCGATATCCATTGAGAATTCAAAAAAATGTGCATCGTCCATATTTAATGCTTTTCCTGTTTGTCTGACTATTTCTTGTAATAAAGAATAATTTAATTCAATCGGCAGTTCTTCAATAGCAATAATGCTACCACCTCTAGGTACATGAGTTGTAATTCCATTAAATGTACCTACTCTTACACCAACACCGGAAAGAATATAATTATCTTCATTTTTATGTGCAAGAATTCGTAGATCAAACTTTCTTCCATCGGGTAATTCGCTGACTATACCTTGTTGACAAATAAATTCCTCGCTTAATGAACTAAGGAATTTCCAACAATCACTAATTGATTTCACCAATTCTACATGAAAGGCATTACGGATTATGACTTCTTTGTCACTTTTCAAGGAGAGCTTAAACACGCCAAATCCCCTTGAAGAATTATGCTTCTTTATATATAGAAATTTCCATTTGTTTAAATAGAAATATAAATCTTTTTCACTAGTTAATTCGATTGTCTTTGGAATATAACTTTTTAAAAAGTCGTTTGAAGATAATATTGACGTTGTTTGTATTTTTGAGAGATATGATTCGTTAAAAAAAGGAATAGTTAGTTCCGAGATTTTTTCTCGAAAATTTTTATAATCATCATTCGATTCGTATTGTACAGATGGGATGCGATTATAAATTACGTCTGGTAAAGGGGAAAATAGTTTAAGCCATTTTTTTGTTTTAAAACAAAACGTATAACATGTAACAGAATTACCTGAGAGGGCGGTGGGGGTTAATATGATAGGGATACCGCCATCAGTTAATACTTTCTTACAAATTCTTTTAAAGGTCTTAATATTTCCACTAAAAGGTAGCCGATCTTCGTTTGTTAATATACCGATAATAGGGCCTAAATGTGTTCCGATTTTTTTTACCTGAAATTGAATGGAATTTGAACGATCGTCATGAAATGGTAATATAGGTAGCCGATTATGACCTATGGAATATCTTGATTCACTATGGTCATGTGACCAAGTATTTTTATCAAGATGATAAAAAACAGAGATCATTTCATTGAAACCTCGAGTTCATTACCCTTTTTGGAAAGATGAGTAGCATATTCCAAAAATAGTTTTTTGATCTGTTTGTCATTTTCTTGGAAACTAGGATTTGAAAAGATTGATCTTCCAGGTTTAGAATTCGCTTCGAAAAGCCAAATTTTTTCATCTTTATCAACACCTATATCAAATCCAATTTCCCCAATATGACCATCTACTTGACGATCTAAAGATTCACTAATTTTTAATGCTGCTGTAGATAATTTATCATGTATTCTTTTCGCTTTTTCCTGATCAAATAATTCTTCAAGAGTTTTCACTCGACCACCGTTATTTAAGTGAGTAGTTGTGCTACCTTTTCCTGCTACTTTTGCGGCAATAACCGTTACATGCCACTTTCCTAAAGCATCCTTGTTTGTATGAACTCGAAAATCGACAGGCTGATGCTCGTAACGAATTAGTGAAATACCTTGTTGTACAATGAAGTCGTGTAACTTCGTGCTACGAAAAACATGATTGATTAAAGATTGGAGTGATGAGAATTTTTGAAGTTTATTTGTTTCGAAATCACGATATCTACAATAATAAATTCCTTCTTCTCGATTGTAACGGATTAAAATGACTTTTGAACCAAGGCTACCATTTTCAGGTTTAACATATACAAATTGGTATTTCGATAATAATTCTTCAATCGTGTCAAAGTTATGGAACTTTACTGTTTTCGGGAGATAATGAGCAACTGATTCCTCATTTTTTAATTTTAAATATAAGTCCCATTTATTGAAGAATCCAGGATTAAACCAAGGGATTTTGTATTCTTTTTCTAGTTTTTGACGTACGCGTTTAATTGATTTATGAACCTCAACTTTTCGATTTGGTAACCTATTATAAATAACCGTTGGAAAAGGAACGACCTCTTTAGTCCATCTTTTATTTGTAAAGAAATACCCTTGAATTGTTTCAGATTCCCAATCGATTCCATGAGTACCAAATACAAATATAAAGCTATTTTTTTGATTATTTTCAGCTATTAAGTTTGCAAACATAAAGCTACGATCACCGATCGGGCGAAGTAGTGACTCAGTAAAGCCGGCGGTGAAAATTCCGACTAGTGGTCCTAGCTGTAAAGTATTTCCGATAATAATGGGCTCAATAGAACCTTCAAAAGGTATACAGAGCATTTCGACTAAATGCTCTGATATCGAAATGATATTGTGAAGTGTATTCATCGTAACTAGTTGACAAGGGTATTTTTTTTGACCAAAAGCAATATATTCAATATTTCTAGAAGTAGTAAGCTCTTCAGGTATGCATACTAGGTTCTTACTCTGTCGATGAGTAACGATTTTATAAACTTCATTCATTATTTAATTTCACTTCTTTCACTTTTAGATTTCGATTGTAGATGTAAACAATACTGGATTGGTGCTGAGTAAAGCTTTTGTTGGATAGAAGGGTCGGTTTGAAGAAGAACTTTTCTACCAGGCTTTGAATTAACATCTAAAATCCAGATGGCTTGATTTGAATCGATACCTAAATCTAAACCAATTTCAAATAAAGGAAGAAAATTCTTTTCAAGGGTAATCGGTAATTGTTTACATATTGACTCAATATCTTGCTGCAAAATTAAAGCAGTTCTTTGATTGAATTGAGTAATCCATTCTTCAAATGGAACTGCATTACTTCCTGCACTTAAATTTGCAACAATTGAATTAGGCTGGCCAATTCGAACACCTTTTCCAACTGCTTGCCATTCACCTTTTTCATTTTTTTGTAAAAGGATCCTTAAATCAAATGCTTCACGTGATTTTGTTTGGAGGTCTAAATAATTTTGGTAAACATATCCTTTTGATTCAACAATCGGTTGTAGCCACTCAAAAAATTCATCTCTTGTTTCGTAAACAGTTTCAATTACTTCCTTTTGTTTTTGTGTTGAAACACTAATTGAATATGCACTTAACGTAACAAAATAAATATTGATTCCTCTTGAACCATGGATGGGTTTAATGACGAGCTTGCGCGTTTTTCTAAGTTCTTCAAAAAATACAGCTAAGTGTAATAGTTTCTTTGTTTTAGGGATATATGGATTCAAACTTTCATCAGTTGCTAGAGCCTGATAAGTTTCCCATTTTCCTGGCAGTCCATATCCTAAAAAAGTGATGTCTTTACGTTTTTTTAGCCAGTCAACAATAGGCTTTGCCTGCTTACTTTTAATGCTTGGGGAATAGAAGCAGCGATCATAAATATAATTTGGGATTTCAAATGTTGTTTTCTCCCATTGTTCTGTTTCTGCTATATACTTCCAGCCCATAATTTCTTCAGAAGCTGGTTGAATATTAAAAGGGGTAAATTGAACGAATTCGTAACCAAGTTTACTTGCTTCTTTCGCCATATGTTGAACGTATTCACCTTCTTGTCTTTCTTTAAGAGATAAATAACCAATTCTCATTCTTTTCACTCCTTGTACTTATAAATATGATTGAACAAGAGAAAAAATAGCTTTTGTTGAAGGTCTAATTTTTTGAGTTGGATCTGAAACTTGTAAATCCTTAGATGGTTTTGAATTTATTTCGATAACCCAAGGGCTAAATTGATTGTCTATAGCGAGATCTACACCAAATTCAGCGAATAATCCATCAAAGGAGGAGTCTATACATATACAGCATTCGATGGCTAACTCGATTAATAACTTTTTAAAGTGAATTCGCTCTTTCTTTGGTAAATATTGACCTAAAAATTCATCAATTTTTTGAAGGTCTCCCCCGCGAGCCAAATTGCTAACAAACTGTGTGGGATGACCAATCCTAGCTACAGTTGAAGTTACTTCCCATTTATTAAATTTATTTTTATGACATAAAAATCTAAAATCAACAAGTCGATCATCCTTACTGATTAAAGGTAAGCCTTCTTGGATAATAAAAGTCCGTTTATTTAATTGCTGTTTAATTGGATGAAATAGTTGAGAAATTGATTTATATTCAACTTCTACTTCAGAATTTTGGCTGTTTTTTAAACGATACAAATCTTTAGCTTTTGTAACTTTAAAAATGTTTCTTCCTTGACTACCGTGAATTGGTTTAATAAAAACCGTTTCATATTTTTGGATAAAATTATCTAATTGTTCGACTGAGAAGCATTCCTCAGTGTGTGGAACGTATGGCTTTATATAGGCTGAATCAATTAGAGCTTTAAAAACTTCAAGCTTATTTAAGAAGCGAGCATTAAAAAAAGGTATTTGTTGACTTGTTAGCGAAGAATTAAGTAATTTAAACTCTTTCGTTCGTTCAAGTCTTCTCGAATGAATTCGATTATGGATGATTGAAGGGGCAGATACATTCATTAAAGTCCAGCCATTTTCTGAACGCTTATATCCTTTTAATTCATTCGTTAGTAGTTTTTTAAATGTAGTTACATAGAAATCAATTTCAGAGTCTCCGCATAACTCTGATAGTTCCTCACAAAGTGTCGATATTGAACCGAGTGGATTTAATGACTCCTCATTGATTGAATCAGTTACTATAACAAAAGATTGGGGTTCTTGATTTTTAGGAAAAGATTGCAATGATTCTCCTCCTTTCCAAAATAATTGTCGTTGTATACTATGTGATATTCGCCTAGTTGGTGAATGTCTTTTAGGAAATTTTTAGGGTAGAAAGTTTGATTTGTTTTAGAAAAACTGACATATAATAGAATGTTTGCTATAGTGGAGATACAAAAGTTTATAGGAGGTAGTAACATGTCAGTAAATATTTATGATATTGCATACTCACTACAAAATGCTTTTAAGGAGCAACCAGAATTTAAAAACTTACAATCACTATACTCACAAGTATTAGCTGATCCAAATGCGAAACCATTATTTATGGAATTCCAAAATTTCCAAAAAGCGATGCAACAAAAAATGTATCAAGGTGAAGCAGTTACACCTGAAGAAAATGCAAAAGGGCAAGAAATTGTTGCAAGAGTGTCTCAAAATCCTTTAATTGCAAACTTAATGCAAGTGGAACAAAGACTAAATTTAGTTATTCAAGATGTAAATAAAATTGTCATGAGTCCATTAGAAGAATTTTATAAATCTTTACTTGAACTTTAATAGTTAAAAGGCAGGATAAGAAGAGGAGCTTTTAATTCTTTTTCTTTTTCCTGCCTTACTTAAAATCCTTGTTATACATAAGAGAGTCTTCAATGATTTGGAGTATAAATAAAATATAAAAAATTTATATTCAGACTGATTGCAAGCGCTTGCCTTTCGAGGCGCGAAGTCTGATGAGGAGCGGAGTTACCTTAGACGGTAATGAGCACCGCAGGCAGGCGAAGCAACGAAGAAAGCGAGCGTTTGTCAACAGTCTGAGACTTCATTGAATTGGAGTCTTTTTTAGTATACGAATGGATATAATAAGAAACCTACATTGTTCTAATTAAATGAAGCATGTCATATATTCTAGTAAGGTATTTCTTCGCGAAATGGGGGAGATTAAGTGATTTATAAGTTACTTGCAATTAATATAGATGGTACTTTATTGCAATCCAATGGAAAACTCTCAAAAGAATCGAAAGAAGCTGTTGAATATGTTCAAGACAAAGGGATTTATGTAACCTTATTTACAAGTAGAAATTTCCAAGCTACAAAAAAAATCGCAAAAGCTCTTAAGGTTAATAACCTTTTGGTCTCTCACTCAGGTGCCTTTATCTCTTCAAAGCTTGATGAACCATTATTTGAAAAGAGAATTGAAGAGGAAGAAGCTTATGACATTGTTAAAAAACTAGAAAAATATGATTGTAATATTCGTTTGTCACATGAACATTTTTCAATTGGAAATCGAAAAAAATTACAATCTAACTTAGTGGCAAAAGCAGTTTTATCAAATGCTGATCCTGTCTTTTATCCAATCCAATTTGTTGAATCACTTTCAGATAGTATTCTGGAAAATTCAATATCTCCGTTAAAAATCGAATGTTATTTCTCCGATGAAGTAGAGAAAAATAATGTGAAAAAAGAATTGAATGCAAAGTATCCGCATCTTGATTACTTATGTGATGAAGATCGCAAAATTGAAATCGTCCGAAAAGGAATTTCAAAATATTCAGGCTTAAAACGATTAGGTGAACATCTCGGAATTTCTTATCACGAGATGGTTGTAATTGGAGATAATTATAGTGATTTACCATTAATCGAGCATGCAGGTTTAGGAGTTGCTATGTCAAACGCTCCTGTAGAGATTAAAAAAGTTGCAAACTGGATTACAAGATCAAATGACCAAAATGGTGTCCCATATATGATCAAGGAGCATTTCAGGAAACAATTCCCACTGCCATTCTTAAAAACACATTTAAAAATCGAAAAATAAATAAAAGCCTGGCTTTCAAGAGAATCCTCTTCGAAAACCAGGCTTTTTTACCTTATTTTAAATAATTGACCTAGTTACTCTTTAATTTTATACTTAAGTGATAACTTAAAAAGGTGATAAAAAATGAAAATATATATTAATGGCTTAGAGGATATTCGTTTTCAAAGACCGTTAGAGCTTTTAGCTCAACTGTTTTTTGAAGACTGTGATGTATCGTTAGAAAAAATAGATGCAGATATAGAAGTAAGTTTTGAGTTAGATGAAATAAATAAACAAGTATCCGGTAAATTAGGTACGCAATTCCAAGCAAATACAAGCTATGTAGACGGTAAAGATGCTAAAGAGTCATTTAAATTTAAAAAGAAAGCAGTTAACTTTGTCTTTTTATCATTACTACAAGAGCATACTGGAATTCAGCAAAAGTGGGGTATCTTAACTGGTATTCGACCAACGAAGCTCCTTCATTCAAAACTTAAAGCTGGTGTATCAAAGGAAATGGCGCATGAAGAGCTAAGAAATGACTATTTAATCCATGACGAAAAAATTGAATTAATGCAATCAATCGTTGATCGTCAATTAAAAGTAATACCAGATTTATATAACTTGCAAAATGAAGTTAGTCTTTATATAGGCATCCCTTATTGCCCTACTAAGTGTGCTTATTGCACATTCCCAGCTTATGCTATTCAAGGGAAACAAGGTGCAGTCGATTCATTCTTATATGGATTACATTATGAAATGGAAAAAGTCGGCGAATTTCTAAAGGAACGTGGAATTAACATTACTACGATTTATTATGGTGGAGGGACACCGACTAGTATTACAGCAGAAGAAATGGACTTACTGTATGCTAAGATGTACGAATCATTTCCAAATATGAAGCAGGTTCGTGAAATTACGGTGGAGGCCGGTAGACCCGATACAATTACACCCGAAAAATTAGATGTTTTAAATAAATGGAATATTGATCGAATAAGTATCAATCCACAGTCCTATATTCAAGAAACTTTAAAAGCGATTGGAAGACATCATACTGTAGATGAAACAATAACAAAGTACCATTTAGCCCGTGCCATGGGGATGAATAATATAAATATGGATTTGATAATTGGTTTACCTGGAGAAGGTTTAAAAGAATTCCAATATACATTAGATGAAACTGAAAAGTTAATGCCTGAATCATTGACTGTTCACACACTTTCATTTAAAAGAGCTTCAGAAATGACGCAAAACAAACAAAAATATAAAGTTGCAGATCGAGATGAAGTGCAGCAAATGATGAATGAAGCAACAGTTTGGACAAAAAATCATAACTATCATCCATACTATTTATATCGTCAAAAAAATATATTAGGTAATCTTGAGAACATAGGATACTCTATTGATGGCCAAGAAAGCTTGTATAATATATTAATTATGGAAGAAGAACAAACGATTATTGGTTTAGGCTGTGGTGCATCTAGTAAATTTGTAAATCCAGAAACTCGTCAAATTACACGATTTGCTAATGCGAAAGATCCTAAATCATATAATGAGGGTTATGAGCATTATACAAATGCAAAAATCAAGATTTTAGATGAGTTATTTTCGAAAAGTAATCAATCAAATTAATGAAAAATAAAGGAATATCCCCTTGTGATGTTTAATGTTTAAATTAACCATGAAATTAAGGGGGATTTTTTTATGTCAATTTCGAACACGGCAGAACATGTTTTATTAAGAAAAGAGGGACGAGTTGCAACTGTTGTATTTAATCGTCCTGAAGTATTGAATGCAATGAATGAAGATACATTCAGACAATTTCGAGATGTACTGGATGAAATCGCAAGCTCAGACGTTGATGTAGTCGTTCTATGTGGAAATGGCAAAGGTTTCTCTTCAGGTGGGGATTTAAAATCGATGCTAAGTAATACAGATGAGTCTGCTTTTGGTCCAGTAATGGATTTAATTACAGATGTAGTAGTTAAATTATATACTTTACCTAAAATCGTTATTAGTGCGATTCATGGACCAGCTGCTGGTATAGGACTAAGTTTTGCTCTTGCTAGTGACTTTGTTCTTGCTCACGAATCAGGTGTATTGGCAATGAACTTTATCGGAATTGGCTTAATACCAGATGGTGGTGCACACTACTTCTTAGAAAAGAGATTAGGTGAAACAAAAGCTAAACAACTGATCTGGGAAGGTAAAAAACTAAATGCAACTCAAGCGCTAGAAATCGGTTTAATTGATGAAGTAATTAGTGGGGATTTTGAACAAAAAATTAATGAACGAGTGAAGTCTATACTTCAAAAACCAGTAAGTGCGATGATTCAAACAAAACAAATTTATTGTAACGGTAACTTAGAGTCTTTAAAAAATGTCCTTTTATTTGAAAAAGAAGGACAAAGTGCAATGAGAAGAACAACAGATCATCAAGAAGGTGTTCAGGCATTTTTACAAAAGAGACTGCCGGTTTTTACTGGTAAATAAGGATAATGAAATCGACTGGATTCGGTCGATTTTTTTGGTGAAGAAGGAAAGAAAAGATGTACAAATAAAATGAACAAAAGTACAATTAAATAACTTAAAATAGTAATTAACAATAAATTTGATATAATGACTATTTACTATTACACTACTATTTTCTTTCTGTAATTCTATGTTTTTAATATAAATAAGATTAAATCATTAAAAATTAGATTGTCTATTTTCTATTATGCACTAGTCTTTGTTAGTTAAATTGTGTCTAAAAATGAATAATAAACTTAACAGTTGTTTTACGAAATGGTTAATTTTAAAATACAAGACTACAAGTTTTTCTTCACTCATGGTAGAATGTTGACATTCTCAGTTTTGGGAGAGTGGTTAGATTGAAAAAGATTCAAAGTAATTCACGTTCAACGTCAAGAGCGAAAAGAAAAAAAACTAAACTCATTTTATTTGGATCAATTGGAATCGTACTGATCCTAATAGCATTTATTTCGTATTCCATTTTTTCGCCGAATGATAATAAGGCAGGATCTAAAAATAGTGCTTATGCATCGGCCAAAAACAGCGAAAAGAATGATGATAATGGTGTAAAAGAGACATCAACAACAGTTCAAACTGTTGATGATGACGATTCAGATGGCACGGCACCTGAAACACCGGAACAAACGGGTGCACAAAATGGTGCGAAGCATGTTACAAGCTATGATCGAAATTCCCAAGACTGGCAGGCGATGCTGCAGACAATCTCTTCTGCTGCTGGAATAGATTCAAGCAATATGACTGTATGGTTTTTAGGAAGTGACAAAAGTAATCCAGGCGGCTCAGTCGGGACTGTATCAGCAAAGACAAGAGGCTCGCAAAAATATCGAGTACATCTCATATGGGATGGCTCCGGCTATAAAGCTACAAAAGTTGAACCTGCTTCATAAAATGTAAATAGGATGCACGTAGGTAATCCTAAGGCTGTCGAGAATTTCTCGACAGCCTATTTTAAATCAATTATTTATTGTCTTTTAGTTTTATGTAAATCGAAAGGAGAAACAACAAGGTATGAAAAATCAAAAAACAGCATTATTAGTAATGGATTTACAAAATGGTAGTGTATCCCGTTTTGGTGAAAATCAAGATATTCTGAAACCATTTCAAAAAGCTGTTGAAGCGGCTCGTCAAAATCATATTCCAGTTGTTTTCGTTCGAGTAGGTTTTAGTGAAGGCTATCCGGAGGTCAGTCCACAAAATAAGATTTTCTCAGCAATGACTAAAACAGGTGGCATGACTTTCGCTGATTCAGCAACACGTATTCACGATTCGGTTGAGCCAAAACCAAACGAACCAGTAATTACGAAGTATCGTGTTAGTGCGTTTGCAGGTAGTAATCTTGAAATTATTCTTCGTTCACAAAAAATTGATTCACTTGTACTTTGCGGTATTTCAACAAGCGGAGTCGTTTTATCGACTTTAAGAGAAGCTGCAGATAAAGACTTTCCTCTTACTGTACTTTCGGATGCATGTCTCGATATTGATCCTGAAGTTCAGCGTATTCTCATTGAAAAAATATTTCCACGCCAAGCAGAAGTTCAAAGCGTCAACACATGGATAGGTACTTTAAACTAATTTAGATAAAAAACAAAAAAGCTGCGATAAATTTTCGCAGCTTCTTTTTTATTATGGATGAAATAAAAGAAGTTTACCAGTTTGACTAATGCAACGGTGGGTTTTATCAAGTGCACCTATTGTAGTAAGTTTTTCTGTACCAATATTTTTTGCTTCTAAGTCAGAATTAGCTTCAAATTGTTCATCGACAATTGATTCTCCACTTTTTTCAAAAGCAGTAATTCGATAAGTTGCCATGTTCTAGACCTCCCTAAAGTAGTTATGATATTACTATTTTGGCATAAATTGAAAAGCTGTGTAAAGTAATAAATTGAATTATAAAAAAATTCAGTGCAGATTTAAAATTTTGACGTTTGGAGGCTTTAACAGATTTTAAGAATTGTTAGATTATGTCTTAATTTTTTGTATGAACATTGTTGGGCTAAGTATCTATTTTAACGTATAATAGGATAAGTAAAACGACTAATACATAATTTGATTTTCCTTTTTTTATTTTGTGAAATTGATTTTCCAAAATATTTTAAGCTAATTACTTAAGTAGAGCTTAAGGAAGCATATACAAAATGGAGGTACTTATGGATAAAAAAGTATATGATCATGAAGTTGGCGAACGTTTTGTAACATTTTTATTTGTCAAAGCTGTTACGAAAGGTGTAGCAAGTAATCAAAAAACATTCTTATCTTTAACTTTACAAGATCAAAGTGGAGATATTGAGGCGAAGCTTTGGGATATTTCTTCAGAGCAAGAAGAAGCGTATGTAGAAGGAACTGTTGTAAAAGTTGAAGGGGAGCTACACGATTATAGAGGAAAACTTCAACTTAAGCTACGCCAAATTCGTCCAACTAAAGATACAGACGAAGTTAATCCAGAAGATTTTTTCGCAAGAGCACCAGTTTCTAAAGAAGAATTATATGAGAAAATTACTTCATACATTAATAATATGACCAATGAAAAACTTAAAAAGCTTACTGAGTATCTAGTATTAAAAAATCAGGAGGATTTTCTTGATTTTCCAGCGGCAACTAAGAACCACCATGAATTTGTTTCTGGTTTAGCATACCATGTTTTTTGTATGTTGAAATTAGGTGAATCAATTGCAAATTTATATCCTTCGATCAATAAGGATTTACTATATGCTGGAATTATACTACATGATTTAGGAAAAGTAAGAGAATTATCTGGTCCAGTTTCAACAAAGTATACTGTCGAAGGTAATTTGTTAGGCCATATCTCACTTATGGCAATTGAAATTGGAAATGCCTCAATCGAACTAGGTATTGAGGGAGAAGAGGTAACTGTTCTGCAGCATCTTATTTTAAGTCATCATGGTAAGTATGAGTACGGTAGTCCAAAACTACCTTTAATTAAAGAAGCAGAAATTTTACATTATATTGATAATATTGATGCAAAAATGAATATGTTAGACCGCGCACTTGAAAGAGTTGAACCAGGAGAATATACAGAGCGTATTTTCCCATTAGAAAATCGTAGTTTTTACAAACCAAAATTTTAAATTAATCATACTTCCTCCCTATTAGCCATATAATGAAGCAAATGCTTGTCTACTAAGGAGGAAAATCAATGCCAATATTACCATTTTGGATGTATATCGTGATCTTAGGAATTTTTGTAAGTGGATTTATGGTGCTTTACACTTCTAAACAAGAAAGAGATGCAGATGAAGCTTTCATTGAAAAAGAGGGAGAAATTTACTTACAAAGAATTAAAGAAGAAAGAGAACGAAGAGAGCAATTACTTATTAACTCTGAGATTTCATCCAATTAAATTAAAAAACCTGCCAATTAGGCAGGTTTTGTTTTTTTATGATTTTTTCTCTTGGCTTTCTAAGTCTTTATCTTTTACTTTAAATTTAGCTTTTTTAAGAAGTTCATCAGAGAATGCTGAGAAGTTTTCTTGACTTAGCTTAGACTCAGCAATTTTTTTGCGAGCATCTTTTTCGTTAGCAGTCTTTTTACCAGTTAATTTAATAACATGGTATCCAAATTGTGATTTGACTGGTTGGCTAATTTCTCCAACTTTTAATTTATAAGCAGCTGCTTCGAATTCAGGTACCATAGCACCTTCTCCAAAATAGCCTAAATCTCCACCTTTATCTTTTGAACCAGTGTCAGTAGAATATTTTTTTGCTTCTGCAGCAAAGTCTGCGCCTTTAGCTAATTCTTCTTCGACTTTTTTAGCTGTAGCTTCATCTTTTACTAAAATATGGCTAGCTCTAATTTCTGGTTTATATTTTGCAAGTTCAGTTTTTGTTACTGAAGCTTCAGCAGCTTTTTCAGTTAATAAATCAACTTTAACACGATCTTTAAATGCTGCTTCATCTTTAAATCCATACTGAGCTAAGAAAGCTTTAAATTGGTCACCATTTTGTGTTTTATACTCATTGAACTTTGCATCAACATCTTTATCACTAACTTTGTAGTTTTTCTTTAAATAATCTTCAATAGCCATTTGCTTAAGCATAGCTAAGCCTGCTGTATCCTTCATCTTGTCATATAAATCTTTTGATGTGATATCTCCCGCACTAGATGTAGCAACAACATCGTTACTAACACCAGCAGTTCCACATGCTGCTAGTCCGAATACTGAGGTAGCTAAAACTGCAGATACGATTAACTTTTTCATTTAAACATCTCCTAAAAAAAAATTTTGCTTATTAAAGTATAGAGCGTAAACCTTAATTTTTCCTTTATTTAGACATACCTTTTACTGGAAATTACTTCACTTAATATAACATATTTTTCCTCAATGTGACAAAGTTTATCCAAAAAAAGAATAATTTGGTATACTTTTTAATTAAAAATTAGTCAATTTTAAGGAATCTTGAACTAGTTATATATGAAATATAGGAAATATGAGAGTAAGTTTAATAATTGATGGCAGATTTCAATTTTATTTGGATCTAATTTTATATTTTATCTCCTGACTTTGTCTAAAAATCATGCTTATCCTCTAAATAAAAAACTTGTCAATCGTGACAATCGCCCAATCAATTAAGACATTCGTCTATATATTATTAAGAATTACTTTTAGGAGGGTGGAAAAATGGAGGGGAAAGCATCGAATGAATTTGTATTAATCGTGATCCTATTTATTTTGTTAATCATTATCGGGTGTTCGTTTTTATAAGTAGTATGAATCTTCAAAAATGAAGGTTATTTATACATTTGCCCAGACCATTTTTTAATACACGCATAAGATAAGATATGTAGCAAAAGGAGGTGTGAATGATGGGCGTAGGATTCCATGGTGGAGGATTTGCGTTAATCGTTGTATTGTTCATCTTATTAATTATCGTAGGAGCAGCTTGCATCTAATTTGTAAATAAGACAATTATTCGACCGGAGGTATTGTACCTCCGGTTGAGTTTTTATTCCAGATTAAAATAAGTTAAAGATGTACATATTCTTTGATTAGTTAATTTTGAAATTGAAATGAAAAGTAAATGAGCCTGAGGGTTTCAAAGAGGTATTTATGTGAAATTTTGAACAAAAGTGGCCGAAATAAAAAGCGGAAGGATTTAATTAATCTTGCCCCGCTTCTATTTGATTGTACAATTTCAAGGACAGATAAACTGAAATTGTAACTTTAAAGAAGATATTAAGGTTTCTTAATTAAACGGTTATCTTCTTCAATAAATTCTTTATCTATGTTACCTAACGTTGTTTCGAATATATCCATAAAATCTTTTCCATAAATATTACGTAAAATAGCCATTATTTCCATGTTTTCTGGGAATTTACCATAAAATTCTTTTAATGGTAAAGTACCTTGAAAAACTGAATTTGTCTCTGGATCAAATTCTCCTAGGATCTCTAGCAGCATATTTTTACCTTTTTCAGTTAATTCAATATACGTATTACGTTTATCTTCTACTTTCTTAGAAAACACTAATAAACCACGTTCTTCAAGCTTTTTAGAGAAGTTAAAAGCAGTCGATACGTGCATTACACCAAATTTAGCAATTTCAGAAATAGACGCACCCTTTAAGTGGAAGGCGATCATTAAAATATGATGTTCATTGATATTTAAATCATAGGGCTTGATCCATTGTTGCCAGTCCTTTTCAACTGACTTCCATAATGCTTTAGAAATTTGGGCAATTCTTTGACTAAAAATCAAAGCTTCTTTCATTGTGTATAATTTTTGTTCAGTTTTCATCAATTCACCTTCTTTTCTATTTAACTATCTATTTATTATTATGCCAATAATATGTGAAGAAATAAAGAACTTTTAGTTAGAATTTTTAAAAATTTTCACAAAGTAGTTGATAAAATTCTACATTTTTATATTATAATTGAGTGTTATAGGTTGTGAAAACTATGTTTATATAATATTTTTAGCGAAACTATAGAGTGATTGTCGATAAAACATTGTTGGTAATATAGTAAATATATAATATAAATCTTTAAAAATATAGTGTAAATTGCAGGATTTAGATGGAATTTAAATGAAAAAAACGAAAACAGGAGATATTCACTCTCCTGTTTTCGTATTTAAATGGGACTATTTTATTATTTTTTAATAATGTTATTTTCGATAGATTTTGCAATCTCTTGAAGCGTTTCATTTGTGTATTGATTTTGATTTGAAAGCCATTTTACATCAAAACCATCATTATTTCCGTATCGTGGTAAAATATGCATATGATAATGAAATACAGTTTGACCTGAAACTTCTCCGCTATTATTTAAAATATTTACACCTTGAACATTAAAAGTTTCTTTCATTGCATTAGCAATGTGAGGTATTTTTCGGAAGTATGTACTAGCTGTCTCTTCACTCATTTCGAATATGTTTTCAACATGATCCTTTGGAATGACCAATGTGTGTCCTTTTGTAACTTGACTTAAATCTAAAAAAGCTAAAACATCATCATCCTCGTAAACTTTAGAAGCTGGAATGCTACCTGCAACAATTTTGCAGAAAATACAATTAGCGTCATGTGCCATTTTTTATACTTCCTTTCACTTTTTTCCTTATTTTAACATAGGCGTAGGATAAAGTGGAAATAGGGGTTAAGGAAAAATAAACAAGAAGCAACCTATGTTGCTTCTTGATGAAGGGGAAAGATTATTGGAGTAATTATAAATTGTCTTTAATAGACACCTCATTTGCTTAAATGTTCAATAAATTGGTACACCTTAAAATAAATTTATATGCTCTGGTCGAGACACCTCATTTACAAATTGGTATACTAAAACCTTTGTTTATAAGTGATAATGTTCAAGCTAACCATCTCCTATGATGTTTTCACTGCTGTTTTGTACAACGATGTTTTATCTTTGGAGATATTTCACTTCAACGAACTACCCTTGCATAGGTTTGAACGCAAATTAAATTACCTTTAACACACACCTCATTTCAAATTTTGAACTGGAAAGTGTGTTGCTTTCCCTTCAAGAATTATGATGCCCTCTATTAAAGAAAGTATGCAAAAACAATCTTTAATAACAGTAAAAGCAGGAAAAGGATATTTAATATTAAAAAAGGGCTTAGTAATGAGATTTGAGTGGAAGTTACAACTAAATTAATAATAGGAAATTAGATCATTTTGAGTATAACGGGGAGCGTGAATGCTGAACCCTCGTAGGAACGAACCTAAGAGGAATGGAGCATCCAGGAGTGGAATCAACATAAAAAAGAAGCAACCTAAGTTGCTTCTTGATGAAGGTGAAAGAGTATTGGAGTAATTATAAATTGTCTTTAACAGACACCTCATTTGCTTTAATGTTCAATAAATTGGTACACCTTAAAATAAATTTATATGCTCTGCTCGAGACACCTCATTTACAAATTGGTATACTAAAACCTTGTTTTTAAGTGATAATGTTCAAGCTAACCATCTCCTTTGATATTTTCACTGCTGTTTGTACAACGATGTTTTACCTTGGGAGACATTTCACTTTAACAAATACCCTTGCCAGGTTTGAACGCAAATAAATTACCTTTAACACACACCTCATTTCAAATTTTTGAATTAGAAAGTGTGTTGCTTTCCCTTCAAGAATTATGATGCCCTGCAGTAAAGAAAGTATGCAAAAACAATGAAAAACTTTTAATAACAGTAAAAGCAAGAAAACAAAAAGAGGTTTAGTAATGAAGTTTAAATGGAAGTTAAAACTAAATTAATAATAGGAATGTATAAAGAGGAGCGTGAATGCTGAGCCCTCGTAAGAACGAACCTAGGAGGAAATGAAGCATCCCGGAGTGGAATCAACATAAAAAAGAAGCAACCTAAGTTGCTTCTTGATGAAGGTGAAAGAGTATTGGAGTAATTATAAATTGTCTTTAACAGACACCTCATTTGCTTAAATGTTCAATAAATTGGTACACCTTAAAATAAATTTATATGCTCTGCTCGAGACACCTCATTTACAAATTGGTATACTAAAACCTTTGTTTATAAGTGATAATGTTCAAGCTAACCATCTCCTTTGATATTTTCACTGCTGTTTATACAACGATGTTTTATCTGGGGAGACATTTCACTTTAACAAATACCCTTGCACAGGTTTGAACGCAAATAAATTACCTTTAACACACACCTCATTTCAAATTTTTGAATTAGAAAGTGTGTTGCTTTCCCTTCAAGAATTATGATGCCCTGCAGTAAAGAAAGTATTCTTAAAAACAAAAGAAAATTTAAAAGCCATCGAAAGTTTAGGGGAAAAGCGAGAAAACGGAGAGTGAAAAGAAGACATAATTGAAAGTAATGGAGCTTTAAGTTAATTATTGTTTATTGGATCAATAAGAGTATAAATAATAGAAGGAAGTAGCTTTAAATATCTTTATGATTGGATCGAAAGTATACTCGACTCCATGGAAATGCAAGAAATAAAACCTACATTAAGTGCACATTTATTAATGATTAAATTATTATTTGTGATTTTAATTGATCTACAACTGTTTAAAATTAATTGACAAGATCGTTTTTCAACAAATAAAACAAGGAGCAACTAATAGTTGCTCCTTGATGAAGGGGAAAGAATTTAGAAAAAATATTAGGTTAATAAGTTAAATTGTCTTTAACAGACACCTCATTTGCTTAAATGTTCAATAAATTGGTACACCTATAAATAAATTATATGTTCTGCTCGAGACACCTCATTTACAAATTGGTATACTAATGACCTTTGTTTTTATAGATCATGTTCAAGCGCACCATCTCCTTAGATTTTTGCATTGCTGTATATGACAACGATGTTAATCTTTGGAGATACCTCATTTCACTTAAACAATTTTCTGACTTAGGTTTGAACGCAAATTAAATTTCCTTTAACACACACCTCATTTCAAATTTTGAACTGGAAAGTGTGTTGCTTTCCCTTCAAGAATTATAATACCCTTAACCTAAAATAGTATTCAAAAAAAGAAGGATTTTTTTTTAGTATTCCATAAATATGATAATAAGGAAGTTAAGATTATTATTTGATACAATAAAATTTATAGGAAAAGTACATTTGAAAGGATTTGTAAAGAATGACTTTATTGCATGTAAAAGATGTCACAGGTGGATACACTAGACAGCCTGTCATTAAAAATGTCTCATTTACGATTAATAGGAAAGAGCTAGTCGGGTTGATCGGGTTAAATGGTGCTGGTAAGAGTACGACAATAAAACATATTTTAGGCCTATTGAAGCCTTCTAAAGGTGACATATTAATTAATGGTGATTCATTTGATAAAGATCCAACAGCATATCGTGCCAGCATATCATATGTTCCTGAAACACCGATGATTTATGATGAATTAACTTTACAGGAACATCTTGAAATTACAGCCTTAGCATATAATATTCCTGAAAAGGATTTTAAAAAACGTAGTGAAGAGTTATTAAAAACATTTAGATTAAATGATAAAAGAAAATATTTTCCTTCGACATTCTCTAAAGGGATGAAACAAAAAGTAATGATCATTTGTGCCCTTATTGTCCAACCACAGTTATACATAATAGATGAACCTTTTTTAGGGCTTGATCCAATCGCGATAAATGATTTACTTGAGATTTTGAACAATGAAAAAGAAAAAGGAGCAGGCATTTTAATGTCTACTCATATTTTATCGACTGCTCAAATTTATTGTGATTCATTTATTATTTTGCATGAAGGAGTCATTATTGCAAAAGGTACATTAAACGAATTACAAACTCAATATAATATGCCAAATGCTTCATTGGATGAAATTTATATATTTGCAACGAAGGAAAAAGAAATATGAGTACGATAAAAGAATTATGGTTAGCACGATATAGGAGCTTCATAAAGGAAATGAGTAAATATGGTCGTTATATTTTTAATGATCATATAAAATTTGTGATTGTTTTTGGGTTTGGTGGAGGAGCATATTATTATCAACAAATGCTAAAAACAATTTCTCCAGACTTTCCGGCTATTTTATTAATTTCGATCCTTTTCAGTTTTCTTGTTGTAACAGGACAAGTAACTACTTTTTTTAAAGGACCTGATGTACATTATTTACTACCTTTAGAAAAAAAGATGAAAAATTACTTTGTCCGATCCTTTTTAATTACGAACATCGTTCAAGCTTATTTAATGTTAATGATGTTAGGTGTGATCTATCCAATTTATAAGAAATTTTCACTAGGACAAACAACAAGTTTTATTGTCTTTATGGTAATAATTTTCTTATTAAAAGGATACAATCTTTTTGTTTCATACTTACATCTTACAAATAATGGTGTATTAAACCGAGCTTTTGATTATTGTTTAAGGTTGCTAGGTACTTTCTTATTTATTTATGGTTTATTAAGTAAATGGAGCAGTTTTTTCCTTTTAATAATGATCGTAATTTTAGCTGTTTATGCATTATCTATTCAAATAGGTAGTAAAAATAAAAGAGTACAATGGGAAAGAAATGTTAAACTTGATACCTCAAGATTAGCGACTTTTTATCGGTTTGCGAATATGTTTACTGATGTGCCGTCTATTCAACAACAAGTTAAGCGAAGAAAATGGGCCGATCCAATCATTAATAAAATTAAAATGAGAAATGCTGCGAATTATTTACTAGTTCGTACATTTATCAGAAATGGTAACTATTTAAGCATGTTTTTAAGACAACTTTTCGTAGGCGGGTTTGTAGTTTACTTGGTGCCAACGACAATTGGGAAAATATTGATTGGCATTTTATTTCTTTACGTAATTTCACTACAGAATATGTCAATTTTAAAACAGTACAACTATCATTTGTTGTGGAAAATTTATCCTTATACAAATGAAGAAAATAAAAAATCTATTTCGACACTTTTGTATATACTACTGATAATATGTAGTCTAGTTTTTAGTATCATTGGTTTAATAAAGGGCTTAACAATTTTAAACTTTATTATTGCAATCGTTGTGTATACTTTATTTTCAATGTGGTTAATTAAATTTTATGTGCATAAAAGGTTAAGTAAGCCACAAAAATTGTAAAGGGTGGACAAAATGGATTCTTATGAACTTCGTATTCAGTACGAACTATCAAGATGGAAACAAAAAGTAATGTCCGATTCAAATATTTTTCAAACATCTGCAAAAAAAGTTCAGTTAAAGCTTCAATCATTATTGCCAGAACAAATCCAAGATCTGCTTACAAAAACCGTTAAAAATATGATGGTTTTATTTATGGGTGGGTCTACAGTTTTTAATGGCAGTGGTGAAGAGTATGAAGCATTAACACTTAGAGAAAGAGATTTAATCTTAGATAAAAAGTTAAACGAGTACAAAAAGATTTCAGCAGTAGAAGGTGCTGGAACGGGAGCGGGTGGAATATTACTCGGTCTTGCCGATTTTCCGTTATTACTGGGAATAAAAATTAGGTTTTTAGTTGAGGCTGCAAAAATATATGGCTACTCGCCTAAAGATGAGCTTGAACGACAATTCATGCTATATATTTTTCAACTTGCTTTTTCAAGTGATAGCCATCGGAAAAAAGTATTTCAGGTTATTGAAAAGTGGGAAGATAAAGTAGATGAAAATCCCCAAGTCAATTGGGAGCAATTACAACTAGAATATCGAGATCATATCGATTTAGCGAAACTTCTACAATTAGTACCTATTATTGGAGCACCGGTTGGAGCTTATGTAAATTATCAACTTCTTGAACAATTAGGTGAAACTGCTAAAAATGCTTATAGATTAAGGTATATGAAGAAGAAGGAAGAGCTTATCTAAAGAGTTACATACTAAAAGGAGAACTAAAAGTTCTCCTTTTTTATTTTTATTTTTGTTCAACTAATTTTTGTGATTGTTTTAATGAAGCTAATGTCACAGACCCTAGTGTTTTTGCTGCAATTAGCATAGCTTTTTCATCAAAATCAAATTTTGGATGGTGATGAGGATATGCTTCTGTAACGTGATGAGGTTTAGCTCCTGTGAAGAAGAAAGTTCCTGGTACTTTTTGTAAGTAGTATGCGAAATCTTCTCCGCCCATTTTAGGGTCCATTTCTTTTAAGTGACTAACTTCATCAATTGATTCGGCTACTTTAACTAATAAATCAGTTTCTTTTTCATGATTTACTACTGGAGGATATCCATCATCGTACTTATATTCGTATGTAACATCATTTGCTAGACAAATTCCTTTAACTATTCTAGCTATTTGTTTTTTTACTTTTTCCTGTGTTTCCTTTTTGAACGTACGAACCGTTCCTATTAAGGTTGCTCGATCGGCGATTACATTAAAGGCATTTTTTGCTTCGAAACTTCCAATCGATAAGACTACAGTGTCAATTGGATTTGTTTCTCGACTAACAACTTGTTGAAGTGCCATAACAAGTTGACTAGCAATTACAATACTGTCTTTTGTTCGATGGGGTTCCGCACCATGACCACCTTGACCTTGGATTGTGATTGAAAAACGATCAGCTGCCGCCATAATTGGTCCATTTCGATAACCAATTGTACCTAATTCTTCAATTGCCCATAAATGAGTTCCATAAACTTCATCTACACCGTCTAAACATCCATCAGCAATCATAGAAATTGCTCCACCTGGTGCATATTCTTCTGCATGTTGGTGAAGTAACACAACTTTACCGTCCCATGAATCTTTTTTTTCATGAAGTGCTTTTGCTAAATATAATAGTGTAGCAGTATGACCATCATGACCACATGCATGCATAACGCCAGGTACTTTTGAGGAATAAGGAACATTTTTCTCATCTTGAATTGGTAGTGCGTCAAAATCAGCTCGTAAAGCGATTGTTTTTCCAGGGTTTCGACCATTAATTGTAGCAACAACACCATTTCCACCGACATTTGATTTAAATGGAATATTTAATTGTTGATAAAAGTTTTGAATGAATTTTGCTGTCTCGTATTCTTTAAATGAAAGCTCAGGATTTTCATGCAGGTATCTTCGTGTAGATACCATTTCCGGATAATATGAATCTAATAAAGAAAATAAATCTGACATTATTTCACCCTCCTACTTACTATCTATATAACCTATTCAAGAAATGTAATTGATATCCTTCAAAATTATCTTCAATTAGGAAATGACGAAAAATGTATTTCCAAGGAAATATACATCGAAAAAAAGGAAATAATGACTTATTCATGGGAATAAATGGATATACTATTTGTTATATGGTAAGAGAAATGAAGGTGAAATAATTGAAAAAATGGGGATATTTAGCAATAGGACTGTTAAGTGTCCTACTAATTAGCTTTGTAGGATTTATACTAATCGTTTTCTTAGGTAATTATGTTATAGATGAAGATAAGTTAGTCGTCCATTCATCTTCGGAAATGGTAGATTTAGAGGGGAATTTTGTATCAAAGCTATATAATGAAAATCATCAAATCGTTTCAATTAGTGATATACCTGATTATACTAAACAAGCAGTAGTTTCAATTGAAGATGAGCGTTTCTATAAGCACCACGGTATTGATACTCAATCAATCTTTCGGGCTATAGTAAATGATATAAAAGCATTTAGTAAAGTACAAGGTGCGAGTACACTTACTCAACAACTTGCAAAGAATGTATTTTTGACAAACGATAAAACATTTATGAGAAAAACAAAGGAAGTTATTATAGCAATTAATCTAGAAAGAAAGTATACAAAAGATCAAATACTAGAAATGTATTTAAATCAGGTTTATTTCGGTCACGGGGTATATGGTATTGGCGGAGCTGCAAAATATTATTTTGGGAAAGATGTTAAAAATTTGACTATTGAAGAAAGTGCTTCTTTAGCAGCCTTATTAAAGGCTCCATCACATTATGATCCAATCACTCAACCAGTGAGATCTCTAGAACGTAGGAATCTTGTTCTTTATAAAATGCTAGATACGCATTATATAACTGAATCTGAGTATGAGAAAGCCAAAATCAAACCAACAGTATTACATATTACGGAACAAAAATTTGAAAACGGATATGCTACATATATTGATATGGTTATAAAAGAAGCAAAAGAGAAATATGGAATTTCTTATGATCAACTTTTAAATGGTGGATACAAAGTTGTCGTTCCAATCCATAAAAAGACACAATTAACCGCCTATAAATATTTTAAAAATGGAAACTATTTTCCGGGAACTGATCAAAATGCAGAAGGAGCCTTCGTATTAATAAACTCCGAAACAGGCGGTGTAGAGGCAGCAATTGGAGGTAGAAATTACTATTTTCAAGGTTTAAATCGAATTAACGTGAAAAGACAACCTGGTTCAACAATGAAGCCTTTACTCGTATATTCGCCAGCGCTTGAAACTGGAAACTACAATCCGTATTCTTTATTACCTAATGAACAGAGTGCGTTAGGAGACTATAAACCGAAAAATTATAATGGAGTTTATACGAAAACGATTTCGATGTTTAATGCATTAATTCAGTCAGCAAATGTACCAGCAGTTTGGTTATTAAATGATATTGGAATTGATAATGCAAAAAAGTATTTAGAAAAAATGGATTTGAATATTCCCGATAAAGGTTTAAGTATGGCGCTTGGAGGACTTAAGATTGGTTTAACTCCATTGGAGCTAGTAAAAGCATATAGTTCCTTTGATCATGATGGAGATGCATTAGAGCCTTTTGTTATTAATGCAATTTATGATCGGAACAATGAATTAGTTGCCGAAGCGAAAATTAAGGAATATAAAGTGTTTTCATCACAAACCTCTTGGTATATGACAAAAATGCTAAAAGGTGTTGTAAATGAAGGTACAGCTAGCAGAGGAAGCTTCAATGGTGATTTAGCTGGTAAAACGGGATCTACAAATATACCTGGCCAAACAAATGGAAACAAGGATGCTTGGTTTGTAGGCTATACACCAGACGTAGTAGGCGCAATTTGGATGGGATATGATAAAACAGATTCACAACATTTTTTAAGAAATGGTAGTACATATCCAACTATATTATTTAAAAAGATTTTAAAAGAAGCAGGAAGAGAACCATCAACAAAATTTAAAAAGCCAAAAAATATAGACGATTTAGAATCACCGATAAATTTAGAGCCTATTTCTAATGTTCAATCAAAAGTATCATTCTCTCCATTTGGATTATTCACTGTCGTCATTAATTGGAATGCACCAACTGATCACAGACAACAATATCGAATCTATCGAGTGAAGAATGGCAAAGAAAAATTAATAGATACTGTTACTGGTTTAGATGAGTACAAAGATTCCTTTGTAAATGTATTTAATGTACCTTCTTATTACGTAGTACCGTACAATCCTCAAACAAAAGAAAAAGGTGAGAGGTCTAAACTTGTCAAACCCAACATAAGAAATAAGGAATAGACATTTTAAGGCTCTCCTTCTTATCAAATGATTTGAAGGGGAGTTTTTTATTTCCTATTACTACTAAAACTATGTTCTTAAAAACTGTATTTGTTAAAAAAGATTAGTAAAGAGATTAAGAAGATTGAACTATGAGATAACGATTGATTGAATCGTTTAAAGCGAATAATAAAACGCTTTATTTTATAAAAAGTATTAATAAATAAAGATTATTAATTCGATATTTTAGACATATTTTGATATAATTTTTAATGGGAAAAGTCTGGTAGTAAAATAGACCTATTAATTGTGAAAAATTGTAAAATCAGTGAACATTATGTGTCAAAATTCGAGTTTTCTATACAATTAATGGTTCAATCAGTATATTTAATAGTAGAGTTTGGAAAAGTGAAAGGGAGACTTTGAAGGATGAAAAAAGATTTTAACGATACATTTCTTAAAGCGATTAGAGGAGAAGAAGTAACTCATACACCAGTTTGGTATATGAGACAAGCAGGGCGTTCTCAGCCAGAATACCGAAAAATTAAAGAAAAATATTCTTTATTTGAAATTACACATCAACCTGAATTATGCGCTTACGTAACAGCGCTACCTGTGGACCAGTATAATGTTGATGCTGCTATTTTATATAAAGATATTATGTCTCCACTTCCTGCAATTGGAGTAGACGTAGAAATTCAATCAGGAGTAGGACCTGTAATAAGCAATCCTATTCGTTCATTAGCTGATGTAAAAAAGTTAACTGATATTCATCCGGAAGAGCAACTACCTTATATCTATGAGACGATTAAATTATTAACAACAGAAGTACTTTCTGTTCCATTAATTGGATTTGCAGGTGCACCTTTTACGGTTGCTAGCTATATGATCGAAGGTAGACCGTCTAGAAGCTATAATAAAACAAAATCATTTATGTACGCAGAGCCAGAAGCATGGTTTGCTTTAATGGATCATTTAGCAGACATGACAATCAAATACGTAAAGGCACAAGTTAAAGCAGGGGCAAGTGCAATTCAATTATTTGATTCATGGGTGGGTGCTTTGAATGCGAATGATTATCGCATTTATATTAAACCATGCATGGAAAAGATTTTTGCAGCACTTAAAGAAGATAATATTCCAACTACTATGTTTGGAATTGGAGCAAGCCATTTAATTCATGAATGGAATGAACTACCTGTAGATGTAATTGGTCTAGATTGGAGAACTTCTATTACAGAAGCTCGCTCTTTAGGGATTACGAAAACACTTCAAGGTAATTTAGATCCTGCGTTTTTATTAGCACCATGGGAAGAAATTGAGAAACGTGCGAAGGAAATATTAGATGAGGGTATGGCAAATCCAGGTCATATTTTCAACTTAGGTCATGGGGTATTCCCTGAAGTAAATCCTGATACTCTTAAACGATTAACAAGTTTTGTACATGAGTATTCATCAAGGGTTAAAGCTTAATATAAAAGGACTATGGTGATGACATGAAAGAAAAAATCGGTTTATTAGTTATGGCTTACGGCACGCCATATAAAGAATCAGATATTGAGCGTTATTATACAGATATTCGTAGAGGTAGAAAGCCTTCACAAGAGGCGCTAGAAGAACTGACTGAACGATATCGTGCAATTGGAGGAATCTCTCCTTTAGCAAAAATAACAAGCGAACAAGCAAAAGCATTAGAAGAAGATTTAAATAAGATCCAAGACAATGTAGAATTCAAAATGTATATTGGACTGAAGCATATTGAACCATTCATTGAAGATGCAGTAGATGAAATGAAAAAAGATGGTATAACGAAAGCAGTTAGTATCGTGCTTGCACCACATTATTCAACGTTTAGTGTGAAATCGTATAACGAACGTGCTACAAATCATTCTGAAAAAATTGACGGACCAAAAATTATACATGTAGATGATTGGTATAAAGAAGAGCGATTTATTCAATATTGGGTACGTGAAGTGGAAGCAATTCTTGAACCAATGAATGAAGAGCAACGTGTGAAAACGGCGTTTATTTTTTCAGCGCATAGTTTACCTGAAAAAATTCTTTCTTATGGAGATCCATACCCGGATCAACTTAAGGAAACTGCTGAGTTAGTCGTTCAGCAATCCGATATTCGTCATTATTTTCTAGGATGGCAAAGTGCTGGTAATACACCAGACCCTTGGCTTGGACCTGATGTACAAGATTTAACACGTGAATTGAATGATAATTATGATTTTGAAACTTACGTTTATCTACCATTAGGCTTTGTAAGTGAGCATTTAGAAGTACTTTATGATAATGACATAGAATGTAAACATGTAACAGATGAAATTCAAAAAGCATATGTTCGTCCACCGATGCCTAATACAGATCCATTATTTATTAGTGGACTTAGTACGGTTGTATTAAGAAAATTAAACGAACAATAATATGGTTTTGAAATAGGAGGTAAAGAAGTGAATAAGAAGGTTGTCATTATTGGTGGCGGTATTACTGGATTGACATCTGCCTACTATTTAAAACAAGAAAAAATAAAAAATAATCTTCCGATTGATATTCAATTAATTGAAAGTTCATCAAGGCTTGGAGGAAAAATACAAACGATTAGAAAAGATGGATTTGTTATTGAGCGTGGTCCTGACTCATTTTTGGCAAGGAAAAAAAGTGCATATCGTTTAGCTGAAAACTTAGGTATCCAAGACCAAATCGTTTTTAACTCTTCTGGAAAATCTTATGTGTTAGCCCATAATAAATTACATGGTATGCCAGAAGGTTCAAACATGGGGATCCCTACACAAATCAAGCCTTTTATTTTTTCTGGTCTATTTTCACCAGCAGGGAAAATTCGTGCAGGTTTAGATTTTGTTTTACCAAAAACACATGTCCAAGGAGATATGTCATTAGGTAAATTTTTTAGAAGAAGACTTGGTAATGAAGTAGTTGAGAATCTAATTGAGCCCCTTTTATCGGGTATTTATTCAGGCGACATTGATCAAATGAGTTTAATGGCAACATTTCCTCAATTCTTCCAAATTGAACAAAAACATCAAAGTATTGTTTTAGGCATGAAAAAAGAAATGCCTGTAAAGAAATCAAAAGGTCCGAGAAAAGGAATTTTCCAGACTGTAAGTACAGGTCTTCAAACAATCGTTGAACGAATTGAAGAAGAGTTAGATCAAGAAGAAGTTTTAAAAGGTGTACAAGTAGTTAATATAAATAAAGTTGGAAAAAAATATGAGATTGTACTTAGCAATAATGAAAAGATTGAAGCAGATTCAATTATCGTTACGGTACCTCATCGTTTCATTCCACAATTATTTAACAATAAACCTGTATTTGAGCCTTTCAAAAAAGTTCCTTCTACATCAGTTGCGAATGTTGCACTTGCATTTCCAGAGCATGCAATTAAGAAGGATATAAATGGTACAGGCTTTGTTGTTTCACGCAACAATGATTATAATATAACAGCGTGTACATGGACTCATAAAAAATGGGCACATGCTTGTCCAAAAGGTAAGGTTCTCTTACGTTGTTACGTTGGACGCCCTTACAATAAGGAAATAGTCGATAAAACAGATGAAGAACTTGTTGAAATTGTTTTAGAAGATTTAAGAAAAACGATGGATATAACTGAAAAACCAGAGTTTTATATTGTTTCAAGATGGAAAGATGCTATGCCTCAATATACGATTAATCATAAAGAGCGTACGAAAAATATGGAACAATATTTACAAAAGGAAATGCCCGGTGTATCGGTGATCGGTTGTTCATTTTATGGGTCCGGCTTACCAGACTGCATAGATCAAGGTGAAAAAGCAGTATCGGATACAATTGAATACTTGTTCTCACGTGAAAAACAAGCTGTTAAGGCCTATTAAATACAATCTAGTAAAGAATAGAGCAACCAAAAAAGTATATTGATACTTTTAGGTTGCTCTTTTTATTAGGCCTCTGTACTAATAAATGTTTAATAATTTCATCCTTAAAATGGTGCTCTTAAAAGACGTTTAACTTAAAAACTATCTTTTAAGCAATTTGAGCAAGTGTTACTGTAGCAATCATGTTGTTCTTCAATCGTCGAATTACATTGTTTACATACTTTCTTTGGTAATAGTTTTAAAAACTCGGACATTTTCGCAAGCATGATACCCTCTCCTTTAGTTAACTTATTAGTATTGTATTACTACAACTTATTTTGTGTCAATCTGTATTAGTACAATTTTTAAAAAATAATCTAAATGCCTATTTTTGTTAAACAGTAAGGACAAGCTTATAAATTTAAATTTTCATAGAAATAATAAGTACAAAGGAGTGTGTTTGTTTTATGAAAGTAACCGTTATTGGTTATTGGGGCGGCTATCCAGGTAAAGGTGAGGCAACTTCATGTTATTTATTTAAATCAAAAAATTTTAATCTATTGGTTGATTGTGGTTCAGGTGCATTAGCTACTTTACAAAATTACATAGAGCCTAATTGCCTAAATGCTGTAATCCTGTCGCATTATCATCATGACCATATTGCAGATATAGGAGTACTACAATACTTCAAACTAGTAAACGCTGGGAAGGATAAGTTTGCTTTACCTATTTATGGTCATAATTTTAATCAAGAAAAATTTAATTCATTAACATATAAAGAAGCAACAAAGGGATATGAATATAAACCAAATGAGGCCCTTGATCTAGGCCCATTTACAATCCGTTTTCTTAAGACTGTTCATCCGGTTGATTGTTTCGCGATGCGAATTGAAACGGCAAATCATTCGGTCGTATATACAGCGGATTCAAGCTTTACGGAAGAGTTCATACCGTTTTCTTCCAATGCAGATTTACTTATAAGTGATTGTAATATGTATGAAAACCAAGATGGAGCTAAAGTGGGACATATGAGCAGTAAAGATGCTGCGACAATAGCTAATGAAGCAAATGTAAAAGAATTACTTTTATCACATCTTCCGCATAAAGGTGATACAAAAGATTTAAAAGTTGAGGCCAAAAAGTATTATAATGGACTTGTTCATTTAGCCTATACAGGATTTGAATGGAAATCAAAACTTTAGGAGGATACACATGCTATTTTTAGATAATAGGGGAATAACGGATCCAACATTAAATTTAGCGATGGAAGAATATGCGCTAAAAAATCTAGATCCTGAAAATACATATTTTTTATTTTATATTAATGAACCTTCAATCATTATTGGTAAAAATCAAAATACTGCCGAGGAGATTAATGCTTCATATGTAAACGATCATAACATTCATGTTGTTCGAAGATTATCTGGTGGTGGAGCGGTATATCATGATTTAGGAAATCTTAACTTTAGTTTTATTACAAAAGATGATGGTGACAGCTTTCATAATTTTAGAAAGTTTACTGAGCCAGTGATCGAGGCATTAAAAGATCTCGGTGTAAATGCCGAACTTAGTGGAAGAAATGATATATTAGCAGAAGGTAGAAAAATTTCAGGTAATGCACAATTTTCTACTAAAGGTAGAATGTTTAGCCACGGTACATTGTTGTTTGATAGTGATATAGATGAAGTTGTAAATGCATTAAATGTAAAGCTAGAGAAAATTCAATCTAAAGGAATTAAATCAGTCCGAAGTAGAGTCGCAAACATTAAAGAATTTTTAAAAGACGATTTAACAATCCTAGAATTTAAGGATTTAATTTTACAATCTATTTTTAAAGAACATGGGAAAATAGAACGATATGAATGGACAGATGAGGATATAAAAAATATTAAAGAACTTGCTGAGAGTAGATACCGTAATTGGGATTGGAATTTTGGAAAATCTCCTAAATGCAATATTCAACAAAGTAAAAGATTTGCAGCTGGTTCGATTGATCTTCGTTTAGATGTTAACAAAGGAATCATTGAGAATGTTAAAGTTTATGGTGACTTCTTTGGGGTAGGAGATGTATCTGATATAGAACAGCTTCTGATTGGCAGTAAATTTGATCAACAAGAGATTGAAAATAAGTTAAATGAAGTTGATTTTACCCATTATTTTGGGAAAGTAACGAAAGAAGAATTTATGAGTTTATTATTTTAAAAAAAGAGTAGGAAACTACTCTTTTTTTTGTTTGTTAAATAATTAGAAGTCTAAAAAGTGCTAGTTTTCTTACTTGTCAGAACTGTTTTCTAGCAATATAATATATTTAGAATATTTTAAATTTTAATATTTAAAGGAGGTAGTTTTTCTTGAATTTAGTTGAAACACTGTCACAATCAGCTTTGAGGCATCCAAATCATTCTGCTATTATCTTTGAAGGGCAGACATTTTCATACTCAACACTAGAGACTTATATTACGAAATTTGCGAGTGGGCTCTCAAAATTAGGTATTGAAAAAGGAGATAAAGTAGCTCTAGTTGTTGGTAATTCCCCTCATTTTATTATAGCACTATATGGTGCGCTGAAGGTCGGAGCGGCTGTAATACCGGTTAATCCTCTTTATGCACCAGATGAATTAGTATACATATTAACAAACGGCGACGCAAAAGCAGTAATCACCTTAGACTTATTTCTTCCACTAGTAGAAAAAGCTTCACCGATTCTTCCTAATATCGATCACTTCATTATTTGTGAAACAAAACAAGAAAATCCTTATGAATTTAAAAACAATAAATTGAAATCGTTTACAAATGTAGTTGGACTTGGAGATCAAGATTTCAAAGGACCTAAATTACATG
This sequence comes from Gottfriedia sp. NPDC058432, assembly GCF_042721555.1. NCBI lineage: Bacteria > Bacillati > Bacillota > Bacilli > Caryophanales > Bacillaceae > Gottfriedia > Gottfriedia sp. NPDC058432. The sequence goes on from NZ_JBHXLC010000006.1 coordinate 50,939, forward strand.
ATGATGATTTAGCAGTCATTTTATATACTTCTGGTACAACAGGAAAACCAAAAGGAGCTATGTTAACGCATAAAAACTTATATTCGAATGCGATGGATGCTGGACACTTCTTAAGCTTTTCAAGTACAGAAAAGGTAATTGCAACATTACCTGCTTTCCATGTATTTTGTTTAACTGTAGCTTTAAACGCGCCTTTAATGTATGGAGCTACTGTTATTTTAGTGCCTAAATTTAGCCCGAAAGAAATATTTGATATAATTCGTACATACAAAGCAACTGTATTTGCAGGTGTGCCAACAATGTACAACTTCTTATATCAATTCCCTGAAGGAAAGACAGAAGACTTTGAGTCAATTCGACTTTGTATTTCGGGTGGTTCATCATTGCCGGTTGCACTTCTAGAGAATTTTGAAAAGAAATTTAAAGTTATTATATCTGAAGGTTATGGATTGTCAGAAGCCTCACCAGTTACGACATTTAATCCGTTAGATCGCCCAAGAAAAGCAGGATCAATTGGGACAAATATTAGCAATGTAGAAAATAAAGTAGTAAATGCTCTTGGTCAAGAAGTAGCAGTTGGTGAAGTAGGTGAATTAATCGTCCGCGGACCAAATATAATGAAAGGCTATTATAATATGCCAGAAGAAACGGCAATGACGATACGAGATGGCTGGTTATATACTGGTGATCTAGCAAGAATAGACGAAGATGGTTATTTCTATATAGTCGATCGTAAAAAAGAATTAATTCTTGTTGGCGGCTATAATGTATACCCTCGTGAAGTTGAAGAGGTAATTTATAATCATCCAGATGTTGTTGAATGTGCGGTGATTGGATTACCAGACGATAATTTTGGAGAAAGTGTAAAAGCCTATGTTGTTTCCAAAAATCCTTCATTAAGTGTAGAGACCTTATCAGAATATTGCAAGGCGCACTTAGCAAAATATAAAGTACCAAGATCAATAGAATTCATTCCAGAACTACCAAAAAATGCAACTGGTAAAATACTTAGAAGAGCGTTGAAAGATTCAGTTGTACAATAAATTGTGGTAATAGAGGTACAACCTGAATAAGGTTGTACTTTTTTGATTTAAGAGAGGTAAAAACCTGTGTGAAGATTGATTTTTTATTAGCTTCATATGATTCACATGTAATTGGTAATTTAGCTTAACAAGTCGTTTTGTATAGAAATTTGTACTCAATTATTTAAAGGTATAAATTCTTATTTATAAAATAATAATAGTTAATAAGTTTTTAGTTAGTTTTTGTTAATTGCAGTTACTTGCAGTTGTTGATAGAATGGAGGCAAGAGGTGATGGAAATGCCATTAACTAAAGAAGATAAAAAAGTTTTTCAAGAGTCTGCTTTAGAATTACAAGAAATGGACTTTAAGGATTGGGCATCGAAATCTTTTTCAAATAAAGATTTTCGAATAGCATTTTTTAAAATGATGAACAACATTGTCGAGTTAAATCCCTCATCAAACCAACGTTATAATTCAGCAGTATCAATAGAAAATAAAAAAATGCTTTCTGAGTTATTGCTTCTAGCTTTCGACACTGTTGAGAACCCACAAAGAAAACTTGTAATAAAGCCTAAAGTTGCAAAAAGTTTACCAAAAGAAATGCAAGGATATTCTACTGGACAGTTATCAAAATTTTTATATGTAAGCATAACCACAATAAATAATTGGGTAAAAGAAGGAAAGTTTTTTATTGAACATGAGGATGGACGAGTTATTATTGTTGGGCGCACTAGTACCAATGCAAAACTACGATTTCATCCAAACACTTTATTTGATGCTCCAACTGGAGTTCGCTTAAAATTAAAAGATATTGCTGAAGCATATTATAAGGATCAAAAAGAAAGAGAAATGCTTGAAAGCGAGTTCTCAGTTGTGACAGAAGAAGAACAAATTAGACTGTATAATGAGCACTTTATAAATAAGTACAAAGGTACTTTTGAAGAAGTATTTGGAAATAAAAAATGGGACGAATTAACACCAGAAGAGGATACAGATAAATCAATGTGGTCTTTCTTCTTAAACAGAGCAAAAAATGAAGAAAATAATTGGGATTGAAAGAACAAAATTTAATTTAATTGAATTATATTATAAAGATATAATTCGATAAATTCAAAATATCCCGAGTACTGATATCCCTAAACACTTTGGTCCCAATGTGTATTGCCAGGCTAAAAGGATAAAATTTACGTTCGAATCAGACATTCCTGATTTAAAATGTATTGAATACATAGATAAAAAAACAGATAAAATTGTAGCTTATTTCTATGATTGGGAAAGCAGTGCTGGTGCGATTATGAAATTTCATAACCATTACCATCACGACGAAGCACCAGAGGATGTAAAGGAGTTTGATCCTTTCCACTTACATATCGGACAGGATCGATTCGATAAACTAGCAAAAGCTCGTAAAAAAGATGAAGAATTTATGTGCTTGCAAAAAGTATTAGATTTTATCAAGCTCCATCTGTATGCGAAAATAAGAGAAAAACATTTAAATCCTAGGTGAGAAATGTTTATTCTAAACTACGATATACTAGTCGTGGTTTTATTTTTTATATTTATATTTAGTAGTAATTTAATTTCTAATTCAACTACAGTATTTTAAAATATAATAGGTTGAAGTTCTAAAAAATTGGACAAAGTTGATAATATAGAGAATGGGGGGAGATTTTATGAAAAAAGCAACTAAATCTAAATTAACCAAATTTATCTGTCTAGGCTATCTTATTTATATCATTTTAGTCCTGTTATACTTTTATGTTTTTACGACTTCTGACCTACCTTCAAAATATAAAGGAACATTTGTTGATCCACATACATTCATGAATCATAAAGAAGCTAATCTAAGCTCTAGTTATAGCACATTAAAAAATGTTCTTTATTTTATTAGCTTACCGATCGATTGGATTGTATTATCACTTTTATTATTAAGTGGAACAATTGAAAGATTAGGTGACTCTTTATCTAAGTTGACTAGATTTAAGTTTATACAAGTCCTTTTATATTTTTTCTTTGTCTCGGTCGTTACATATATTGTTACATTTCCACTTGATTTCTATCGATTTAAGTTATCAACGAAATATGGTTTATCTGTCCAAACATTTAATGCTTGGATGAAGGATGAAATGATTGGTTTTTGGATAAATTTTGCCATGATGTTTTTTGTGATGTATGTTGTGTATTTGTTAATCAAAAAGCAACCAAAGAAATGGTGGTTAACTGCATGGCTATTAAGTATTCCTTTTACAATTTTCTTAACGTTTATTCAGCCTGTAGTAATTGATCCCTTATATAATGATTTTTACCCATTAAAAGATAAAAATTTAGAAAAGAAAATTATTACCCTTGCTAAAGAAGCAAATATTCCTGCACATCGGGTATATGAAGTAAATATGTCCACTAAGACAACTACTTATAATGCATATGTTACTGGTATAGGTAAAAACGCTAGGATTGTATTATGGGATACAACTCTTAAAGGGCTAACTGAAGATGAAATTATGTTCATCATGGCTCATGAAATGTCACATTACGTCCACAAAGACATTTATAAATCAATGTTTGGTATGCTAGCAGGTAGTTTAGTTGGTCTGTATATCATTCACTTATTAATGAGGTATGTACTATCGAAGAGTAGAAGCAGTAATTCTACTGAAAAAATGGCAGTCATCTTAACACTATTTTTAATCATTAGTGGAGTAGTAAGCTTTATTTCTGATCCAGTATCAAATGCATTTTCAAGAAGTGCTGAGAAAAGAGCAGATTTATATGCAGTTAAGCTAACACATGATCCAGAGGCAGGCATTATAGCGTTTCAAAAGTTATCCAAAAACAGCTTGTCTCAAGTAAATCCACCATTTTTAGTGAAATTGTTTAGATATGATCATCCGACAATGTTGGAAAGAATGAGGTATTTAGAGGCAGCTGAAAAAAGAAACAACAATAAATAGAGTAAATCCTTTGTTGAATGTTTAGCTTGTAGATTGTTTGGTTTTGTACCAATATCTACAAGCTTTTTTATTGCGTGAAATTTTAATCGAGAAAAATTTAGAAGCACTTCAAATGTCTTAATTATACATAGTATCAAGTGTTTAATAATTAATTCGTGTGTTTCCTTTATTATTCTTTTACTAAACTTTATCAAAGACAATGGAACACAAATTGAAGATTTTTACTTTGGAAAAATATGATGGACCTCTCGATCAAGATAAAAAAATTTGGGTATCAGTGGACTCACAAGATACTTTCTAAAAAGTTAAGCTGTCGAAAATTCTTTTGGAAATATTTTCAGAATTTAATATCAAATCCGAATATACTGTTATATAATAACATAAGTAATCAATATCTGTTATATAACTGAATGGAGGAATCATATGACAACTGAACTTTCAAAAATTAAAGTTCTCGGTAATCATGTAGAGGGTTCAACTGACATTCTTACGACCGAAGCATTAAGTTTTTTAGAGCAATTACATCTGAAATTTGATCAACGTAGACAACAGCTGTTATTAAACAGAAAAGAAAGAATGCGTTTGTTACAAAATGGAGGTAAGCTTCAATTTTTAGAGGAAACAAAACACATTCGTGAAAGTGAATGGACAATTGCACCTATTCCAGAGGATTTACAAGATCGAAGAGTAGAGATAACGGGACCAGTTGATCGAAAAATGATTATTAATGCATTGAATTCTGATGCGTTTGTTTTCATGGCTGATTTTGAAGATGCTACTTCTCCAACTTGGGAAAATATAATTTCTGGTCAGGTTAATTTAAGAGATGCTGTGAATCGAACAATTTCACTTCATTCAAAAGGAAAAACATATAAGTTAAAAGAGAAGCCAGCTGTACTATTAGTTCGACCAAGAGGTTGGCATTTAGAAGAAAAACATATCACTGTAAATGGTGAAAATATGTCTGGTAGCTTAGTAGATTTTGGACTTTATTTCTTTCATAATGCGAAACAAGCAATTAAAAATGGCTCAGGACCTTATTTTTATTTACCAAAAATGGAAAGTTATTTGGAAGCAAGATTATGGAATGATGTTTTTTTATTTGCTCAAAAAGAATTGAATATACCTGTTGGAACGATTAAAGCAACTGTATTAATCGAAACAATTGCTGCTTCATTTGAAATGGATGAAATACTTTATGAATTAAAGGAGCATTCAGCGGGATTTAATTGTGGCAGATGGGATTATATTTTTAGTTTTATAAAAATGATGCGATACGACAAATCAATTATTTTACCTGATCGTTCTGTTGTGACGATGGAAGTACCTTTTATGCGTTCATATTCTCAAAAAGTTATTCAAACTTGCCATCGTAGAAATGCTCCTGCAATTGGAGGAATGGCAGCTCAAATTCCAATTAAAGATGATAAAGAGCGAAATGAAGTTGCATTTGAAAAAGTAAGAAAAGATAAAGAGCGTGAAGCAAAGGATGGACACGATGGTACTTGGGTAGCTCATCCTGGTTTAGTAGCTGTAGCTCTTGAACAGTTTAATCGATTTATGCCAACACCAAACCAGATTCATAGAAAACGTGAGGATGTTAATGTAACTGAAGCGGATCTTTTAGAGATTCCAAGTGGTGTTATTACTGAACAAGGTCTCAGAACAAATATAACAGTTGCGATTCAATATATTGAAGCATGGATAAGTGGTCGAGGCGCGGTGCCGCTATACAACTTAATGGAGGATGCTGCGACTGCTGAAATTTCGCGTGCACAAATTTGGCAATGGGTGCGTCATGAAAAAGGCGTTTTAGAGGATGGTACAAACATTACTTTACAATTAGTGGATTCATTAAAACATGAAGAAATGATGAAGCTTCAACTAGAAATAGGGAAAGAACAATTTGAAGCAAAACGATTTAGTGAAGCAATTGAATTATTTAATGAGTTAATTAGCAATGATGAATTTGCTGACTTTCTGACTTTAAAAGGATATAACTTTTTATAAAATTAGGAGGAATTGAATATGACGAAAAATCGTGAAAAGCGTATTGCTGAATTACAAGAAAGCTGGGAGCTTGATTCTAGATGGAATGGCATTACAAGAACATACACTGCTGAAGACGTAATTAAATTAAGAGGATCAATCGATATTGAACAAACATTAGCAAAAAAAGGTGCAGAAAAGTTATGGAAGCTTTTAAATGAAGAAAGCTATGTAAATGCACTAGGAGCATTAACTGGAAATCAGGCAATTCAACAAGTTAAAGCAGGTTTGAAGGCTATTTATTTAAGTGGTTGGCAAGTAGCTGCTGATGCGAATCTTTCTGGTCAAATGTATCCAGATCAAAGCTTATATCCGGCAAATTCTGTACCAGCAGTTGTAAAACGAATTAACCAGGCTTTCCAACGTGCAGATCAAATTCAATTTGTTGAAGGTGGAGAAGAAATCGACTACTTCGCACCGATTATGGCGGATGCAGAGGCTGGCTTCGGTGGACAATTAAATGTATTTGAATTAATGAAAAGCATGATTGAAGCAGGAGCTGCAGGTGTACATTTTGAAGATCAATTGTCTTCGGAGAAAAAATGTGGCCATTTAGGTGGGAAAGTATTATTACCAACACAAACGGCGGTTCGTAATTTAATCTCTGCTCGTTTAGCAGCGGATGTAATGGGAGTTCCTACCCTTATTGTTGCACGAACTGATGCAGATGCAGCAGATTTAATTACAAGTGATATTGATCCAGTCGACCAACAATTTATTACAGGTGAAAGAACACCTGAAGGCTTTTATCGTACGAAAGCCGGGTTAGATCAAGCAATTGCTCGTGGTCTTGCTTATGCACCGTATGCAGACTTAGTTTGGTGTGAGACGTCAGAGCCAAACTTAGAAGATGCAAAACGTTTTGCAGATGCTATACATGCAAAATTCCCAGGTAAATTACTAGCTTATAACTGCTCACCTTCATTTAACTGGAAGAAGAAACTTGATGACGAAACAATTGAAACATTCCAACAACAAATTGCAGCAATGGGCTATAAATTCCAATTCGTTACCCTTGCTGGTTTCCATGCATTAAACTTTGGTATGTTTGAATTAGCTAGAAACTACAAAGATCGAGGAATGGGAGCATATTCAGAACTTCAACAAGCTGAATTTGCAAGCGAACAATATGGCTATACTGCGACAAGACACCAACGCGAAGTTGGAACAGGATATTTTGATCAAGTAGCTCAAATTATTACTGGAGGAACTTCTTCAACAACAGCTCTTAAAGGTTCTACTGAAGAACAACAATTTTCATCTAATTAACTAGTAAAAAACCACTTTTTTTAAATGTGAAAAAGGTGGTTTTTCTATTGGGTTTTATCCTAAAATTTAGTAAACAATGACACTTTTGTTAAAGTATTTAAAAAATGATATTACAAATAAAGATTTATGATATTATTTCTCTAACATCAATGTTGCTACTATACTTCATGTTAAAATTTTTTATCTGAACTTGTTAAACTTAATTGTTGGCCTTTAATTTAATTATTTAATTAAGGAAGAGGGAGCGTCAATTAAAGCCAATAAGTTTAACATTTCATAATACTAATAACAGAAGGAGTTGTAAGGATGAATCATGTGAAAGGACAAGTTAAAGTATTAAATGAGTACGAGATTAATAAGTCGACAATGGCAATCATTCCAGAATTCACGGTCGATTTAGTTGTGATTTCAAAGGTATATGAAACAGATGATAGTTTTTATGTTTTAATGAAACCGATTGAAATTATTGAAAGAAGCTGTGCTTATTTCGGGAGTAGTTACCGGGGTAGGCGTGAAGGAACTAAACAAATGATTTCCATCACCCATAAACCACCAATAGCGATCAGCTCAATGAATCAAATTTTCTTTTTCCCCACTTCATCTTCTTTAAAAGTAGAATGCTCTTGGATCTCCTACAATCATGTTGCTAATTTCAGAGGCGGTAAATACAATCGATCAGTGGTTGAATTTTTTAACGGCGTTGAACTTCCATTAGAAATATCTCGTGGATCATTTGAAAACCAACTATACCGAACTGCACATCTAAGAGCTATTTATGAAGACCGACTCAACCCTGAAAATACCCAACAAAAATCTTACAAATTAATCCCTGATAACGAAATTACATCATATATAAAAGGAATATCCATACACGAAAAATAAAAATGAAAGATTAAAAATTTAACTACTTTAACATTTAGTGAAGTAGTTTTTTTATGGGGATTATTTGGAAATTATATTTATGAAAATTAGTCCTTTTAATTCTTAATTAGTAGGATCTATTAAAGTAGATTGTTGAAATCTTATTCAATATAATGGCAGTTTAGTTGCATAAGAAATGATAAAATAGTAAGTCAATAATTAATAATTTTTTAAAAAAACAGAATTATATTGACAATTATCGAATGGATTGATATGGTTATAAAAAAAATATTTCTTATCCAGAGAGGTGGAGGGACTGGCCCTTTGAAGCCTCAGCAACAGGTCTGCTTAAGTAGACACTGTGCTAATTCCAGCGGGTGTTAACCTGATAGATGAGAGCTTTCGTTTTTATTTGTCAGTAGCGCACTCTTTTTTAGAGTGCGTTTTTGTTTTTTCTGGATAGTAACTAAAGGAGAGTTTAAATGGGGAACAAAAATGGGCAAGAATTTCAAAGGAACATGCAAGCACGTCATTTAGTCATGCTATCACTTGGTGGGGTGATTGGAACTGGCTTATTCTTAAGCTCGGGCTACACTATTCAACAAGCTGGCCCGTTTGGAACAATACTATCCTATCTGATTGGTGCGCTAGTGGTTTATCTAGTTATGCTATGTTTAGGAGAGCTTTCCGTACATATGCCTGAAACGGGCTCATTTCACAGTTATGCAGTTAAATACATTGGACCGGGTACAGGGTATACAGTAGCCTGGTTGTATTGGTTAACTTGGACTGTTGCTTTAGGTTCTGAATTTACAGCCGCAGGATTACTTATGAAGCGATGGTTTCCATCGATTAATGTTTGGATATGGAGTGCTATTTTTGCCATTTTGATCTTTGTATTAAATGTCATGACTGTTAAATTTTTCGCCGAATCCGAATTTTGGTTTTCATCGATAAAGGTTATAGCTATTGTGATTTTTATTGTTTTAGGAGCAGCGGCAATGCTAGGGTTTCTTCCGATGAGTCATTCAAAAGCAGCGCCATTATTTTCTAATTTTACAAGTGGAGGTTTATTTCCTCATGGTGCTACGGGAATTATAATGACCATGCTTGCGGTTAATTTTGCTTTTTCAGGAACAGAATTAATAGGCATTGCAGCTGGAGAAACCGCGAACCCGGAAAAAATGATACCGAAGGCCATTCGAACTACTCTGTGGAGATTGATCATCTTTTTTGTAGGAACGATTTTTGTTTTATCTGCGTTATTGCCTATTTCCGATGCTGGTGTATTAGAGAGCCCTTTTGTTGCAGTTCTAGAACGAATTGGGGTGCCATATTCAGCTGACGTAATGAATTTCGTTATCTTAACAGCTATTTTATCTGCGGCAAACTCAGGCCTTTATGCCTCTTCTAGAATGCTTTGGTCGCTTGCTAATAAGAATACGATATCTCCGATTTTTGGAAAAATGACGAAGCAAGGTGTTCCAATCAACGCCGTCATTTTCAGCATGGTGGGTGGAGCTTTGGCTTTGCTCTCAAGTATTGTGGCACCAGATACTGTCTATATCGTACTTGTTTCCATTTCCGGTCTAGCAGTAGTTGTAGTTTGGATGAGTATTAGTGCTTCCCAGTTCCTATTTCGCAGACAATTTTTGAAAGAAGGAAATTCTGAAAAGGACTTGATTTATCGCACACCACTGTATCCATTAGTACCAATTGCTTCTTTTATCCTTTGTCTGGCATCGTGTATTGGAATTGCATTCGATCCAACACAGAGAATTGCCTTATATTGCGGCATACCGTTTATTTTGTTTTGCTATGGAAGTTATTATCTAACAAAAAATTTAAAAAAGAGGGGCGTAGATTATGTCGAACAAAGTCAATCCAATTGATGCTATTTTATCCCAACATTCCATTATGCTTCTTGACGGAGCATTAGCTACAGAATTGGAGGCGCATGGATGTAATTTGGACGATCCCCTTTGGTCGGCACGTGTGTTACTAGAAAATCCGGAACTTATTTATCAGGTTCATTCGGACTATTTTCGTGCTGGTGCGGACTGTGCCATAACAGCAAGCTATCAAGCTACTATTAGTGGTTTTTCCGCGCGTGGAATACAAGAACAGGAAGCTTTGGAATTAATTAAGAAAACGGTGTTACTTGCAAGAAGGGCAAGAGATGATTTTTGGAAGGAAAATAAGCAAACGAATAGGCCTAAACCATTGGTTGTTGCATCGGTTGGGCCGTACGGGGCTTACCTTGCAGATGGTTCAGAGTATGTAGGCAACTATGGTGTGACAGATAAAACATTAGCAGACTTTCACCGTTCGAGAATGTCAGCGTTAATTGAAGCAGGTGCAGATCTATTGGCATTTGAAACGATTCCTTCTTTGCAAGAAGCAAGAGTATTAGATACATTATTACGTGAGTTTCCAAAAACATTTGCGTGGCTTTCCTTTTCGTTAAAAAATGAGAAAGAGATTAGTGAAGGTATAAAACTCGTAGAGTGTGCACGAGTTTTTGAGAAAAGTGAACAAATTGTAGCGATAGGCATCAATTGTGCGCCAGTAACCGTTGTGACTGGTGCAATACAAGAGTTGAGGGCAAACACCAAAAAACCGATTATTGTTTATCCAAATTCTGGTGAAACTTATAATCCAGAAACAAAAACATGGCATGGTCATGAACAATGTAACGTGTTGGATATTCAATCTGAAGAATGGTACCAAGCAGGTGCACGTTTAATAGGTGGATGCTGCAGAACGACACCTTATCACATTGAGGAGATATCGAACAAGTGGCGTTCTTCCGAGTATTGAACCAATTGAAGGTGAAGGGGATATTCGTAATTAAAGTTAACGAATAAGTTCATTTAGTTATTCAAAAAATAGTTCATATTTCTGAAAGTTATTCAACTAACGCGTTCTTTAGTTGTACAACGTGATCGACGATTTTGTCGATCTTTTTTCAAGATCTTAATCTAACAGACCCAATAAGAAAAACTATATAAATTAACATGAAATTTGTTTTCATCTATATTAATCTTTGGTGTTTCTGGAATGAAGATTTAAATACTTCTTATGTATAGAGTTATTTTGATTTATTGATTTTAAATGTAGTATTTTATTCCTGTTTTTAAATTCTTTTTACTTTATTTGCTCCGTAATCGTGGCTTTATTTGAATTTTTTTTAAAACTTTTACTAAATCTTTTAAGAAATTACTTATTTAATTGACAACTACTTTTCCATTTAGTGAAGTAGTTTTTTTATTTATTCAAAGAATAGTTTATTAGAATTACATTAAGCATCATTAGGAACAAATTAGTAAAAAAATAATTATAAGATGAACAGTCAAATTATTACAAAAAATACTAGTTAGAATCATTTATTATTATTGAATAAATAGTTATATGTGATAATGTTAACAGTAAGGATATCTATTTAGAAATACGGCTTAAGGAGAGATTCATATTTAAATGAACGTTTTTGACTTAAAGGCTTTTTTTACAGAAGAACATTTTTTACATCTCATTCAACAGTACAAAGACTATGGTCCATTAGTTGGAATATCAATCCCTTTTATTGAAGCAATTTGTCCAATTTTACCTTTAGTCATTTTTGTATTTGCTAATGCTGCAGCATTTGGGCCTTTATTAGGTTTTTTATATTCATGGATTGGTTCTTGCTTAGGTTCCATTTTACTATTCTATGTTGTTAGAAAATTTGGTCAGAAACGATTTTTTTCATTTGTAAGTAAGCATAAGAAAGTAGAATCTTCAATAGGGTGGATTGAAAAAAGGGGATTTGGCCCGATTTTTATTATGTTTGCATTTCCGTTTTCACCATCTTTTTTAATAAATATTGTAGCTGGTCTGTCACGTATTAAAATATCACAATTTCTAATCGCATTAGTACTTGGAAAGTTTACTATGATTGCCATGATTAGTTATTTAGGGAAAGATTTAACTTCAGTGTTTCAAAACCCGATTAAAGCAGTGTACATAGGAATTTTTATATTCGTATTATGGATTGTTGGGAAAGTGATTGAGAAACGTATGGACATCAAAGAAAAAACACCAGAGAAAAAGAGAGCGCCTCAATCATCTGATGAGCAATAAAGCATTATTACTCAAAAGGGAGAGAGCAACTTTATGCTAAGAAAAGAAGTATTTGACTGGGGAAAAGCGATCATTATTGGGATCGCAATTGCTTTTATTGTAAGAACGTTCTTATTTTCTACATATGTAGTTGATGGGGAATCTATGATGCCAACATTAAAGGATGGAAACTTACTAGTTATAAATAAATTTGGATATGAGATTGGTGATATTAACAGATTTGACGTAATTGTATTTCATGCAAATAAGAAAGAAGATTATGTTAAGCGTGTGATTGGTTTACCTGGAGATTCAATTGAATATAAAGATGATCAGCTTTATGTTAACGATAAAAAATGGAATGAACCATATTTAAATGATTACAAGAGTTCTTTAAAAGGAACAGCTTTTACACCTGATTTTAATTTAAACGAAGTTACAGGTAAAACGAAAGTTCCACCAGGTTATGTTTTTGTTGAAGGGGACAATCGACCAAAAAGTTATGACAGTCGTTTGTTTGGATTTGTAAAAATTGATAAAATTGTAGGGAAGGTCGACCTACTTTATTGGCCAATTTCAAGTTTGAATACGAATTTTAACAAATAAGCTCCTTATGGGGGCTTTTCTTATTAATTACACATTTAAACACTGTTTCAAATTAGAATATATTATAAAACGAGTCCGTGCACTTATTACCAAAAACAAACCATTATTCTAATACTTTAAGGAGGGAGCTAGTTAATGTCGTTTCAATTTATATTAGGACGTGCAGGAAGTGGAAAAACGCATCATATTTTAAATGAAATTACAAATAGATTAAAAAATGAAACAAAAAATATCATCTTTATTGTACCTGATCAAATGACCTTTCAGATGGAATATGAATTAGTTAGAAGGCAGGAAAAGAAGGCGATTATTAATTCCCAAGTTTTTAGTTTTACTCGATTAGCTTGGAAGGTTTTACAAGAAACAGGTGGAATAAGTCGGATTCATATTGGTGAAATTGGAATTTCTATGATTCTTCGAAAGATTATTGAAGAAAAGAAAGAAGAATTGAAAGTATTTCATCACGTTGCTGATCGACAAGGATTTTATAAGGAACTAACAGGTCTTATTGCTGAGTTTAAAGGTTTTCAAGTTTCTTCAGATGAATTATCTTCTGTTATTTTACAAATGGAGCAAAATTCATCAAAGGATCATATCTTTATTCAACAAAAGATAAATGATATTCAAATAGTGTTTGATGCTTTTAATACATATATGAAAGATAAATACCTTGATTCGGAAGACTATTTAAATTTGTTGATTCAAGAATTACCTAAAAGTGACTATATAAAAGACAGTATTATTTATATTGATGGATATTATGACTTAGCACCTCAAGAGCGAAATGTAGTTGAGGAGCTAATGAGATATTGTAGTGAGGTAAATTTCTCTCTAACAATTGACCGACCATATGATGATTTTTTACCACATGAATTGAATTTATTTTATAAACCAGCGCTTCTATATCAACAAATTAAAGAGATAGCTTTAAATACAAAGCAAACAATAGAGGAACCGGTTATTTGTCATCATAACTTTAGAAATCAATCGAATGATTTGAAGTATTTCGAAACAAATTTTGATAACAGGCCAGTTAAGCCTTCGTTTGAATCAGATGGAATTAAGATTATGTCGGCATCTAATCGTCGGGCTGAAGTAAATGGGATTGCGAAAGATATTATTCATAAGGTACGTGAACAAGGATACCGATATCGTGATATAGCAATTTTCTTAAGAAATGGAGATTCATATTCACATTTGATTTCAACTATTTTTCATGCGTATGAAATACCAATTTTCATAGAAGAAAAGCGTTCAATGCTAACGCATCCATTATTTACGTTTTTACAAGCTACTTTCGATATCATTCAAAAAAATTGGAGATATGAATCAGTTTTCAATGCATATAAAACAGAATTAGTTTATCCATTTGAAAGTAATCGTGATCAGAATCGTGAACAGCTTGAGTTATTTGAGAATTATTGCATAGCGTATGGTAAGCAAGGAAAAAGGTGGACGATTGAAGAACCATGGAAGTACCGAAAGTATCGCTCAACTGAAGGTATTGATAGAGGGATAACAAACGAAGAGCTAGAATTCGAGGCATTAATCAATTCAGTAAGAGATTTATTAGTAAAGCCAATTCTTACATTTCAAAGCAATCTAAAGCAAGCAAAAAATGCGAGAGAAATGTGTGTAGCATTGTATGAATTTGTTGAATCACTGGATATTTCAAGGAAGCTCCAACGTTTAAAGGATGATGCTGAAAATCGATCTAATTTAATTGAAAGCAAAGATCACGAGCAAGTTTGGAAAGGGTTTATCCAACTTTTAGATGAATGCGTTGAATTAATTGGAGAAGAAAAGCTGTCACGTAAAACATTTTTTGAAATTCTTCAAACTGGTTTTCAATCACTTGAATTTGCGAATGTTCCTGCATCATTAGATCAAGTAAACATAGCTGATTTTGATCATTCAAGATTACAAAATGTAAAGTGTGCTTATATCATTGGTGTAAATGAAGGGGTTATTCCAAGGAAGGCCAATGAAGATGGACTATTAGGCGACACTGCTCGAGAGTTTTTACAATCATTTGGAGTGGAAGTAGCACCAACAAGCAAGCACCAATTATTTGTAGAAAATTTTAATATCTATACTGGAATTAATCGAGCAAGTCATGAGTTAATCATTAGTTATCCGTTAGCAAGTGATGATGGGAAAAGTCTTGCCCCATCAAGTCTCATTCAAAGAATAAAATCGATTTTTCCAAATATACAACAAAGATTTGAAAGTGGAGATTTAACATTTAGTTCTGTAGAAGAACAACTAACATCTATTACAAATTATGGTACAGCATTAACGAATTTAGTGTCTCAGCTTCAAGTTTGGTCGACTAAGGAAACTGAAACGAATATGGATTTATGGTGGACGCTTTATAATGTTTTACGAGAAAATACTGATTCAAAAGATAAACTGTATAAAGTGATAAGTAGCGTAATGTATAACAATGTTGCGAAAGATCTTGGAGAAGATTTAAGTACAGAATTATATGGGGAAGAATTGAGTGGATCGGTATCACGAATTGAGCTTTTCCATCAATGCGCATATGCCCATTTTGCACGTTATGGACTAAAGCTACAAGAACGTGAAATTTATAAGTTTGAATCATTTGATATGGGTCAATTATTCCATAGTGCTTTAACAATTATTGGAGAGAATCTTTTACAGGCCGGGAAAAGCTGGAGTAGTTTAACGAATTCAGAATGTGATGAATTAGCAGCAAAAGTAGTAGACGAAATCTCTCCAAAGTTTCAACGTGAGATTTTGTTAAGTACGAATCGATATATGTTTTTAAAGAAAAAAATGAAGGATGTTATTGCTAAAGTATCCTCAATTTTAAGTCAACAAGAGCATTCAGGTAAATTTGTCCCTGTTGCTTTAGAAGTACCATTTGGTATGGGTAAACAGTTGAATTCTTATGAACTTCCGATTGATGGAAAAAGAAGAATGGTATTAAATGGCCGAATTGACCGAATTGATAAAGCTACAAGTGAAAAAGGCGATTACCTTCGAATTTTGGATTATAAATCAACAAAAAAGGAATTAAAATTATCAGATGTTTACTATGGACTTGCTTTACAGTTACTAACTTATTTAGATATAGCTGTAGCAAATTCAACAACTTTACTTGGAAAACACGCGGACCCGGCTGGCATTCTGTATTTCCATGTTCAAAATCCGATTGTTAAAGTTAAAAATAATATCGAATTCGATGAAATTCAGGATGAGATCTTTAAAAAGTTTAAAATGAATGGATTACTATTAGAAGATCGTGAAAGTAATTCGTTAATGGATGAAGCATTAATTCAAGATGGAAGCTCTTCAAAAATTGTGCCGATTAGGCTTAAAAAAACCGGAGAGTATATGGCGAAATATTCAAAAACGGTAAAGCCTGAACAATACCCAATGATGACGAATTATATAAAGCAAAAATTTACTGAAGCTGGTCAGCAAATATACAACGGTTTTGTAGAAGCAAATCCATATCAGCAAAAGGATAAAATACCATGTACATATTGCTCGTACCAATCAGTATGTCAATTTGATGCGAATGTAAAAGGAAATGAATATCGTGTTCTACCTCCTTTAGAAGATAGCGAAGCACTACAAAAAATGATAGAGGTGGTGAATAAAGATGAGTAAAGAAGAAAATAACGCAAGTAAAACAACATGGACAGTCGACCAGCAAAAAGCGATCGATTTCGAAGGGTCAGATATTCTTGTAGCCGCTGCCGCTGGTTCTGGAAAGACGGCTGTTCTTGTTGAACGAATTATTCAAAAAATCATTCGCGATGAAAATCCAATAAATGTTGATGAATTACTAGTAGTTACTTTTACAAAAGCAAGTGCCCAGGAAATGAAAGAAAGGATTGGTATTGCATTAGAGAAACAACTTGTAAATAATCCTGAATCTGATCATTTAAGGAAACAAGCTTCTTTATTAAATAAAGCTTCAATCTCAACTATTCACTCTTTTTGTACTGAAGTCATTCGATCAAATTACTATATGGTAGAATTAGATCCGAACTTCCGTACTGCAGAAGAAATTGAGATTCAATTACTGATGGATGAAGTGTTAGAAGAGTTGATGGAGTCAGAATACAGTGATGAATCTAATTTAGTCTTCTTTGATTTAGTTGATCGATATACTAGTGATCGAGATGATAATGATTTACCAAAATTAATATTAAAGCTATATCGTCACGCAATTTCTAACCCAAATCCAAGTGAGTTTTTAAATGCGTTCATTCATCAATATAATGTAGTAGGTAAACCAGTTGATGAGATTCCTTTTATTCAAGAGCTTAAGAAATTTATTCAAAATGATATGATTGCTTGTATAAACACTTATAAACAAGCTTTAGATATAATAGAAAGTCCTGATGGCCCAATTAAGTATGTTGAAGTGTTTAAAGAGGAGTATGGTAATTTAGAATGTTTATTCCATGCTTCAGAAAAATCATGGGAAGAAATTAATGTTGGTCTACAAAAAATAGTATTTAATCGATTGCCAACGATTAAGAAGACAGAGGGAGATCAACAGAAAAAGGAATTAGTAGCGAATTTCCGTAAAGATGTTAAAAAGAAGATTGAAGATATAAGAGATAAGTATTTTAGTCGAAGTATTGACCTTCAATTAAAACAAATAAGTGAATTAAAGACTTTAGTTGAAAAATTAATTGAACTTGTTAATCGTTTTATCGTGTTATTTAAACAAGCAAAATTGGAAAATGGAATTTTAGATTTCAATGATTTAGAACATTATGCACTTGAAATTTTAAAGGAAAAAAACGAGGAAGATTTATTACCTTCGTCAGTTGCGAGAGTTTACCAAGAAAAGTTTAGTGAAGTGCTAGTTGATGAATACCAAGATACGAACTATGTACAAGAATCGATTTTAAGATTAATCACAAAAGGCTCTGGTGCTTCTGGTAATCTTTTTATGGTTGGGGACGTAAAGCAATCTATTTATCGCTTTCGATTAGCAGAACCACAGCTATTTATAAATAAATACAATTTATACGAAAAAGAGAAAAATGAAAGAACTGGCTTGAGAATCGATTTATCTAAAAACTTTAGAAGTAGAGCGGAAGTATTAGATGCAACCAATTTTATTTTTCAACAAATCATGGGAAGAGGAATTGGTGGTATTGAGTATGATGAAGATGCAATGTTAAAGCTAGGTGCGAGCTATCCTGAATACTCAGATTGCGCTGCTGAATTAATCTTATTAACGAATTCGGATGAAGAAGAAAATGAGCCTGAGTACAGTGAACAAGATGATGATGATCTTGTTGAAGAAAAGCTTGAACAAATTGAGGCAAGGTACGTAGCGAGAAGAATAAAGGATTTAGTTGAAAGTGAATATTTAATAACGGAAAAGACTGGAGAAATGCGACCAGTAAAATATAATGATATTGCTATTTTAGGTCGTTCATTATCGAATGCTGATTTGTATATAGAAGAATGCAAAGCGTTAGGTATACCGCTATATGCTGAGAAATCAAAGGACTTATTTCAAACAATTGAAGTTGCCGTCTTTTTAAATTTATTAAAGTTAATCGATAATACGATTCAAGATATCCCGCTTGCATCTGTCTTACGTTCTCCAATTGTAGGTCTTTCGGAACCGGAATTAACGATGATTAGACTAAATCATAAAAATGGATCTTTTTACGATGCATGCCAGGATTATCTAAATAATTATGAAAACCGACATAAACAACTTTCAATTAAATTAGTAAATTTCTTTGCACAAATAAAGGAATGGAAACGACTCGTTAAAAGAGAGACACTTTCAATCTTTATTTGGAAGGTATTAAAGGAATCTACATACTATGACTTTGTCGGAGGATTACCAGGAGGTAAACAAAGGCAAGCAAATTTAATTACGATATTTGATCGTGCTAAAGCATTAGAAGAATCAAATTATAGAAGTCTATTTCAGTTTTTAAGATTTTTAGATCGTATGCAAGAAAGAGATGAAAAGCTAGATGAGGTTCGTATTTTAAGTGATCAAGAAAATGTCGTTCAAATGATGACAATCCATAAAAGTAAGGGATTAGAGTTTCCTGTTGTGTTTGTCGTGAATACTTCTAAGCAATTTAATATGCAAGATTTAAGGGCAAAATTCATTTTACAAAAGGAATTAGGTCTAGGAATGAATTTTGTACATCCTGCGTATCGTACGACTAATTCAACTCTTTTGAAGGAAACAATCAAGCGCAAGGAACAAGAAGAGTTAATTTCGGAAGAGTTACGAATTCTTTATGTTGCATTAACTCGTGCAAGAGAAAAGCTTATTTTAGTAGGTAAAGTAAATGATGCACAAAAAATGATTGAAAGTTGGAAGGAAGTTGAAAACCATAAAGAGTGGCTTTTGCCATTAAATGTTATTAGTGGTGCTAAAAGTTATCTTGATTGGATTGGTCCTTCGATCATTCGTCATGATTCTAGTAATGCAATTAGACTTGAAGATGATTTGTGGCACACAAAAAATGAAATTCAGTTTTACCCATGTCGCTGGAATTATTCAATTGTAGATGCTTCTACAATTCAATTATTGGAAGCTGAGGAAGTAGAAAATAATAAAGTCGAAGTATTTCAAGCTTTTCAGTTAAAGGAACCGATTCAAATTAATCATGAAGAGCTTCATGAAAAACTAGAGAATAAATTAAACTGGCAATATCATCATAGACAATCTACTCTATATCGACCAAAACAATCTGTTACAGAATTAAAAAGAAAAATGCAAGAGGAGGATCCATATAGTCAAAGTTTTACAGCGACTAAAACAAAAGATTTTCCACTTGAAAGACCGAAATTTATGTCAGAACAAAAAATGAACTCAGCTGAAAAAGGGACTGCTACCCATGCTGTTATGCAAAATTTAGATTATCAATATGTCTCATCTCATGACGACATCATAAATCAGATAAATCGTATGGTTTTAAAAGAATTAATTACCCAAGAGCAAGGAGAAGCGGTAAATAGCTTGGAGATATTTGATTTCTGTCAGTCAAAGCTTGGCCAATTAGTGACAAACTCAAATCAAAATCTACGCGAAGTACCTTTTAGTTATGGGGTTTCAACAAATGAAATTTATAAAGATTGGGAAGATGAAGAGGAAGTCGTATTAATCCAAGGGATCATTGACTTACTTTTAATTGATGGAGACGAGGTTATCTTAATTGATTATAAAACCGATCGAACTGGTGCGTTTGCAACAAGCGATGCCTTGAAGCAAGAAGCAATTAGAAGATATGGTGTTCAACTCGATCTTTATTCAAAGGCAATTGAAGCGGGGATGGATAAACTAGTTAAAGCTAAGTATCTATACTTTTTCGATGGTGGTCATATTGTAGAGTTATAAAAAAAGCGATGCATTTGCATCGCTTTTTTTGTGTACTAAAGAGTTGCAACTTCGTTTTGATCTACTAAATCAGCATCTAAAGTATTAGTGGCACTTGCACCATTTAATGCTACTGGTAGGAATCCTGTATTACCTGAACCTGAACCGAAATATGATTTCGTTTGAGTTTTTGGTGAGATATTATTAAGATCTCCTGTATTTATATTTCCTTCATTGCTTGTGATGACAATTGCACCAAGAAATGTTGGCATGAAGAATTCTCCTTTCCTAATCGGATAATGGTGGTTTCTTTGATTCTGTTAATCGTCCTGCTACCGCCGGCACTGCCGGAACAACTGGGACATGTACTGCAGGTACGGGTGCAACTGGATGTGCTGCGACTGTTGCTGTCGGTACGGCTATCTGTGACGGTGTTGTTGGTTGCATAAGTACATCTGATTGAACGGCTTGCATTGGCTGCGACATGAGTGGTTGCATTAACTGAGCAAAAGTAGGCTGTGTATGAACGCCTGGAGTTTGGTAGTGTAATGTAGGTGGTGTGATAAAATGCCGTATTTGGTGTACACGCGATAACATAAAAGCATTATAAATTGAGCCAATAATGGAAGCGCTGGCTGAGCTTATACCATTATAATTAACTGAACCAACTTGGATTGTAGGGTTAAGATTTACTCGGTTTAATTTAACGTTCGGAACATAAGGAAGATGTTTTGGCATTACTTTATAAAGAGGATAAGTTTCAAAAACATCTTTGCTTGGTTCAGTTAATACGTTTCCTTGTTCCTGTAGCGCGAGAGCATTTGACTCTGCACTCATTGATAATGCATCCCCAAACTGCAAAATGCTTGAAAATAGTACTGTATTTACATTGTAACTTTCTAAGGCGGCTAAACGAAATCTTGGATCAATTTTAAACATTAGCTTACAGATAAAGGTACAAAAGGTCCTACAATTAACGATTCTGGTGGTGTGTCAAATATAGAGGATAGTGAAATATTATGAGCATCTCCAATTATAAATAATGAAGATGATGAAATAGCCGTAAATTTTATTTCTTCTACTTGTAAATTACAATTTGTTACATTTAAATTCATCCTTTATTCTCCTTTCCGATATTATGCGGTAAGTTTTGTAAAAAGGCACTATAGGCAGTTCGAATATCATTTAACATGTGTAAAACGACTTCTTCAGAATATCTTAGAGGATTATCAGCGAAGTTTGGTTTATTCTTATATAAATCAATATAGTAAGGAATCCTGATATCCATTTGATTTCGAATATCATCGATCATCATTTGACGATAATAATCATCTACTGACACTCTAAGCTCTGTTTCTAATTGGAGAATGGTTTCTAGCGCTTCTTCCTTTAAATGGAAATGGATTCGGTCTTCTACATATGATTTCAAAGCTTTCATGTGATTGTCAGGTTTAATATCAATTTGTTGGTTTTCCACGGTTAAATCATCGAATGTTGGGGCTTGAAGAGGATTCAGCCCGATTGTTAACGTACCATTTAAATTTTCTACTTTTAATTGATCAAATTTATATTCGATTTTATCAATTTTTGTCTCAGGTCTTTGAGAAAGTTCAATAACAGTAACTTCAAGTTGAGCTATTTTAGCTTTTAATTCTTCAATTATTTGGGACTGCTCATATAGTAATTGCTCAATTTGATTCTGTCTTAATTCTAGTTGATTCATAGAATTCCCTCGCTTTCACTTTGCTACAGGAATAAGATTATGTCTCTTGCGAAGTTTGAACGATTTGACCTGGTTCAGTAAGTGGTGGTGCTGGTTCTAAATAATCTCCAGTATTATTCGTTATCGTTCTTGCATTTATATTTCCTGTTGTACCAATTTGAAAAACAGATGAGTTTACGATCCCACCAGTTTTTAGCTGATTTATAATAATTGTTTGATGTATATATATATTCAAACGACACCCTCCTTTACATGTTGCCAACCATTGGTTGATCCACTTGATCTTGATCATATACGGTCGAAATACTTTTATTGTTATAAACTGTTACGTTATCACCTGTATTAAACGAACCAGCACCGGCATAAGTTTGAGCATTACTTTTAGGCATGATATTATATGCGTCACCCACGTTAACTACAGCGCTGCTACCGATACTGATAATATTTATTACTCCAACATAAGCAGGCATGACTGCACACCCTTTGTTCTTTTATGATTATGTATTATATGGCCATTTACCCCAAAACGTGATTGTAGACTATATATTGTTAATAAGTATTAAGTTTTAAATAGGAAGAAAAGGGGGAAGGGGCATAAAAAAAAGAGATGAGATCTCTTATTCTATAACAAAAAAAATACTAGCTGCAATTAGAATAAACTAATCGCAAGCTAGCTATTAGGCTCTCCTTTTAGAAGAGGTAAAGGTCGAAATCATATTCATGAGCCTGTCCAATTCCTGGCTACATAAAACTGTTTTTTTGTTCGTAAAACCATATCGTCCCGCATAATATACCATTCGGGCCCGTTTTTTCTCTATAACATGAAGCAGCAATTTAGTCACCAACTTTGTTCAAGAATAGGGAATTATGTCTAGGTCTCACGATGTATGTAATGCTATTATACAAAATCATTTTCATATGAGAAGACATTCGCTAAAAGAAGTGTAAAACTTACAAAATACTACAATATTCAGCTGCATTCAATCTTGTGATAGTGGAAATTGAAAGGTTTTTGTAGGATAAACTAGACGAAGTGTCGAATCGTAAGGAGCTATAGATGATATTGAATTTTATTTTCGACAGTAGATTACAATCCTAGATTAATATAATTTATGATTTTTAAAAATGAATATTTTGTCATGCTTTTTATAACGGTTAATAGGTATAAAATCATAGCATATATTTTGAACAATTTGTGAATTTTTTAAAATCTTTTCCATTTCCAATTCATCTAGATTTTTCCTTATTCAAGCACTTATGTTATGATTATTGAGAATATATAATTGGGAGGAAATGAAATGATTCACTTACATATTACAGCGTGGGTAATCGCTATTATCTTAGCTTTAATTGTTGGGCATGGATACAAAAATGGTTGGAATGTGAAAGTTGCCCATATGATTTTACGTCTTTTATACTTCGTTATTTTAGGAACTGGACTGTATTTATTTATTCATATTTCGAATAAAGAAAATATGCCTTCTAATATGATGATGCTTTATAACATAAAAATGACACTTGGTATTCTTATGTTAGGTGTGTTTGAATATTTCACTGTGTCTTCTAAGAAGCACCGTAAAATGGTTGTTCCTGCAACAATTTTTACAGTATTTATTTTAGCTTTATTATATTTAGGATTTAGATTGCCACAAGGTTTACACTTCTTTGCTTAATAAAAAAACTGTCACAATTTTCTTGTGGCAGTTTTTTGTATTTATGAAAGTTGTGTTAATAGGTAGCGGTTACCTGTTGCTTTTGTAAGTTCAAATCGATGGTTTTGTTCTTCAGATGAAATTCTAAATTGGTGATATACTGAACAAACAAGTTCTCCATTATCAAATACGATGAAATTTACTCCATCTGAAGGTGAACCCTCAGGTTGAAATGAAAGAAAGTTATGACAGTACAAGCAATCGTATAGGGAAAAACTATGTGTATTCAGTAGGTAAGCTAAAGTATAAAATGATTCATCGCTCAAATTTTTCAAGAGTGAATCGAAGCTATATAAAAGCTTTCTTTGAATACGAAGAATATCGCCATTTTGTAATTTTTTCTTTTTGGAATACTGAATAAGAAAATTACCATTTTTTAAAGAAGCAGGTACCCACTCTTCATTTATAGAAACTTCAAAATCTTCATCGACAAGATCCTCAAGTAAAAAAGCCTCATCAGTTTCATCATCGAAAAAGACCCATTCATCATTTATTTCTTCAATTGCTCCAATAGTGAAAGCGCGAGGTTGCTTTTGAAATAATTGTGATCGGTGCTTAAATTGCATTAAGTAACCTCCAGTTACAAGCGTTCTGCTGTTCATTGTTTATTTAGGTAGGTTCAGGTGAAAAGTAGTGATTCGGACATTTTATTGAATCATAAAATTAAGTATCTAATAGAATCTTTTTTTCGTTCGAACCTTTTTTTGAAACTCGAATATTGTTTTAAATGGATTAAAAATTTTACTTTATTTTCCGACCGGTATTAGGATTTATAAATCACATTAGCTGCGTTTATTTCGACTTTAATAAAGCTGCTACTTTTTTCATTTATTGACATAACTTAACTATTTTATAACTATGCAAAAATTTAAAAAACGTATGGACAAATATTGATAAGTTTCCAACTTTTTTTGCGGATTAACGCACCTATTTTTAAAAACAATAATACGATATAGAATTAACTTTAGTTTTATAGGGAAATAGCCCAGAAAGGAGAAAAAAACATGTGCGGTATAACTGGGTGGGCAGATTTTCAAAATGATTTATCTAATGTAAATTCAGTGACAAAAAAAATGGCTGAAACATTGTCTAAACGAGGTCCAGATGATACGAATGTTTGGTCTTCGAATCATTGTAGTTTTGGCCACAAAAGGTTAGTTGTAGTTGATCCAGTAGGCGGAAAACAACCGATGCGTAAAACGAATGGTAACCTCACGTATACGCTTTGCTACAATGGTGAGTTGTATAATACAGAGGATCTTAGAAAAGAACTTCTAAAAAGAGGCTACACGTTTCAAGGGCATTCAGATACTGAGGTTCTACTAACAAGCTATATTGAGTGGAAGGAAGCTTGTGTAGACAAATTTAATGGAATATTTGCTTTTGCAATATGGGATGAAGAAAAGGAAAGTTTGTTCATTGCAAGAGATCGTTTAGGTGTTAAACCTCTATTTTATAAAGAAGATTATAAAAGATTATTATTTGCTTCAGAAGTAAAGGCGATTTTAGCAAACCCTGGGGTAAAGGCTGAATTAACTGAAGAAGGGCTCTCAGAAGTATTCGGACTTGGTCCATCTCGTACGCCTGGAAATGGTGTTTTTGATGGAATTAAAGAACTCCGTGGTGGTCATGCAATGACATTCTCAAGAAATGGACTTAAAATATGGAAATATTGGGATGTTAAAAGCGATATACACACGGATTCAGTTGATGAAACCATTGAAAAAGTACGTTTTTATGTTGAAGATGCAATCGTAAGACAATTAGTTTCTGATGTCCCTTTATGTACGTTTTTATCAGGTGGAGTGGATTCTAGTGCGATTACAGCCATCGCAGCAAATCATTACGCTAAAGAAGGAAAAGGACAATTAACCACATATTCAATCGATTATGAGGAAAATGATAAATACTTCACATCAAGTGTATTCCAACCGAATTCAGATGCACCATGGATTGAGTTAATGTCTTCAACATTTAATACGAATCATCAAAGATGTGTCATTACAAACGAAGAGCTAGTTCAATATTTAGACGAGGCTACGGAGTGTCGTGATCTTCCGGGAATGGCGGATGTTGATTCTTCATTATTATGGTTTTGTCAAAAAATTAAACAGAACTTTGTAGTAGGTTTATCAGGAGAATGTGCTGATGAAATTTTTGGTGGATATCCTTGGTTTCACCGAGAAGACGACTTGAATAGACCAGCGTTTCCTTGGATGAGATCAACAGAACTTCGTCAAAGGCTTTTAAAAGACGAATGGAGTAAGAAGCTGAATTTAGCTCAGTACGTTCAAGATCGATACAACGAGACTGTAAAAGAAACGCCAATCCTTGAAGGAGAAAGTCCATTAGAAGCTAAAAGAAGACAACTGTTTTATTTAAACCGCCAATGGTTTATGGCGCAATTATTAGATCGAAAAGATCGGATGAGTATGGGAGCGAGTCTTGAAGTGCGTGTTCCTTTTGCAGATCACCGACTTGTCGAATATGTATGGAATATCCCTTGGGAGCTTAAAATGTATGGTGATCGCGAAAAAGGTATCTTAAGAAAGTCACTTGAAGGTCTGTTACCAAATGATATCCTATACCGCAAAAAAAGCCCATATCCAAAGACGCATAATCCAGTATATACAAAATTAGTTGTTCAAAAATTAAAAGAAGCTTTAAAAGATAAAAGCTCAGCACTTTACGAGTTTCTTGATAAAGAGCAATTAAATAGTTTAGTTGAAAGTGAAGGAAAGGCATTTCAAGTTCCGTGGTACGGACAATTAATGTCTGGACCTCAATTACTAGCTCATTTATACCAAATTCATGTTTGGTTTAAAAAATTCAATATTAATGTGAAAGTTTAAAGTATAGGGGTGATCTTTTTCACCTCTTTTTTGTTTTTGATTAAATAAAGAAGCTAGTGCGGAGTGTGGAACTGCAAATGAGAAGTGGGGAAGTGCAATTTAATGAGAATCGCAAAAAAGAAGGAGAATCGCAATTAAAAACGTAGAATCGCAAATAAATCAGGGATAATAAAAGCAAATGTCATATTCTTTGGGATAGTAGATGATATTCAATAAAAAATATAAGAATATAATACAGATTCAACTGCTAGATAGAAAAAACAGCTACTTTTTCCGAAAAATCGTTTTGGTAAGACGGGGCATTCTTTAAAATTCTATCGAACAGTTTCACCAAGCATATATTGATAAGTTTCATAGGTGTATTAGTCTTAAGTCTCATCTATGAAAATGTAATATAATTAATCAATAAAAAACCTAGCCATGTAAAATGACTAGGTTTTAAAAATCTAATAATCATTTTGTAATGCGTCTCTTCCTTCTTCCCCAGTGCGAATTTTAATCGCGTTTTCAATAGGATATACAAATATTTTTCCATCCCCAGGTTTTCCGGTTTTTAAAACTCTTTTTGCTTCATCGATTATAGATTGAACAGGTACATCACATACGACTATTTCAACCTTAATTTTTTCATGTAAATTGATCGTTCGTTTTTTTCCTCGATACACTTCCGTATAGCCTGATTGCATTCCACAGCCTAAAACGTTCGTTACGGTCATTCCTGTGATTCCTACTTTTGAAAGGGCATCCTTTAAAACATCAAATTTATCTGGCCGAGTAATGATTTCAATTTTCGTTAATTTTGCTGTCATTTTTATCCCTCCTTAAATACTTGCGTCGTGATATGCTTTTTCTCCATGTATGCTTAAGTCAAGGCCGAGGTTTTCTTCCTCTTGATCGACACGAATGCTGATGAAAAAGCCTATAACTTTCACAATTAAAAAGGTAATAATTCCTGCAAAAAGATAGGTTGCACAGATAGCGAGTAGTTGTTTCCAAAGAAGTGATATGTCACCGTAAAAAAGTCCGTTTGCACCAGCACTATTTACTGATTTTGTAGCGAATAATCCTGTTGCAATAGCTCCCCATGTCCCTCCGATTCCGTGACAACCGAATGCATCTAATGCATCATCATATCCGAATTTGTATTTTAAGTAAGTTACTGCTAAAAAGCATATAACGCCACCTAAAAATCCAATCACGATTGATGAGAGAGGAGTGACGAATCCGCAAGCAGGTGTAATTGCAACTAATCCAGCTACGGCACCACTAACTCCACCTAAAATAGTCGGTTTTTTATTTACATACCATTCCACAAGTACCCAAGCAACTGAAGCTGCAGCAGCTGCAGTATTTGTATTAATGAATGCAGTTAATGCTACTTCATTTAATGTTAAAGCACTACCAACATTAAATCCGAACCATCCAAACCATAATAGTCCAGCACCTAATACAGTTAGTGGTAAATGATGAGGTGATGTAGAGCCAAAATCTCGTCTTTTACCAAGAAGTAGAGCTAGAACTAAACCTGAAACACCGGAGGAAATATGGACGACTGTTCCACCGGCGAAGTCTAATGCACCTAGATTACGAAGCCAGCCATCTACGCCCCAAACCCAGTGAGCTAATGGATCGTAAACAAATGTCGTCCATAAAAGAGTGAATAATAGAAATGCTGAAAATTTCATGCGCTCGGCGAAGGCACCTGATATAAGAGCAGGAGTTAAAATTGCAAACATTAGCTGGAACATCATGAAAAGATTATGAGGGACTGTTGCGCTGTAGTTTTCATTTGGAGTAAAACCAACATCCTTTAAAGCTGCCCAAGAAAAGTTACCAATCAAATGATGAAAATCTGGACCGAATGCTAAAGAGTAACCAATTAACACCCACTGGATTGATACAATTGCCATAGCAGAATAGCTATGCATTGTAGTACTTAAAACGTTTTTACTTTTAACCATGCCGCCGTAAAAAAGTGCTAAACCAGGTGTCATGATCATGACTAAAACAGTTGAAATAAAAAGAAATACACTATCCGCAGCTTGAATACCGTTCATCTTCATTCCCCATTTCCTTAATGTTAGTTTTTGTAACATCAAATGTTATATAAGTTATCATATTCAAAATATATGCAAAATTCAATAATAATTTCACGGAAAATCGAAAAAAATATATAAAATAATTATGAAAACGCTAACATATATCTGATTTGTTAGAAAATCTAACATAACGTAAATGAGTGAATAAAAATACAGACTCACATAAAGGAGTCTGTATCTTCTATTTGCAAAATTAAAAAGTCGGTTTCTAGTAGATCAACACCAATCGATTCAGATTCAGTTGCAAACTGTTCGCCATTCCATACATTTGTAATTCTTTTCTTACCTAAATTTATTGGTGCTTGAACTGACTGTTTTTCGCTTGAGTTATTAATTATGATTAAAAAATGAAAATAATTATTCTTCCTTTCATACATAACAATGTCAGGTTGGTCAGTTTGTACCCAATTAAACTCACCGTCATTTTCTAAAACTGAGTATTTATTTCTTATAGAAATCAATTTTTTGATTGAATCAAAGATACTTAAATTAAATTGTGTTTTGTCCCAAAGCATACAGCTTCGACATTCAGGGTCATTTCCACCTTGTAGACCAATTTCATCTCCGTAGTAGATACATGGAGTTCCAAAGAAAGTAAATAAAAAAACATATAATAGGATCACTCTTTTTTCATTTTGATTACATTGTGTCAGTATTCTTGGTGTATCATGTGAACCTAATACATTGAAGAGTGCTTTGATTACAGGTAATGGGTACTGAGCGATTAAATCGTTAATCGAATATTGAAATTGTATCTTTGAAATCGTTTGATAACCGAAATAAGCAAAAAGTGATTTCATTAGAGGATAATTCATAACAGAATCGAATTCGTCACCTCTTAGCCATGGCATTGCATGGTGCCAAATCTCACCTACAATAAATAAATCCTTTTTAAGTTCCTTCATTTTTTTATTAAATAGTTTCCAAAAATAATGATCGATTTCGTTTGCTACATCTAAACGCCAGCCATCAATATTAAATTCTTTTATCCAATAAGAACCTATTTCGATTAAAAAATTCTGTACTTCTTTATTTTCTGTATTCAATTTTGGCATTTCCTTTACAAATGAAAAAGTTTCATATGCCAAGTTATTTTGTTCATCTTCAAAAAAGTGAAACCACTCAAAAAAGGCGGATTCCCTTCCGTTTTGCAAGGCATCCTGAAATGGGGGAAAGGATGCACTAGTGTGGTTAAATACTGCATCAAGCATTACTCGAATATTATTTTCATGACATTTTTCGATTAATGTTTTTAAGACTTTTTCATCTCCAAAAGTAGGATCTATTCTAAAATAATTAATTGTATTATATTTATGATTAGAATTTGCTTCAAAAATAGGAGTTAAATAAATTCCGGATATTCCTAAATTTTTAAGATAATCTATTTTTTGAATAACACCCTCTAAATCACCACCAAAATAGCTTGAACTCGTTGGGAGAGTAGATCCCCACGGAGTAGAATTTTTAGGGTTATTCTTGTTATTTCCACTAGCAAAACGGTCGGGGAAAATTTGATACCAAGTCGTACTATTAATCCAACTCGGGGGCGAAATTAAATTGTTTTTATGAAGAAATGGCAATGTAAAACAATTCGACTGATCATTGAGATTAAAATTGTTTGAAAATCCGCCCTCACCGTAAGATAGAGAATCTTGCTCATTTTTTAAAAGGAATTGATATTTCATTCGTTTATTCGGAGGGATCACATTTACTTCCCAGTAGTCAAATAGTTCTGTGGAAAATGCAAGATACATGGAGAGTGATGATTCAATTTGCCAACCTGAATCATTAAATTTGAATGGATCTCCGAAATAAAAAATAATTTCTGTGCAATCACCTTTTTTTGTTCGAATTCTTATACGATAGGTTTTATCATCTATTGAAAAAGCATATTGATCATATGGCTGATGATATATTGATTCAATTTGCATGATCCCACCCTTTATTTTTTAGTAAAATGTTATTATTAATGTCTATAAGGAATTAACTTGCTATCTAATTTAGTAACAGTATAATTAAATAGTGTGTGCAATCGCTTCCATTTTTATGAAATTTAAATTAACATTTGAATTTCATTGTAATATTTTGCAAAATAATGTAGAGAGTGAAATTTATGTACATGCGAGTGTCTTGCAGGGGGAGAAAAAATGAGGCGATTTGGTTTATTAATACTAGCGTCTGTACTATTTTTTAGTACATTACCAAGTATTAGTTTTGCAGAAAAAAAGACAACAGATTTAAAAAAAGAAATGATTTATCGAATTTTAGTTGATCGTTTTTTTGATGGTAATCCTATGAATGATAAAAATACAGACCCGAAAGATTTAAACAAATCTCAGGGTGGGGATTTAGATGGTATTACCCAAAAATTAGATTATCTTAAGGATTTTGGATATAATGCTATTTCGATTTCACCTATTTTTGAGAATGACGTAAATTCATATGATGGATTCTCCGTCGTTAATTTTAGAAAAATTGATCCAAGGTTCGGAACAAATAAAGACCTTCAGAAGTTGGTCAAAGAAGCGCATAAACGTAAAATAAAAGTTTATATTGATTTTGTTACAAATAATGCTTCGCCAAATAGTGAACTTGCTAAAAAAACGGATTGGTTTAATCCAGAAAATAGTACAAGTTCAGAAAAGAAATGGATGAATGGGTTACCTGATTTTAACCAAGATAACAATGAGGTAGCAAATTACTTAATCGAAACAGCTAAGTATTGGATGGATCAAGCTAATTTTGACGGATATAATTTACAAGAAGTAAATAATGTACCTGTTTCTTTTTGGAAATCATTTAACAATGAAATAAAAAAGAAAAATCCAAACTTCATCTTATTTGCTGATTTAAATGCTTCAAGTGAAATAGATCTAAATAAATATAAAAATTTAGGTTTTAATGGGATTTATAATGTAGATTCTGTAGATGATTTGGCAAATTCATTTTCTTCACAAAATCAATCTTTAACTGACATAATGAAGCTACAAGTGGATTTAAGTAAGCAGTTAGGCTCGACATTAATGATTAACTATTTAGATGATGAAATGACTAAGCGCTTTGTTTCATTAGCCGTAGAAAAAGGTGAGTATCCACCTTCAAGATTAAAGTTGGCACTTGCTTATTTATTTACAACACCAGGAATCCCATTGACTTATTATGGGACAGAAATTGCACTAAATGGTGGAAACATTCCTGATAATCGAAAAGGAATGGATTTCCGTACTGATGAAGATTTTTCAAAATATATTAAAAAACTGACTGAATTAAGAAGAACTTTACCGTCTCTTTCTGAAGGGGATTTTGAAGTGCTTTATGATGATTCTAAAGGTATGACTTTAATTAAGAGACATTATAATGATGAAACTACGATCGTTGCAATAAATAATACTTCGCTTGATCAAAAGGTTCATTTAGATTTTGATGTCGTTAAAAAATCTAATGAATTAAGAGGTATGTTAAGTGATGATTTGGTTCGTCCAAATAAAAAAGGATTCGATATAGTCCTTAAAAGAGAATCTTCAAATGTTTATGCAGTTGCACCTAAAACTAGTTTAAACATTGGCGTGATTATTGCAATACCATCCATTTTTGTTGCGTTTATCATCTTTTTATGGTTTGCAAGAAGACGTAATAATGAGGTTAAATAAATACTAGTTTGCTTAAGCTTAGAATACTTGAAATGATTGCTGTCTTTTTTAGTATTCTAAGCAAATTAGAAGAGATTGAATCCACTAGATTCCAGTAAAATAAACGGGACATCGCCTTGTGAAGGAAGATGTGGATTTTATCAAGAATCAATAATCTTTTAAATAGAGTCTACATCTAAAGAGAAAATGATAACGTTTACATTCATTCGTAAATAAGGGGAATTAAAATGACGATTACAATTAAGGATGTTGCGAAGAAAGCGAATGTAGCGCCTTCAACGGTGTCTCGAGTTATCTCAAACAACCCAAGAATTAGTGAAAAAACAAAGAGGAAAGTTAGAAAAGTAATGGATGAACTAAATTATCATCCTAATTTAAATGCAAGGTCGTTGGCTAATCGATCTACGAAATCGATTGGATTAGTTTTGCCACCAGCATTAGATACATCATTTCATAATCCTTTTTTTGCAGAAGTGATTAGAGGTGTGACAGCGTATTCGAATCAAAAAGATTACTCTCTTTATTTTATTACAGGAAACAATGAAGATGAAGTTGAGCAAACTGTGATTAAAACAATTAGGGGTAGAAGAGTCGACGGAATTATTCTACTTTACTCAAAGGAAAATGATAAGATTATCGATTATTTAAATGAAAATAATTTTCCTTTTGTATTAGTAGGGAAGCCTGTTCATTCTATGGATGATATAACGTATATTGACAATGATAATTATGCTGCTGCGAGAGATGTGACTAATTATTTAATTGATCTTGGACATCGACAAATTTCATTTGTTGGAGGAGACAGTAGTCTTCTAGTAACTCAAAACCGATTACGAGGATTCCAAGATTCAATGCAATTAAACGGACTTTCTGTAAATGAAGAAGAAATTATATTTACATCATTTACGAGAGACGGTGGAAGGAAAGCAGTAAATCAAATGCTGGAACTTAAGGAGCTTCCGACTGCAATTGTTGTGACTGATGATGTATTAGCATTAGGAATTATAAGTGTATTAAGCGAACATAACATTTTAGTCCCAAATAATATTTCAATTATTAGCTTTAATAATGCAATTTTTGCAGAATTAGCAAATCCACCATTAACATCTGTAGATATTAATATTTATCAATTAGGTAATGAAGCAGCAAAAAATATTATTTCAAAAGTTGAAGAACCAGATGGTACTGAAAAAAGTATTATCGTTCCATATAAAATAGTAGTCCGTGATACATGTGTAAAGAATGAGAGATTAACGTTAGTAAGTGGTTAATTAAATTTATAAAAGTTAAAAAAGAGGATGATTACTTTCATCCTCTTTTTCTATGTATAAGTTTATCGGTAATTCAGGAATTGAACGTCAATAGTTAAATCTGCACCTTTTACAGCAGCGATAATTGCTTGTAAATCATCTCTACTTTTTGCAGTTACACGGATTTGATCATCTTGAATTTGTGATTTTACTTTTAATCCACTATTTTTAATGATTGTATTGATTTTTTTTGCATTTTCTTTATCAATACCTTGAACTAATCTAGCTCTTTGTCTTACAGTACCACCTGAAGCACCTTCAACCTTACTGTAATCTAGGTTTTTAATAGGAACATTACGTTTAATTAATTTATTAATTAATACGTCTTTTAATTGCTCTAATTTATAATCGTCATCTGATACTAAAACTAGTTCTTCTTTTTCTAATGCAATTGAGCTTTTGCTTCCTTTAAAGTCATAGCGAGTTGCGATTTCTTTTGTAGCAAGTTGAATCGCATTCGAGACTTCTGGTAAGTCAACTTTTGAAACAATATCAAATGAACTTTCTTTTGACATAGATAGAATCCCTCCAATTCGTTAATACTTGTATTATAGTGTATGATAGACGAAGTAACAAACTTTCAGGTTAGCATGATATAATAATTTTTAGTTTGAAAGTTAAGAGAGGATGTAACAAAAAATGAGTTTACAAGCAGGAGAGATTGTAACTTTAGTTTGCAGTCGAGAAACGGATATTGGGTATATGCTTGTCCAAGATCAAGAAGAAGTATTTTTACATAAAAATGAGGCATCTGGTGAAGTTGAAATAGATCAAGAAGTTACTGTATTTTTATATCATGATTCCAAAGGTAGACTTTCTGCAACGATGGAAATGCCATTCATTACAACAGAAGGTTATGGATTTGCAAAAGTAGTAGATAAACTTGATGGAGTGGGTGTTTTTGTAAACATCGGCATTTCAAAAGATATTCTATTAGAAAAAGGTGACCTTCCACCTCTTCAAGAAGTATGGCCTGAAGAAGGCGATGAAATTTTTTGTACGTTAAAGCAAACAAACAAAGGTAGACTATTAATTAAAATTGCTACTGAACCAGTCATGAAAGAGTTTTCTGTACCGGCTGAACCGAGTATGCTTAATAAAAACGTTACAGGAATCATCTATCGTACTTTAAGAGTAGGTTCTTATATTTTAACTGATGAACGATTCATAGGTTTTATCCACGAATCACAGAGAAAAACTGAACCTCGTATTGGTGAAAGGGTAAGTGGACGCATTATTGATGTAAAAGATGATGGAAGTATTAACGTGTCACTTTTACCAAGGGTACATGAAGGATTAGATCAAGAAGCAAATGAAATTTATGAATATATGATGAGCCGTGGTGGGGCAATGCCTTACTGGGATAAGAGTGACGCAGAGGATATTAAAGTAAGATTTAATATTAGTAAGGCTTCATTTAAACGAGCGATGGGTAGATTATTAAAGGAAAATAAAATCTATCAAGAAGACGGTTGGACATACGCAAAAGAACTGTTTGAGAAGAAAGAGCAATAATTAGAATGTGAAACCACTTTATAGAATGAAGTGGTTTTTTTGCTATTTTTTTACAATTTACAGGCATACTAAACATATGAAAATTTAGGAGGCTTGTAGGTGAATGACAAAAAAGAATTGTTCATAAAAGTTCTTGTAGTAATATTTGGTGCATTTATGAATGCATTTGCGATGAATTGTTTTTTAATTCCTGTCAGTGTTTATTCAAGTGGTTTTTCTGGTTTAGCTCAGTTACTTACTAATTTATTAAATGATTTTACACCTTTTAGGGCTTCTACTGGTATCTTACTTGCAATATTAAATATTCCTGTAATCATTTTAGCATGGAAAAAAATAGGTCGATCTTTTACGTATTTTACGATTTTAAGCGTTGGAATCACTACGCTATTTTTAGAAGTAATTCCAGTAACGCCTCTATTCTCAAAAGATATTTTACTAAACGCAGTATTTGGTGGATTAATTGTTGCGGTTGGGATTGGATATACTTTAAAGTTTGGTGCTTCAACAGGTGGGTTAGATATAGTTGCTCTAGTATTATCACGTTCGAAAGGAAAACCCGTTGGTACATACTTCTTCCTGTTTAACGCGTTAATTATATTAACAGCAGGCTATATTTATGGAATGGAAAAAGCACTTTATACATTAATTAACCTATATGTAACGTCTAGATTCATTGATGCAATTCATACAAGTCATATTAAAGTAACTGCCTTTATTGTAACGACAAAAGGTGATGAACTGCGTAAAGAAATTCATTCGAAGCTAGTGCGCGGAATTACTGCAATCAATGCAAAAGGTGCCTTTACGAATCAAGATAAACAAATTTTAATGATGGTACTATCACGTTATGAGCTATATCATTTATCGAAAGTCATTAAATCAGTTGATGAAAAGGCGTTTACAAATATCGTTCAAACAATTGATGTGTTTGGGGAATTTAGGAAGTTTTAGGTATTAATGATGATTAGAGCTTTGGAGATTAAATATTAGATGCAGTTAAAGTGTTACAAATAGAAATGCGGAATAGTTTTTGATGGTGTTGTTGGTGAGTAGACTTGGGATTTGATAATTGCTCCTATTCAATAAAATAATTGTTCGAATAGGAGCATTAACATTTAATTATTAATTTTATTTTTCATATTTTTTAAAAACGCTGGAAATTTAACTACAATATTATAACTAATATAAAAATAAACAATAAAGAAGATAGTAAATTTCCAAGTGAATTCTGTTTTATAATCTATATAGGCATAAAATGCAGAAACTAGTAAAAATAAAATAGACTCTATCAAATATTTTCTAATTAATCTCAATAGAAATCTACCCTTCCATTTTTGGGGTATTTATCTTTACTATCAAACCAATTTGCTGCAGCTGTTCCTATGTCAGAAAAACCAAGTGCGAATTCTAATGCAAAAGTTGCCATCGTAGCCAATGTTGGAGCACCCCAAGCTATTAATTTACTTTTAACAGTCTTAGAAAAAATTTTAGAAGCTTCCTTGTACCTTTATTTAAGAAATACGTCCATTTGTAAGCCTAGATTTATAGCAGTTCCAACAACTTTGTTAGTTAAATAAATATTTAATTTTCTGCTCATTGTTTGAAAGTTTTGTCCGTTTTCTGAGAATAACTCATTAACACTATCCTTAATTATGTGTGCATTTTCATATGATAGATCTTTCACTTAGTTTTTAAGTGCAGCATTAGATACTTCAAGTTGCTCAGGCGTCATCTCTTTTAAAGTAGGTATACTTTCGAAACTACCTTCCTCTTCAGATGAAATAGCTTCAAGAAATGTTGAAGATGTGGCATGCGAAATCGGATTAGCACCATCTTCATGAACAGCTGTCACTTTTACATAGTAAACTGTACTATCAGAATAGTTTAAACCACTTCCATTAACTTCAAATGCTTTTGAGTATAACTTATAAGGATCAGTAGCGTGAACCATCACGTTTATAGTTTACTTGTCCATTATCTATTTGAGCGTCTTTAGGAAACTATTCAGAAAAATTTACAGGTACAAAAACTAATTGGCCAGAATTCAAAAAAGTCCTGGAAGATTTAAAGGAAGGTGATACTTTAGTTGTAACAAAATTAGATCGACTAGCAAGAAATACTAAGGAAGGAATTGAGATTATTGAATACCTTTTTAAAAGAAGTGTTAAAGTTCATGTTTTAAATGTAGGTTTATTAGAAGATACTACGATGGGGAGATTCTTCTTACAGACAATGCTTGCGGTTGCTGAAATGGAAAGAAACATAATTATCGAACGAACGCAAGAAGGAAAAACATTAGCTAAACTTCGTGACGATTTTCGTGAAGGTAGACCTAAAAAATATGGTAAGAAGCAAATTGCTTTTGCTCTGTCATTATTAAAGACTCATTCATATAAGCAAGTAGAACAGTTAACAGGAATAAGTAAAAGTACTATTATAAGAGCAAAGAGACAAGAAATTAAAAATGACAATTAATAGATTTTAAAAATGAATAAAAAAATTCACCACTAAAAAGAGGTGAATTTTTTTATTATTTTTTGGTATTTCCATTAAAAACTACTATAAGTCATTTATCAAAAAGGTAATTGTTGGGGAGAAAAAAGAAAATGTATTAAAAGGGCAAATAGCTTTCTTGCTTGTCCCCCTCCATATTAGACAGTATGGCCCTTTCTTTTAACTATCTACTATAAGGGGATAATAACATTTAAAGATTTTTTAATCCTTATAGAACTAATTTGACTTAGTTCTATAAAGGACCTTATTTTTTCTTTAATTTTTTAGACCTTAAAATTGAGTTTCTAATTACGGATACACTAGTACTAAAAAACATAACTATAAAAAAAATCAACTTATCACTTATTTTACCAGTAAAAAAAATGTAGATAAGTAATGCACTAAAAGCAACAAAAATTGCAATTAATATGTCTAACTTTTTCATTATAACCCCTTAATTTGATTGATATTTAACCCATGTAGGTATATACTTTATTCCTGTTAATGTAGGTACTTTATTTACACGAATTATAACACCATGTGGAATAGTCGAAGCAAGATATCCGCCTAATGCCATTATACTAGCAGCAGCAATTCCAGCACCAAACGGAAGAGGTAATGTACTTGCAATATAACCTGCACCTCCAGATACTGTGACCCCAGCTGCACGTACAACATTTTTGCTAAGGTAAATCTTATATCCCCACCAATAAGACTCAAGTTTAGTTACGCCATCTATATAAGATCTATTAAACTCATTTACAGTATATGTTAAATTATCTGTACCAACTGAAACAGAGCCACCATTACTTGAGTAATATATTTCCTGATTTAGTTGGTTAGCTTCTGTAACATTTTGTTGAACCAACTGTAATTCATCTGCACTAAGAATTGTAGATAAAGCACTAGAATTATTTACAGAAAATTGACCAGAAGAGTCCATGTCTATATAAGGCGATGCTTTATCAATCAACTCTTGATCGAGTTCAGGGAAAGAAGCAAATTGTGTATCAGAAATCTCGCTTGTGCCATTCGGATAAACTGCAACTATCCCAACAGAAACTCCTTCTGCTAATCTAAAGTCTTTTTCCTCATTATACATTGAAGCAGCATATGCATTGTAATAAATTCCGGCAGGATTAGTTGGTATTTCTGTTCCTTTTCCATCTAAATGAAGTTGGTATCTATGATTCTGGTTAATTTCCTCATCAGTCGGCCAAATTCCTTTATCTTTCGATGACCAAGATGTTGTATTGCCAGTATCAAAGTAGTCATAACTTTCTCCATTGAATATTCCTACTTTATATCCTATCGCACCTGGAAGACTTTTCCAAGTAACATTAATGTAACCAGTAGTACTTTCCTCACTATTCTTAATAGCTTGCACTTCTGGCTGTTCAGGTCTTTCAAGCGTAACGGCTACACTTTTTGAGATTTTAGGACTTGAACTAAATGTTTCAGCATGTGTTAATGATGGAATAGCTGTACTGACCATTGCAGCTGATAAAACCACTGGTAAAGTCTTTTTAATTACTTTTTTCATAATAATTGCTCCGTTTCATATAAATTTATTGCTGCATCTACTGCGACTTAACAACTTTAGTATCGTTTATTTCCAATTATTGGTCAATCGGGTTAATTTTTGCCTGATATATAGATAATTCGACTTTTTTCGAGCTACAAATGACAAAAAAATACAAAAAAATTAAAATAAATTGTGTTAATTTTGTAAAAAAATGGAATCGAAAATTGGATAAGATCTAGCGTAAACAATAAAAAATGTAAAACATAAAACATACTGTATTACCTATCAATCTAGAAGATGTTGCGATTGAATAAAAAAATTTAACATATAAAAAAATAATTTGGTGTTTGAGAGGGTCGTTTTTAGCATCAAAAAATTAAATAATTTGTATGTAATTGATTTAGCAGTATCAGTACCAAAGAAATAAAAAGAGGACTATAATAATCCACTTTTTACAATTACATTACTTCAAATAGTTAGAATTCATTGTTTAAATTAATTAAAGAAAAAACGATTTTAACATATATGTTTACGTTAACAAATACAAAGGAGGTTAGTAAACAGAGCAACATTTTTGGTCACGCCCTGTATTTCTCCACAAAATATTCATAATATATTTATTTATTACTCTTGATCTAATGTCGCCAACAGATGAAACGACAATTTGACGTTTGAGAAAGCCGTTTTAACGCATCAATATATACATTTATGAAATTATGTATGCAAATATAAACGTTAATATTTATGTTTGCATATTTCTTTTGAATATTTATCAATATTCAATAATTCATTTGAGATATTCAAATAGTTAGAGCTTAAATTAATCTATAAATTTATTTTTTATTAGAGGGGATTAAAAATGCAGGAGCCTAATTTTATGTACAGATTATCCAATGAAATCATTACTCTATTATTTGAGGTATCGTGAGCCCTTATTTGATATATTGCATTTCAAATAAGGACAGTACATGTTGATTAATATTTGATATTATTAATGTGTTGTTGCAGAGGCTTTTTTATATGATTCATTAAAACTCAAAGTAAAAAGGACCATTCCAGTAATGCTTGAATGGTCCTTTTTTCATTTGTTTTGATTTTGTATTGTTCTAAAGTTTTTTCTGTACACTATCATTATACAAAAAATATTCCCCAAAAACCTCAC
Source organism: Gottfriedia sp. NPDC058432 (assembly GCF_042721555.1). Lineage (NCBI taxonomy): Bacteria > Bacillati > Bacillota > Bacilli > Caryophanales > Bacillaceae > Gottfriedia > Gottfriedia sp. NPDC058432. The sequence goes on from NZ_JBHXLC010000006.1 coordinate 91,189, forward strand.
CGAGTTTGTGGAGGGTAGTTAGCTTTTGTTTAGCAAATTTTTTAATTTGTTAAAACCTTTAGAAACACTTATATAATAGTGTTTCTAAAGGTTTTTTTAAAATATTTACATCGGTTAAATATTCTTAATAATAAGGCTTTTTCAAGTTTAGAAAGTTCTTATTGTCTTTCAGAAAGATTTAAATATACTTAAACTATTAGATGAAATTTTACATGTTTTTTATTCAATTAAACCGTTTTAAAAATATTAAAGATGATCGACACTTTTAGAAAAAGATTTCTTACCAGCCTGTGCATTTTTACTTTCTTGTGCATTTTTCTTTTCTCTTACAGCGTTATTATCTTTTGCTTTTTTGTCATTATCACTAGTAGGCATATTTAAGCTCCTTTATAAAAAATGATAATGTTAGGTTTGCCTTTATCACTTTAATTATGTATGAGTGTTCGTTTTTACATTTGGCTTTTGTTAAACAAGTATGATGTTTTTACAGAGGCAATTTTTAATATAGAGAGAAGTTTTATTTTTTTGAGGAGGAAGCAGAGTTGGTGGAAAGAAATAAAGAGCTTTTATTTAAGCTGGTTGTAGTAATGATTGGTGGTTTCTTAAATGCGTTTGCAATGAATTGTTTTTTAATCCCTGCTAATGTTTATTCAAGTGGTTTCGCAGGTTTAGCGCAGTTACTTTCAAATATTATAACTGACTACACTCCGTTTACAGCAACGACGGGGATTCTTTTAGCGTTATTAAATATTCCTGTTATCGTCTTAGCATGGAAAAAAGTTGGACGTTCTTTTACGTATTTCAGTTTCTTTAGTGTAGGGGTAATGACGTTATTTTTAGAAATCTTACCTGTTAAACCGATTTTTTCAGATGATATTCTTCTTAATGCAGTTTTTGGTGGTTTAATTGCTGCGATCGGTATTGGAATGACATTAAAATTTGGTGGGTCTACAGGTGGATTGGATATTATCGCCTTAGTTCTTTCAAAATCAAAAGGGAAACCGGTTGGAACGTATTTCTTTTTGTTTAATGCAATTATTATCATTACAGCTGGCCAGTTATATGGAATGGAAAAAGCTCTTTATACTTTAATCAATTTATATGTTACTACTCGTGTGATTGATAGTGTTCATACAAGTCATGTTAAGCTAACAGCAATGATTGTCACTACAAAAGGTGAAGAGCTTAGAAAAGAAATTCATGCGAAACTTGTGCGAGGAATTACGCAAATGAATGCTACTGGAGCATTTACTAAGCAAGATAAAGATATCTTAATGATTGTATTATCTCGTTATGAATTATACGATTTGGAAAGAATTATAAAAAGGGTAGATCCAAAAGCTTTTACGAATGTGGTACAAACCGTTGATGTATTAGGGGAATTTAGAAAGATATAAATAGATAAAGACTAGCAAAAAGCTGAAATTTGCTAGTCTTTTTTTGTTAATGGATCGATTTATTTAAATTTAGGATTTTCAGGTTTTTGTTTTCCTGTTAATTCATTAAAAATTGAAGCAGAACTTTGAGTATTCTCGCTTAAATGATTATTTTTAAGTTGAAATCCGTACGAATCCATAAGCGTTTTAAACTCTCCAATTGTTAATGGTTTCGCATCCTCGGCTAATTCGAATCCTAATAAGCCATTTGGTTCAATTGTAGCAAACTTAATATCATCAAATTTATTAATTCCTTCATTTCGAATACGCATTTCTAATTGATCAACCGTTAACCGTAGCTTTTTTAAATTTTTAACATTCAACTTCCCGTTTTTTACTACAATTTTTGATTTTCCTGTAAAAAATTTTTCAAGAGTATTCGATTTCATCTGCAAATATTCTAATACAAGTAGAGTTAATACAAAAACTGTGGCAGCAACAATTGTTTTAGTTAAGCCTTTTTCAATAATTGGAGTAACGATAATTGTACCAATCGAAATCATAACAATTGTTTGGGGCAATGTCATTTGTGAAATTGATTTTCTTCCAGCTATTCTTAATAGTAAAATGCCAGCTAAAATTAGTATGAATGAATGAAAAATAGTATGCATCATGTTAATTCCCCTTTCAAATATGGGTAAGGAGTACATATATATTTGATAAAGCTTAATTATTTTTTATAGACAATTAGATAAATACTTAATTAATTTTTCTTTTAATTTTAAGATTTATGCATTTGTTTCTAAATGAACAATGCTACTAATCACAACAATATTTCGCTGAAATTTTAAAGTAATTTCTCAGCTTTTTGGTATAATTTAGGATAAGGATACTAAAAAGGTGGGGATTATTTTGAAAAAGGGAACGATTCTCTTATTAGCTTGTTCGCTACTTCTTTCTGGTTGTGGTGCAAAGAGCGACAAGGAAATAAAACAAACACCAAGTACAAAACAAACTGTAGGTCAAATTAATGAGATCGACGTTGAAAAGCTTTCACCAATACTTGAGATTACAGAAGCTAACGGGATTGTGAAGATGAAATATTCAATACGTAATGATAATAAAATCCCTGTGAATTTTACATTCCCTTCATCGCAAACAGTTGATTTTACAATTAAAGATGAGAGTGGACAAGTAGTTTATCAGTCATCTCGAGAAATGGCGTATGCACAGGTCATTACAAATGTTGCAATTCCAAGTGGAAAGGCGCAAGTTTGGCAAGAGCAAGTTAATTTTGTAGATAAAAAACTTCCAAATGGGAATTATGAAATAACTGCAATTTTCGTTGCAACAAAGGTTAATGAGAAGGATCTAAATGGAGAAATTAAACCAGTTACCCAAACAGTTTCTTACTAGAAACTTTCTCCAGTAAATAAGATATAAACAGAGTGTTTTCATAAATAAAAAACAACCAAAGGATTAATCCAATGGTTGTTTTTTGTTTTTAATGCTTTAAATTAAGCATTAAAGCTTTGTCTATTATTAGCTTTTCGCTCTTCTGCTTCAGCTAATGTAAAGTGATAAGGGAATTTTTCAGAGTACTTTGTAACAGAATCAGAACTTTGTTGAATAAAGCGCTTAGACTTATTACCTTTGCCCATCGTGATTCCCTCCTAAATAGGAAAGCTTTTTGTTTTTGACTTCTTAAGAAATTCCAATAGTAATTGATCAATATCAAAAAGTGGATAATCCTTATTGGTGAAGTCCTTAATAGAATGCACAATTAGCAAATTGTTATAAGTGGTTATTATTAGTTATCTTTGAAATTAATGACAACGAAAGTGCTATAAATTATAATTTTAAGTTGAAAAAATCTTCAAGAAAAATCGCGATTCCATCATCTTGATTAGATAATGTTTTGTGGTTGGCAATATTCTTTAATTGATGAATAGCATTATCCATTGCAACACCATGGCCCGCATATTCAATCATTTCCAAATCATTGTCCTCATCACCAAAAGCTATAATGTTTTTTCGAGGAATATTATAGTAAGATGCTACTTTTTGTAGTCCTATTGCCTTATTCATACCAGCTTTAACAATTTCGATTATATGATGAGGTGCTGCCCAGCGGCGGTGATCAATTACCTCAGCATGGACATTTGATAAGTGCTCACGAATACTTGCAACATGAGACTCATCACTATCGATTAGAAGACATGTTGGAGCTTGAATAAGATTTTCAACTAAATCTCCATGGATAATATCTTCTTTTAAATAGTGGAAAAGTGGGAGTATCTCCTCTTCGTGTTTATCAGCGTATACATCGTCCATTACTTCAGCATACATATTTTTTAATTCATACTCTCTACAAGAACTAATTACCTCTTTTGCTACTCCTAAAGGTAATGATTCGTGATAAACTCCCCATGAATCATCTAGAGGGTGATGAACATAAGCACCATTAAAGTTTACAATTGGAGTTGTAAGGTTTAATTGTTCATAATACATTTTACTAGCTCTAAAAGGTCTACCTGTTGAAATACATACTTCATGACCCTGAGTCTTTAACTGTTGGATCACTTTTAAAGTACGTTCGGATATTATTTTTTCATCCGTTAATAAGGTGCCGTCTAAATCTAGTGCAATTAAGTGTTTTGTTTTCATATTCATCACCTTTTATTTTTTAATGTGAATCTTTTTAAGAAAAAATATTATTGGGTAAAAAGCCAATAATTACTAATGATACCATCTTTTTAAAAGAAAAAACTTTATTTTTAGAGGAACAATAAGAACCTAAATAGAAGGAGGAATGAATTATGGGTCAAGCACATCAATTTCGACCAGGCGACAAAGCACCAAATAATGGGGTATACGTGGAAATCGGTGAAACAGGAAGCAACGTAACTCGTCCAAAACAAATTAAGCTTCAGGCTGGAGAAGTTTTTCCAGATACACAAAACCATAACAGAAAATGGACATATAAATCTAAATTTAAATAATTGATTGTAAATTTAGCATAATGGGCTCAATATTAAAAACTTAAAAAAGATAAAAAAAAGCGCTTTCGATTAATTGATCGAGGGCGCTCTTTTATGTGTTTACAATATACAAAATATTGAATGTATTTATCAAAATTTTAGTATTTTATAAATTATCTAAAACTATAAATCATGACATATGTATATACCAAGTTGAACGTTTTTGGGTGCTACAACATATGTTATATATAGATTTTAGTGGTGTTTTGCAACAGGTTCATTAGGAATTATTGCTTCGCTAAGAACTGAAATAGCTAATGATAATACTACAGCCATAACTGAAGCAGTTGTGAAATTATATACTCCGCCAGTCATTGAACTTAAAACGTAAGCTCCCATTTGGCATAAAACAAAGCTCCAGAACAATGTCATAATAAAACGCACTCTAATCACTCCTATCTAGTTAGTTCTTATCATATTATATACCTAGAAATTTGATAATTGAAGTTATAATTAAAAAGTTTTAATTAAAAAAAGTAACTTAAGAATTTTTTTATACCTATTTTATAATTCCCCAAAAATACTACATTAATAATAAGGTGATAAGAATGCCTGTAACTGAGAGGTTTTTTAAACAAGAGGATCAATATGCAGTTATTCATCTACCTATTAGACCGAATGGTTTCGGAGTACTCTATGTCGGTGGGAATACACATTACGTAGATAATGCACATAGTTGCTTATTGCAGCATTTTGATAAAAGAAAGCTATTATCAACTTTAACAGATGAAGGATACACAGTATTCACTTCAAATTTATATGGGAAAAATTGGGGTTCTGATGACGCTGTCGATTTAGCAGAAAGCTTATATCATTCAGTTATGAGAAAAGAAATTTTGAATCCATCAATTCATATAATTGGGGAAGGTACTGGAGCATTAGTCGTTTGTAAATTACTTGGCCTCTTAAAAGGAAAAGTCAGAAGTATTTCATTATTAAATCCTTCGTTAAATTTAAAAAATGAATTAGATTTAGAAAGAGAAAATAAACTGTTCTATAAAAGAACAGTTCATGAAATTTTAAAAGCATATAAAGCTTCGGATATATATATGGTTATAGATAGAGAATGTTTTTTTTATGAAACAATCTCACCAATTAAAATTTACACAACAACGAGAAATCATTATAAATGGAAAAGCGATATTAGACTTTTAGAAGAAGAGCGACATAAAAATAATTTACCGCTTTCGATTTTGATTTCATTAGAAGAGAAAAAATTTGATTGTGGAAAAAACTTAATAAGGTTTTTAAAAAAATATCAGGATGTTTTATAGTCTCTATATTTTTTTTGAATAAATTTCCTAAAAGAAGGAGGTTAATAATGAAAAGGTGTGCTGTTATTGGATCTAGTGGATTTATAGGATATGAGTTGGTTTGCCAACTAATGGAATATAATGATGTTTCAGCCGTTGTGATGGAAAAAGGAAATGAAAGTGATTTAATAAGTGAAGAAAAGATCTTCTCAATTGGAAGAAATGCAAAGGTCATCTTTTTGGATGAAGAGCAATTTTTAGTAGAGAATGAGCAATATGATACCATTTTTATTTGTCATTTTTATGACGAACTTAAGTTAAAAGGTACAATTAATAGTATAGAGTTTACCGAAAAACTGTTTAACAAGATGATTGGCAAAAGTAAGGATATTATCTTTTTATTATCTTCAAAAAAAGAATTAGCAGATTTAGAAAGAACAGTTAATGAATTGAGTAAAAATATAGATTGCAATATTACTTATATTGAAATTCCATCTTTATATGGACCCTGGGAGCCATCTGCCGGCTTAGTACATGAATTAATTGTTCAAGACCTAGGAAAGAGAAATGTTTCGATTAAAAATGTATACGGTTCTAATGAAATTCTATTTGTAGAAGATGTAGGGAAAGCGATTCGGATCATTTCTGAGAAGGAATTAAAAGAACATAAATATATCATCACAGCTAAACAATGTATGTTCTTACCAGAGGACGGGAATTTCACTGGATTACAAAATATGATCGAAGGAATAAAGTTCGCTCAAATGAGAAACTATATTGATGCAACTCCTTTTGTTATTATTAATTCAACTTCACTTGAGGACGGTATACAAAAGCAAAAACAGCAAATTCAACAGCATTTTCATCTTTACTAATGAAATACATTCCCCCTATATAGACTTCATGAGTATGAAGAAAATACTTCCTCAACCAGCATATAAAGAATGATAAAAGGAAATAGTTCGTTTTTGAACTATTTCCTTTTTTGTAGTAGAATACATTAGTTTAAAAATTCGCTTTGGATTTAAAGTTCGTCCAAAGTGGTATTCTTTTTAAGAAATGATCTAACTTTTTTACATAGCCTAGATTTTAAAAGATAAAAATGTAGACAAAGTACATATTATTTCATAAAATTAGTACCAGGTAATAATAAGAAGAAGACATAAAAATAATAAAGTAAGGCGGGGATATTCATGAATGCTGGAATTTTAGGTATTGGCTCATACGTACCCGAAAAAAAATTAACTAATTATGATTTAGAACAAATGATGGATACTTCAGATGAGTGGATTGTTAGTCGAACTGGAATTAAAGAAAGAAGAATTGCTAGTGACGAACAAGACACTTCTGATTTAGCATATGAAGCTGCGGTAGAAGCTTTAAAAGATGCAAATGTAAAAGCAGAAGAACTTGATTTAATTTTAGTTGGAACTGTTACTCCAGATAAGTCGTTTCCATCAGTTGCATGTGTAATTCAAGAAAAACTTGGAGCTAAAAATGCTGCTGCAATGGATATTAGTGCAGCTTGTGCTGGATTTATTTATGGTGTTGTTACTGCAGCTCAGTTTGTTAATACTGGAACATACAGTAGAATTCTTGTAATCGGAGCTGAAAAGTTAACTAAAATTGTTAACTGGGAAGATCGAAACACGGCAGTTTTATTTGGTGACGGTGCAGGTGCCGCGGTTATCGGACCAGTAAGTGAAGGCAGAGGAATTCTTTCTTATGAATTAGGTGCGGACGGTACTGGTGGTAAACATCTTTATAAAGGTGGAGATCACTTAATAATGAACGGACGAGAAGTGTTTAAATTTGCAGTTCGTCAAATGGGAGATTCTTGTGAAAGTGTATTAAAATTAGCAGGATTAACGAAAGAAGAAGTGGATTTCCTAATTCCACACCAAGCAAATACTCGTATAATGGACGCAGCAAGAGAAAGATTACAGCTACCTAAAGAAAAAATGAGTGTAATTATTGATCGTCATGGTAATACATCTTCATCTTCAATTCCAATTGCATTAGTTGAAGAATATAAAAAAGGTAATGTTAAAGAAGACGATGTATTAGTATTAGTTGGATTTGGCGGCGGATTAACTTGGGGTGCAATTGCACTTCGATTCGGAAGATAATCTAATTGAAGGAGGATTTTTTTGATATGAAAAAACGAGTTGTTATTACAGGTTTAGGTGCAGTATCACCTATTGGTAATGATATAAATACAGTATGGGAAAGTTTAATGAATGGAAAGAGTGGAATTGGTGCTCTGACTCGAAAAAATCCTGATAATTTCCCTGTTAAAGTTGCGGGAGAAGTAAAAGACTTTGATCCTGAAAAATATATTGATAAAAAAGAAGTAAAACGCATGGACCGTTTTACTCACTATGCGATTGCAGCTTCAAAAATGGCTATAGAAGATGCAAACTTTACGATTGACGAAGAAATTGCGCCAAAAGTTGGTGTTTGGATTGGTTCTGGTATCGGTGGTATGGAAACATATGAAGAACAGTTTAATACTTTCCAAACAAAAGGTGCACGTCGAGTAAGCCCGTTCTTTATTCCGATGTTAATCCCTGATATGGCATCTGGACAAGTATCTATTTTAACAGGTGCTAAAGGTCCAAATGGTTGTACAGTTACAGCTTGTGCTTCTGGTGCAAGTTCGATTGGTGATGCGTTCAAAATTATTCAACGTGGCGATGCAGTTGCAATGATTACTGGTGGTGCAGAAGCACCGATTACTGATATGGGTCTTGCTGGGTTCTGTGCTGCAAGAGCTTTATCATTAAATCCAGATCCAGAGAAAGCATGTCGTCCATTTGACAATGCTCGTGATGGCTTTATTATTGGTGAAGGTGCTGGTATCGTATTCCTTGAGGAATTAGAACACGCATTAGCTCGTGGAGCGAAGATTTATGCAGAAATCGTTGGATACGGAACAACAGGTGATGCACACCATATTACAGCACCAGCTCCAGGTGGAGAAGGTGGCGCACGTGCTATGAGAATGGCACTTGATGATGCTGGTTTATCAGTTGAAGATATTCATTACATTAATGCACATGGAACAAGTACTGAATTAAACGATAAATTCGAAACGATGGCAATTAAAGAAGTGTTTGGCGAACATGCATACAATGTACCAATTAGTTCAACAAAATCTATGACTGGTCATATGCTAGGAGCAGCAGGTGGAATTGAAGCAATTATTACGGCATTAACAATCCATAATAAAGTAATTGCTCCAACGATCAATCACCAAGAAACTGATAGCGAATGTGATTTAGATTATGTACCAAACGTTGCTAGACCATTTAATGTAAAAGCAGCAATTTCTAATTCATTAGGATTTGGTGGACATAATGTAACTTTAGCATTCAAAGAATTCTCGAAATAAGTTAAAATTCATTTTTATAATGTTTGGATACGGAGCTTAGGTATATACCTAAGCTTTTTTTATTTGAAATCATAATGTGAAAAAAAGTAACTTTCACTAGTTGATTATCATACTTTATAGTAAATTGAGGTGATTAACTTGGGATAATACCAACTTATAAATGGGTTGATTTTATTGAAGATAAACAAATGGTAATGAAAAAACTTTTACCATATTTTCCGAAATATAATGAGGAGAGTTTATATAAATATCTTCTTTCCCACGGTTTATCGAGACTGTCACCATTGAGTAAAGATGATCTGAAACAACTAGATGAAAAAAGTGTATGGAAAAGCCTTTCTGAAGAGTTTGAGAAGTTGAAAAAAGAATTTAATGGACCTGACCTACCTATAATTATTTTACCTTGTCATAGAACGGGAAATCTGTTTAGAAACACGACTTATCAAAGAGGTGGGATCGCACATAAAAATTGTATTTGTTTATTTTTGTCTCCTTTAGAAGGAATTTTACAACATAAAGCAGTATTATTACATGAGTATCATCATATTGTAAGATTGACAAAACTATATAAAAACAAAAAGGTCACATTACTTGATGCAATGATTTTAGAAGGTTTAGCCGAAACTGCAGTTTTAGATAAGTATGGAGAAGCGGTTCAAGCACCATGGACAAATCAGTATTCTTCCAAGCAATGTGAATTATATTATAAAAAATATTTAATTGATAAACTTGATATAACAAGTAATGATGATAATTTTTCAAAATACTTGTATGGTGGGAACGGAATTCCAAAATTATTGGGTTACAGTGTTGGATATGACATTGTTAAAAGTTGTACAGAGCAGACAGAATGGTCAACTGATATCCTTTTAAGAACGCCAAGTAAAAAGATTAAGGAAAATACAATTCATTATATTTCGATTTGAATGCAAATGATTCCAGAGCACCTTAGATTGTATATAATGTATTGCTTAGTATTAATGTATCAGAGCAGCTTTAATCTGTGATATTTTAGTGATTTATTGACGATTTTTCATTCAGTTTGTTAAACACTTTTTGTAATTCAGTGGAAAATGGAATAAATTAGTGAATCACTGACCATACTGAAAGTTACATACAGTTGTGAAGTGAGGGGTAGTAAATGTTGTATTTACATGATGTATGGGTCAATTGGTTTGAAGGTGAAGAAAATGGTTACAATGTCTGTCATTTTTTTGAATGGAGAAAAGATGATAGTGTTGAATTATTAGACCAAGTTCCAGTCATTAAAGTTACTCCAGAGTTATATCAGTATATTGAAAATGAACTATTAGAGCTTCCTTCCGGTCTATTAACTGAAGTGTTTCAAAAGTCTTATGTAAGAAAGAATCATGAGCGTATTCAACTAGATTATTGCTTTGTAGTAACTGACGGCAATGGTATTATTGCGGTTGACACAATTGGGTATAATATACCAATTCGAAAAAGTCGTTTAATACCAAGGCAAGAACAAATGGTGTATGATATGACAGCCGAGATTGAAGAAAGTCACTATAGTCTTCAAAACGTAGTAAATGATGAAACAAAAGAACATCATATACTGTCACCGTCGCCAATTATTATGAGCGGACTAACAAGAAAAGAAAGACAACTAAAGCAGTTATTATTTATGGCGTTAGATCAACTCCATTCATCAAAAAATCCTTCGGAGATTCGATATTGGTACACTGAGTGGAATCCAAGATCGTATCAACAAATTCAGGATTTGTCATTTGAGGATATTTGGTCCCAATTATATGACGAAATAAAGAGTGGTTGGTCAGAGCGACATGAGCAATTATGTGGAAGAATCGTTAAAGGTCAACCTTTCTTTGAAAAGCTATGGGAAATGGAACACGAACAAAAAGTAAACTAAAAGAGGTTATTTTAAAGGGCCTCAAAACGAAGAAGACCCACAAGGTGATAAAAGTTCCTTGTGGGTTTTTTAGTGATTTCTTGACTATATAAACTCATATATTTCGTCTTTTTCCTTAATATAAAGAAAAAGGTGTCCTTAAAGTTCTTTGACTTTTAAGACACCCATTCCTATTTTCATTTTTACGGAAAACCGGGGTTATTTTTTTCTCTTGCGACCTAATCCCATAGCGTTTTCCATTTTTTTAATCATTTTAGTTGCAACGGCATTTGCTTTTGCAGCTCCTGCATCTAAAATATCATCTAATTCAGTCGATGTAATAATTTCTTTATAGCGTTCTTGTAATGGACGTAAACCGTTTACTACTACATCTGCAACATCTTGTTTGAATTCTCCATAATTTTTACCAGCGTATTTATCTTCTAATTCTTGAATTGTTTCACCAGTAAATGCTGAGTAAATGCTTAGTAGATTTGAAATACCAGGCTTATTTTCTTTATCATACTTAACAATACCTTCAGAATCTGTTACAGCACTTTTAATTTTCTTTTCAATTACTTTAGGATCATCTAAAACAAAAATTGTAGCTTTTTGATTTTCATCTGATTTACTCATTTTTTTAGTTGGATCAGCTAAACTCATTATTCTAGCTGCATCTTTACTAATTCTAACTTCAGGAATTGTAAAGATATCATTATATTTCTTATTAAAACGGTCTGCTAAGTCGCGAGTAAGCTCTAAATGTTGCTTTTGGTCATCTCCAACTGGAACTAAGTGAGTACCGTATAAAAGTATATCTGCGGCCATTAAAGGTGGGTAAGTTAACAAAGCAGCTGATACACCGTCTTTACCAGAGGATTTATCTTTAAACTGTGTCATACGCTCTAATTCACCGATATAAGATACACATTGCATCATCCATCCTGCTTGTGCATGTGCAGGTACTTCAGACTGGATAAAAATAGTTGATTTTTCTGGGTCTAATCCAGCAGCAACATAGATTGCAGATAGACTTTGAATGTTTTTACGTAAAGCGAGTCTGTCTTGAGGTATTGTTATTGCGTGTTGATCAACAATACAGAAATAACAGTTATAATCATTTTGTAATTCAATAAATTGTTTAACGGCACCTAAATAGTTACCTAAAGTAATACCTCCAGATGATGTTGGTTGAATTCCACTAAAAATAGTTTGCATCTTAAATCCTCCTAAATAAAACTAAATAAAATAAAAAAAAAGCGGCATAATCTCTCTATTTACATAGAGACGATTAAACCGCGGTACCACTCTAGTTATTCCAAATAAGGAATCACTCATGCATGAAATCATGCTCTCATCTATCGTTTGAGTTACGTCGAAGCCTACTTATACTAGATGTTCGGTTCGAAGCTCAGAAGTCCATTCGACAGGGAGCATGACTTGTTTTCACCATCCACAAGCTCTCTTAACATGCTAAAATCTGTTTACTACTCTTCATCATAGCTAATATATACTTTCTATAGATAATATCTTAATTATATTCAACTTTCAAGATGTTGATACATCATTTAAGAAATAATGATAAAACTGAATAAAAAAGAAACAATAACTAACGTGATTGAAGCCATTAGTAATGGTTTTGTAACTGAAAATTTATATCTCCTATAAATCATATCCTTTTTAACAGTAAGTGATTCATCGCCAGTCATTTCTGCCATCTGTTGGTCTCTCGTTCCGAAAACTTTACGCATTCCAAAGCGAGTGATATTAAAAAATCCACTTTGTACAATTAATAAGAAACCACCAATAACAAATAATGTTAGTCCAATATAGAATATTGTGTTCGTGAAATGAAGGAAAAAGTTTAATGTTCCTTGGATAAGAGAAAAGATTGCTGCTAGTAATATCGCTGATAATAGTACTATAATATAGTGTTTCGACATTTAATTTGTGATCCTCCTGTTGGAAAGAATTATATATTGTAGACTTAATAATGCTATACTATAATAACATTGTAAACTGTTTCAACTAATCGTTACAAAATATTTTTAAATTGTTAGCATTTTTAAGACAATTCTATTTATTTTAACAAATTATTTAATTTTATTTGTCAAAATTGTTGTAAAACTCTCGTAAAAATGTATAATAAAATTTGTAGAAAAAAATCGATACTTATCGAAAATTCTACTATAAAAATTCAGAATTGTATATTAACTTTCTGCATTTTAACCTACATTGCTTTAGCATCTTAGGGGGTATACATCATGGATTGTGAGATATGTTTCGATAAATAAATTTGTTATACTGAAATTGCAAATATAAGCATTCATTTTTTTACTAAATTTATGAATAAATATCTAAATAAGTTATTTTTTATAAGGATCCCAGCTTATTTTTAAAAGGGAGAATTAGTTAAAAATAATCTGTTTAGAATAATAATTTAGAATTTTCCAGTAAAAAAATATTGACCAAAAGCGTCATTACGAATACGCTTACATTGTTGGAAAAAAAGCTTAAGCAAAAATTTACACCATTTTACATCCAATGAAAAAAATGGATTAAATGATTTAACCCATGTTTGAGAATAATATGGACAAGAAGTAAAATCGATCGAAAAATTTACAGAATTATTATTGGTACTAAAGAGTATGGGGAAAAATCCAAATAGGGAAAGATCCAAATGCTCTCATTTTTACAAAAAGAATTATCAAAAAATAAAAAAAATAAAATATTTTTTAAATTTATAAGGGGGTGCAGTTGTGGGACGTTACGTGCTACAGAGATTTATTTACATGTTAGTCACACTATTTTTAATTTGTACTGTTACATTTTTCTTAATGAAGTTGTTACCAGGTTCTCCATTAAAAAACCCAGAGAAATTAACACCTGATCAAAAACAAATTATCTTCGCTAAATTTGGGTTAGATAAGCCAGTTCCTGTACAATATGCAAAGTACATGGAGAATTTAGTTAAAGGAGATTTAGGAGTTTCATATAAATACGATAATCGTCAAGTAACTGATATGATCAAAACTCGTATTGGTCCATCAGCTCAATTAGGTGCTCAAGCACTATTATTAGGAACATTTATCGGATTAATCTTCGGTATTGTTGCTGCATTAAAAAAGAATACTATATGGGACTATGGTTCTACTGTTCTAGCAGTTTTAGGTATCTCGATACCATCATTCGTATTCGGGGCAATCTTACAGTATTATTTAGCAGTAAAATTACATCTGTTCCCAGTAGCGTATTGGGAAAGCTTTAAATACACGATTCTACCGACAATTGCATTGTCAGTATTCGTAACAGCAACTGTAGCTCGATTCTCAAGAACTGAGTTAATCGAAGTAATGAACTCAGAGTATATCGTAACAGCAAAAGCAAAAGGTATCTCTCAAGTAGGCGTAATCATTAAACATGCCCTGCGAAATGCATTAATCCCAGTAGTCACAATTTTAGGTCCTATGGCTGTAAACTTAATGACTGGTACTTTAGTTATTGAAAATATGTTTGCTGTACCTGGATTAGGTTCTCAATTCGTTCAATCAATTGTAACAAATGACTATTCAGTAATTATGGGTACAACAATTTTCTATAGTGCATTACTATTAATCGTAATTTTCGTAGTAGATATTTTATACGGTGTAATTGATCCACGTATCCGTTTAGCAGGAGGTAAATAAATAATGAACAACAACACAGCTCAAAAAATTTCATCTGATTTATTCCAACCTGCAAATGTAGATTTGAATAACGCGGATAAAATTTCTAGACCTTCAGATTCATTCTGGAAAGACGCTCGTAGACGTTTTAGGAAAAATAAAGGTGCAATGTTAGGCTTTATTGTCCTAGGCATCTTATTATTCTTCACATTATTTGGTCCAATGATGAGTGGACATTCTTATAAAGACCAAGATTTAAAAAGATCGAAATTACCACCAAAAATTGGTGTATTAGAAAATGTAAAATTCTTACCATTTGATGGAATTGATCAATATGGAAATGACGTTTATAAAAACAAAAATATTAAAGAAAACTTCTGGTTTGGTACTGATGATTTAGGTCGTGACCTTTTCACAAGAACTTGGGCGGGTGCTCGAGTATCGATTTTAATTGGTTTATTAGCAGCAGTAATTGATATGCTTATCGGTGTAACCTTCGGAGGTATATCGGGATTCTTTGGCGGTCGAACAGATACAATTATGCAACGTATTGCTGAAGTCTTAATGGGTGTTCCTTATCTAATCGTAGTAATCCTATTCATCTTAGTATTTAAAAACCCAGGTATTCTTTCAATCGCTTTAGCGATGGTAATCACAGGTTGGGTAGGTATGTCCCGTATCGTTCGTGGACAAATGTTAAAATTAAAAAATCAGGAGTTCGTTTTAGCTTCAAAAACATTAGGTGCGACTAATGCTCAATTAATTGGAAAACATTTAATTCCAAATATTATGGGTCCAATCATTGTAATGATGATGTTCACAATTCCAAGTGCAATTTTCGCTGAAGCATTCTTAAGCTTTATCGGTCTAGGTATTGCACCACCGAAAGCATCATTAGGTTCTTTAGTAAGTGATGGCTTCAAGTCACTACAAACTTTCCCACATATGATGATTATTCCGGCGGTTGTAATCAGCTTATTAATCTTAAGTTTCAACTTAATTGCTGACGGGTTACGCGACGCTTTAGATCCAAAGAGTAAGTAATATTTGAGAGGAGAATGAACTATGAGTAAATTATTAGAAGTAAAAGATTTATGTGTCTCCTTTTATACTCATGCTGGTGAAGTTCAAGCGGTACGCGGAGTTTCATTTGATCTTAAAAAAGGTGAGACATTAGCAATTGTAGGTGAATCTGGTTCAGGTAAATCAGTAACATCAAAAGCATTAATGGGGTTAATTCCAAACCCGCCAGGTAAAATTAAGAGCGGTGAAATCTTATTCGATGGAAAAGATTTAGCTAAATTAAGTGAAAAAGAAATGCAAGGTATTCGTGGAAAAGAAATTTCAATGATTTTCCAAGATCCTATGACTTCTTTAAATCCAGTATTAACAATTGGATATCAAATTACAGAAGGTCTAATAAAGCACCAAAATATGAGTAAAACTGAAGCAAAGAAAATTGCTTTAGAGTTAATAAATCTTGTTGGAATTCCAAATGCTGAAGCACGTTTCAAACAATATCCACACCAATTTTCAGGCGGTATGAGACAACGTGTAGTTATTGCAATGGCGCTAGCATGTAATCCAAAATTATTAATCGCCGATGAGCCAACAACAGCTCTTGACGTTACAATTCAAGCTCAAATTCTTGAGTTAATGAAAGAAATTCAAAGAAAAACTGATTCAGCAATTATCTTTATTACACATGATTTAGGTGTAGTTGCGAATGTTGCAGATAAAGTGGCAGTTATGTATGCTGGTAAAGTAGTTGAAATGGGAACTGTAGACGATATTTTCTACAATCCAAAACATCCTTATACTTGGGGACTTTTAGCTTCAATGCCTGACCTAGATAATGAACAAGGAGCAGAATTAGTAGCAATTCCTGGTACACCACCAGATCTATTAAATCCTCCAAAAGGTGATGCGTTTGCACCACGTAATCCAAATGCTTTAAAAATTGACTATGAAATGGAACCTCCTATGTTTAAAGTGTCTGATACACACTACGCTGCAACATGGTTATTACATGAGGATGCTCCAAAAGTTGAACCACCTGAAGCCGTTATCAAGCGTATTCAACGAATGAAGGAAGGTGAAGTAAATGTCAAATAAAGCAGAAAAATTAGTTGAAGTTAAAAATTTAAAACAATACTTTAATACAGGTAAAACAACTGTTAAAGCAATCGATGATGTTACATTTGACATTTTCCGTGGAGAAACTTTCGGTTTAGTAGGTGAATCGGGTTCTGGTAAATCTACAACTGGACGTTCAATCATTCGATTATATGATGCGACTGATGGACAAGTAATTTTCGATGGTGAAGATGTACATGGTAAGAAAAGTCGTAAAGAGTTAAAGCAATTTAACCGCCGTATGCAAATGATTTTCCAAGATCCATACTCTTCATTAAACCCGCGTATGAAAGTTGCAGATATCATTGCAGAAGGTATTGATATTCATGGCTTAGCTCGTAACAGAGAAGAGCGAATGAAAATGGTTTATGACTTGCTTGAAACAGTAGGTTTAAATAAAGAGCACGCTAACCGTTTCCCACATGAATTCTCAGGTGGACAACGTCAACGTATCGGTATTGCAAGAGCACTTGCTGTACAACCAGACTTTATTATCGCCGATGAGCCAATCTCAGCTCTTGACGTGTCAATTCAAGCTCAGGTTGTAAACTTAATGAGAAAGCTTCAAGAGGAAAAAGGTTTAACATATTTATTTATCGCCCATGATTTATCAATGGTTAAGTACATTAGTGACCGTATCGGTGTAATGTATCACGGTAAAATTGTTGAGCTTGCAGATAGTAATGAATTATATGATTACCCTATGCATCCTTACACAAAATCATTATTATCAGCAATTCCGCTTCCAGATCCTGTTTATGAGCGCAATCGTAAACGTATCGTTTATGATCCAAAACAACACGATTATTCAAACGAAGAACCAAAATTACGTGAAGTTCGTCCGGGACATTTCGTACTTTGCTCTGAAGCAGAATTTAAAAATTATCAACAAATGTATAAATAATCAATTAATCCTAGTGAGGTTATCACTAGGATTTTTTTATTGGATTAGGAATGTAAGGGGAGAATAGGTAGGGAATGGTATTTAGACCAAGATCGCGAGGATAAATGAAATTTGCTAATTTAAAAGTGGTTAGATCATGAGTTCATGAGTAAGTAAAACAGCAAAAAGCTGTAAAATGGTTACTCATGAGAGGTCGATGAGGAAGTAAAACAGCAAAAAGCTGCAAAATGGTTACTCATGAGAGGTTCATGAGTAAGTAAAACACCAAAAAGAAGCAAAATGGTTCCTCATGAGAGGTTCATGAGTAAGTAAAACACCAAAAAGCTGCAAAATGGTTACTCATGAGAGGTTCATGAGGAAGTAAATCAGCAAAAAGCTGGAAAATGGTTACTCATGAGAGGTTCATGAGGAAGTAAAACTACAAAAAGAAGCAAAATGGTTACTCATGAGAGGTTCATGAGGAAGTAAAACAACAAAAAGAAGCAAAATGGTTACTCATAAGAGGTTCATGAGTAAGTAAAAAACAAAAAATCCGTAATTTCTTACACATTAAGAATTCGATCAAGTTAAGGGAAAATTAAGGTGGAGGTTTTATCATATTAAGTGTAGATAAGGCTAGGTATATTAATGGTAGGACAAGCTTAGAAGAAAATTAATCCAGAGTGTACAATGATAACCAATTTTTTAATTCAAAGCCCCTGAATTTAATATTTCAAAGTACTGTACATGAGGATGAACTAGTGACCTTAATCAATTCTACATTGGTTATACACTAAACCTTATCAAAGCAAAAAAAAGAAAGGGCTTTTGCCCTTTTTTTAATCGTAAATTTCTTATAATGCTGCACTTAATAAGTTTTTTTACGGAACTTACCTTGGCCACCAACTTGTTTGAAGTTTGCAGACATTCTGTCAGACATTTCAACAAATTGACTTTTTTTACTTCTACCAAATATTTTTTCGCCGATCGCGTTTGTAAACACACCATTAAGTGCAGTAATTCCAATTACTAACACTGCAACAATCAATAGATCAGTTATGTAAGCTGCCATTAGATTAGCCTCCTAGGAATGTAAGCGTTACTATTATTGTATTAAAAAATTGATGAAATAGAAAGAATAAATAAACTTTTTCATAATAATTATTTTCGGGCTATTTATAAAGCAATCAAGCTTTTAGTATTGTAATTTTTAGGATTAAAGTTGTGTGAAATGAAAGGCGTACTTGACTACTTTGGATAATGTTGTGGGGGAGGTTATAGAATGGAAAAGAGGATGAAATATGGATGCAGGTTTGACTCACAGTTAGTGAGGTATATGATGAGGAAAATCAGCTTTCACATACGTAAAATAGATGAAAGAAATTAGCCTATATTTTACTTAAGAATTTACTGAAAATTGTACACCTTTTGTATAGGTTTTTTTAAATTTTTTTACAAATTTGTATATATTTATTTAGCACAATACTGTATAATGGTGAACATAGTGGTAGATTAAACTAATTATAATTAACCAATTCTTATAAATTAATACACATAACTATATTCTTTTTTTTAAAAAGAGTAGTTAGGGGGAGAGCAAAATGGTAATTTTGTATAATTCACCAAGTTGTACGTCTTGTCGAAAAGCGAAAATGTGGCTAGAAGATAATAATATTCCTTATAAAGAAAGAAATATTTTTTCAGAACCATTATCAATTAATGAGATTAAACAAATTTTACGTATGACTGAAAGTGGTACTGATGAAATTATATCAACAAGATCAAAAATTTTCCAAGAATTACATGTAGACTTAGAAAGTCTTCCTTTACAAGACTTATATGAAATCATTCAAAAATACCCTGGTTTACTTAGAAGACCGATCATTATTGATGAGAAGCGTTTACAAGTTGGTTATAATGAAGATGAAATCAGAAGGTTTTTACCGCGTTCAGTTCGCACATATCAATTACGTGAAGCACAACGTTTAGTTAATGAGTAAATCTTTGTTTTGAATTGTGAAAAAAATTACAATTCTTGATTAAGATTCTCAATCATATTGAACAAATACTTATTCATATTATATAAAAAGCTGTAAAAAGTTAAATGCATACTTTTTACAGCTTTTTTTTAACAACTAGGATGTTCGCTTTCGGTATCGAATATTATTAAAATAATAACCTATGACAATGGTAAAGATTATACAAGATGAGCCGACAATTAATTCCATATCGTTTCGTCCGTTTATATATTGACTGATAAATGGCTCGTCTATTAACATTTTGCTAGCTGTTATTGAAAGAACAGAAGCCCCTACAAAACTCAAAATTGGATATCTTTCTAAAAACCATAAAACGATTTTACTTCCCCAAATAATAATTGGAATTGAGATGGAAAGACCTAAAATGACTAATGATGGCTTTCCGTTTGATGCCCCAGCTATTGCTAATACGTTATCAATCCCCATAACTAAATCAGCAAATACAATTGTACGAATTGCATGGAAAACTGTGTAGTTCTCCTTTATAGAAGGGTTGTCATCCTCCTGGATAATTAATTTGCAAGCTATGTACAAAAGTAATATTCCGCCAATTAAATGTAAGAATGGGACTTTAAGGACGAAAATTGCACATATTGTTAGGATAATTCGTAAAACAATTGCGGTAATACTACCGAAAATTATCGCTATGTTACGTTGCTTATATGGTAATTTTCTACATGCTAATGCAATGACAATAGCATTATCTCCGCCTAAAACAATGTCGATAATAACAATCATTAAAAAGGACCATATATAATGAAGATCTATCATGAATTCACCTCTCTTATTAAAAGCTTTAAATGATTGTCCTAATATTAATAGGTATATGATGATTTTTAAAAAATAGGTGAATTTTATTTCCAAAATTTTAATTTGTATCATAAAATATAATTGTAGTTACTATTCGCATTTAATAAATTTTCATGGTAAGATAGATAAAAATTTACTTATTAAAGCTAAATTTTTAAGAGTATTTTTCTAATTTACTATTTCAGAATTTTATATTTAACATAAAATTCTTTTACTTTATTTATTCTATTTCGTCTAACGCAATTACTTGTTGTTCATTAAAGGAGGGGGAAAACAAATGGAAATAGAAAGAATTAATGAAAATACGTTTAAGTTCTCCATATCCTACTTAGACATCGAGGAGAGAGGTTTCTCTAAAGATGAAGTATGGTTAGATCGAGAAAGAAGTGAAGAGCTTTTCTGGGAATTAATTGATGAAGCGCATTTGACTGAGGAATTCATTGCTGGTGGCCCCCTATGGATTCAGGTACAGGCACTAGACAAGGGTTTAGAAGTTGTTGTAACAAAAGCTGTGATTTCTAAAGACGGCAAAAAAGTAGAAGTGAATTTAGGTGAAGGAGAAAAGAATTTAGAAATTCCATTTATCTCTGTAGATGATGACGATGATTCAGATGAAGATGATGATGACGATATTTTTGAATCGATGGATGAAGAGGAAACTGAACTTATTCTTTCCTTTAAAAATCTTGAAGACATTATTTCTTTATCACATGCTGTTAATCAAGAATCATTTGAAAGCACACTATATTCCTTCCAAGATTATTACTATCTTTATGTTAAATTTGAAGAAGAATTGCTTGATGAAATTCAAGTCGAATATTTATCATCTATGTTACTTGAATATGGTCATCGTTCAAAAGTAACTATACATGTTTTAGAGGAATACGGAAAATTGATTTATGAAAAGACAGCTTTACCTCATTTTAAATCAATTTTTCCATTATTGTAATAGCCGATGCCTTAGGGATCGGTTTCTTTTCTTTATAAAGGAGAATATTGATGCAATTTCGATTAAAGATTTTAATATTTTTATCAATTGTAGTATGCATTTTATATTTTGCTTCTCCAACTATTAAATTCATTTGGTTAATGAATTTTGCATTTTTTGAGAAATCTACTATTTTTAGATTAATAAGTATCATGTTCTCGATAACAGCTATAGGTGTATCGATTATTATTTTCCTTGAAAATAGAAATCCTGCTAGAACTTTAACATGGATTATACTTTTAGCTATTTTCCCGTTATTTGGTTTTGTTTTTTATTTAATTTTTGGACAAAATTACAAAAAGAAAATGGTCTATCGAAAAAAGGCAATTAATGATCAAAATGCAAATGGTTTAATTAGTGGATCCGAAGATGTAGAAGTGAAAGATTTTATAGCGCAAAATCAAAGATTAGAGTATCTAATAAATATTGCAGCTAAACAGAGTAATACTCCAGTCACGATGAATACTTTTACAAAAGTTCTAACAAACGGAAGTGAAACCTTTCCAAAAATAATTGAGGAACTTAAAAAAGCAAAGCACCATATTCATATCGAATTTTATATAGTAAGAAATGATGAGATTGGTAATCAACTAAAAGATATTCTAATTGAAAAGGCACAGAATGGAGTAAAGGTACGATTTCTCTATGACGCTGTAGGCAGTTGGAAATTATCAAGAAATTTTGTTAAAGACTTACGAAAAGCTGGTGTAGAAATACTACCATTTTCTCCAGTTAAAATTCCAGTTTTAAATGATACGATTAATTACCGAAACCATCGGAAAATTATCGTTATAGATTCGAATGTAGGATTTGTTGGAGGATTAAATATTGGAGATGAGTATTTAGGGAAAGACCATTATTTTGGAAAGTGGCGAGATACCCATCTATACCTTAATGGAGAAGGTGTACGAACACTACAATTCATATTCTTGCAAGACTGGTATTATATGACGAATGAGTTAATTGATGACAAAGAGTACTTTGACATTAATGCTAGTAGTTATTCTTCAAAAGGAGCAATTCAGCTTGTTTCTGGTGGACCAGACCGAAAGCATGAAGTGATAAAAGAGTTATTTTTTGCGATGATTACAAGTGCAAGGAAAAGTATATACATTGCTTCACCGTATTTTGTGCCCGATGAAGATATTTTAACTGCTCTTAAAGTTGCAGCAAATGGTGGGGTAAAAGTAAAAATTCTAATGCCTGATCGTCCTGATAAGAAAATCGTATTTTATGCCTCACGTTCGTATTTTCCAGAGTTATTAGAAGCAGGTGTAGAAATCTATGAATATAGACAAGGATTCTTGCACAGTAAAATATTGATTGTAGATGATGAAATCGCATCTGTTGGCACGGCAAATATGGATATGAGAAGTTTTCGTTTAAACTTCGAAGTCACTGCATTTTTATATTTAGAAGAAAGTATTAATCATTTAGTTAATGATTTTAATAATGATATCCGCGATTCTGAAGCAATTATATTTAATGATTTTAAAAAGAGACCTATATACAAAAGGATATTTGAATCATTATCAAGATTAATGGCACCACTTTTGTAATGAGCTATCTTATTGATAGAACATTGATAGAACATTGATAGAACATTTTTCTAATATTTCATATAGTTAAAAAGCCTACCGAATAGAATTTCAATATTTGGTAGGTTTTTTATTTGAAAAATCGTTTTTAATTTTTTTGAAGGAAAATACGAAATGGATAGTGAAGTAAGTTGGGAAGGAGGTTATGGTAAATATGATCGTCGCATTAAATACAGCAGAGCATACTATTAATTTATTTGAAGTTAAAAAGACAGAGGATTTATTAAGATTAAAGCAAAACGGACCATATTTTTGCCCGATTTGTAAAAAGCAAGTGAGGCTTAAAATTGGAGTAAAGAAGGTAACTCATTTTGCACATATAGATTTGTCTGAATGTGAGAATGAGAAGAAAGAAAGTATTGACCATTATAAAGGGAAGTTTGCCTTGTACCAATTTTTTAAAAGGTTTAATGTAAATGTTGAGGTAGAAAAATATATACCTGAATTAAATCAAAGACCTGATTTATTAATTAGATTAAATACTGATCAAATATGTGTTGAATATCAATGTTCGGTTATTCCTTTAGAAATAATGATAAAGAGAACAAACTCTTTTAAAGATAGTGGAATGAAAGTTTTGTGGATCTTAAATGACAAACTATTAAATCAAAAAAGATGGTCATCTTTCTATATTAATTCCCTTTCTATTTATTCACTTGTTAGAATTAACGTTTTTTCACTTCTCTTCTATAATCCTACATTACAATCATTTATAGTGCTTTCCTCATTAATAGCATTTTCTCCAGTCCAATATATTGGTCAAAAGAACGTAATTCCAATCAATAATTTCAGTCTTAAGGAATTTTTATCTCCAAATAGAATTGATAAAAAAGTATTTGTCTCTAAATGGAATCGTTTAAAAAAGGAT
Source organism: Gottfriedia sp. NPDC058432 (assembly GCF_042721555.1). NCBI lineage: Bacteria > Bacillati > Bacillota > Bacilli > Caryophanales > Bacillaceae > Gottfriedia > Gottfriedia sp. NPDC058432. The sequence continues at coordinate 115,113 of NZ_JBHXLC010000006.1, forward strand.
TTTAGACTATATCAACATTTGCATACTAAAGGTAATTTAAAGATTTTTAAACAGTATTTATACAATGCAAATATGAATTATTTTCCCGCGGTAATTGGGGTTCCTTTAGAAAGTAACTGCATAATTAAAGAACATTGTATCTTTTGGCAGGGGCAAATATATTTTAAATTTTTTCATGAAGTAGAAATTGGACAACTAATCTTTACTGATAAAATAATTCAGTCTGTAAAAATGGAAGTACAGTATGGTAATTGGAGAGTTAATCAATTTCAAGATAATGAAATTGATAATTTGGAGAAATGTGTAGAAAAGTATATTGACTTTTTAGTAAAAATTAGAATCGTAAAACGTATTAAAAATGGTAAAATAATGAAGATAGCTAATGCTATTATTCCAACATCATTCCAACAAGCATTGGATGAAGACTGTCTGAGCGCTAATACAGCATTTGATTTGTTGTTTAATGCAAGAACTGATTCAAATGATTATTAATATCAGACGCTGGAATGTTATTAATACTAATAATAATTTTAGGGGGATCAGACATGCTAGAACAAAAAGCTGTTAAAAAATTACCAACTAGAAGTGAAGTTCAAGAAGAATTAACTTGGAAGTTGGAAGATATTTATGAAACAGATGCAAAATGGGAAGCAGAGTATAAAAAAGTACTTGAATTAATCCCATCGTTTTCAGAGTTTAAAGGTAAATTAGGTGAGTCATCACAAACACTTTTAAATGCATTAAAAAAACAGGATGAAATTTCGTTTTTATTAGGTAAATTGTATACATACTCTCATATGCGTTACGATCAAGACACAACAAATTCTACATACCAAGCTTTAGATGATCGTGCGAAAAATCTATACACTAAGGCTGGAAGTGCAATGTCATACTTCGTGCCTGAATTATTAACAATTTCAGAAGATACATTGAAAAAGTTTATTAAAGAAAATGATGAACTGAAATTGTACGAGCACTCTTTAGAAGAAATTTTAAAGCAAAAACCACATGTTCTTTCAGCAGCTGAAGAGGAAATTATGGCACAAGCATCTGAAGTGTTATCTTCTTCTAGCAATACGTTTGGAATGTTAAATAATGCGGATTTAAAATTCCCGACGATTGAAGACGAGAATGGTGAAGAAGTAGAAATCACACATGGTCGTTATATTCACTATTTAGAAAGTGCAGATCGTCGCGTTCGTAAAGAAGCTTTTGAAGCGGTTTATCATACGTATGATGCGTATAAAAATACTTTTGCAAGTACTTTAAGTGGTGCTGTAAAGAAAGATAATTTCAAAGCAAAAGTTAGAAAATATGATAATGCTCGTCATGCAGCATTAAGTAATAACGAAATTCCTGAAGTTGTTTATGATCAATTAGTTTCTACAGTAAATGAGCATTTAAATTTATTACATCGTTATATTGCTATTCGTAAAAAAGCGTTAAAGCTTGATGAAATTCATATGTATGACTTATTTACTCCATTAGTAGAAGAAGTAAAAATGGAAGTTAAGTATGATGAAGCAAAAGAAATTTTATTAAAGGCATTAAAACCATTAGGTGATGAATATGTTGAAATTCTAAAAGAGGCATATGAAAGCCGTTGGGTAGATGTTGTAGAAAACAAAGGAAAACGAAGCGGAGCATACTCTTCTGGTGCGTATGGTACGAACCCATATATCTTAATGAACTGGCAGGACAATGTAAATAATTTATTTACATTAGCACATGAATTTGGTCATTCAGTGCATAGTTATCATACTCGTAAAAATCAACCTTATGTTTACGGTGATTACTCAATCTTCGTAGCTGAAGTTGCTTCTACTTGTAATGAAGCTATTTTAAATGATTATTTACTAAAAAATACGGAAGATCCTAAACAAAGACTTTATTTACTAAACCACTATTTAGAGACTTTTAGAGGAACTGTATTCCGTCAAACGATGTTTGCAGAGTTTGAACATCAAATCCACGTTTTAGCTCAAAATGGTGAGGCATTAACACCAGATTTATTAACAAAAACATATTACGAGCTTAATAAAAAATATTTTGGTGACGAGATCGTAATCGATGAGTTAATTGGTTTAGAGTGGAGTAGAATTCCGCATTTCTATTACAATTACTATGTTTACCAATATGCAACAGGATTCAGTGCAGCAACAGCACTTTCAAAACAAATTCTAGAAGAAGGCGAACCAGCAGTTGAGAGATACCTTGGCTTCTTAAAAGCAGGAAGCTCGGATTATCCAATTGAAGTATTGAAAAAAGCTGGTGTGGATATGACCTCTTCACAACCAATCGTAGAAGCATTGAAAGTGTTTGAAGAAATGTTAAACGAAATGGAAGAACTTCTATTTAACAAATAACTTACTTAAACAAACACATGTAGCATCAAACCTATATGTGTTTGTTTTTTTTAACCTAACTTTTTCTATATCTTTATACCTACTATTTTGTGTCTAAAATGTGAAATATTTCTCAAATGGTTGCCAAACTCTAAAATAAATTGTATTATAAGGGTGTGAATTACTTCACAAACACAAATACCCCTTTGTTGAACGTGAAAATTTCTCCCATCCCCTTGATGTAAAATATTACATCAAAAAAATGACCTAGCGAAAGCTAGGTCTTTTTTTTATTTCTTAAACAATATACTGATAATAAATTTGATCTTTTTGGACAATTTTCTTAACTTTTCTACGTAGGATTAATTTTTTTAATTCTAACTCCATACATTGAGTGGATTGTTCGTAAATCATACATAATTCTTTAATCGTAACAAATGGTTGAAATTTAATAAATTCAGCTAAATCAGGTAGTTCTCGTTTTTCTAACTTTTTATTAGTCATTAGTTCTAATATTTTTACATAAGTCTGATAGCTTTCAAATCCAGAAACTTTCAAGCCTTCTTCTTCAATATTTTCATTAAAAAATACAACGCTTGGAATTTCAGTTACATGCATTTCTTTCGTAACTTTAATATCACATTGCAAAGCTTTAATTGAGTGTGTACTGTGTAAATCTTCCATAAACTCTTTTACATCAATATTTATATCTTTAGCACATTCGATAAGAACATCTTGATCTGTAATGTCTAAATCCTTCAAGAAATAATATTCTTGTAACTTTTTTAAGTAGCTAACGCCAGCTACTCTACCTTGAAGCTCAGCTGCTTTTAATGCAATTGCAGAGTAGTATGGGTAAAGTTCTTTATTATCAATCCATAAGTGATCGTCGCAAAGGATATCCGATCTGCTAGCTGTCTTCTCCCACACGAATGCAAGCTGAGAAGGTCGTTTTTCTAATAGTTTTTTAGTTGTGTAATATCGACTAACTGGAATATAAGTAGATGAAAAATATTGACCATATTCTAAGTGAAACTTTTTTAAAATTGTACTAAAATCCCAACAATTTCTACAAAGTGGATCTATGAATACATACAATTCAATCGATTTTTTTGTACAATTCTGCTCGGGAAGCGTGATTGATTCATTTTTATATTGTTTGTCATTCATATATTTCACCCTTAATGCAATTCATTCGTCCGTACTATAACAGACTTGAAAATTAATTTGTAAGATATAACACGTTTGTTCTCTAATGGTATTGTAGCAACGGATAGTTAATATTTCAAATATGATGCACTATTTTTCATTAATCTATTAATATTTCCTTAATTCATTTAAGTAAGGTGGTAAAAAGGGGCAGTCCCAAAAGCCTGATCGATTTCAAAATCAATTATTGAAATGGATATTAAAAACTGAAAATGTAGTCTGGTTTACAAGTAAGGAGTTTTTCTAAATTGCTCATACTAAAAAAACGCCGAAATATACCCTTTTGGTTTTTTCGACGTTTAAAAGTAACTAATTACGTTGTGCTATTTAAATTAAAATGGTACTCAGATGTCAGTTAGTCTGATTTCCTTGTTGTACATTAAAAAAGCGTCTAATTTTATTTAATGTTTTACGCCTAGGAATTTGAAGATTTTTTAACAGATTGATAAACTGTTGTTTACCATTGTTTTCATCCGAAACTTCGAATTCTAACTCAAAATCCTCATGATTTAAATATGTACTGTGGTCTAAAACTAATAGTCCGTTTTCGTATGGAAATTCTGCTCTGTTTGTTGTTAAGTCACCTATTAATACTAGGGAATTTAAGTTTAATTTTACTTCGTTAATATATTCTTTTACTTCTCCCTCTGGAAGAACGTATGTTTTTAGCATAGTTGATGCTTCAGTTTCACTAATTTTTTGATTAATTTCTAAATGTCCGACTGCTTGTTTTATTTTTAAAGTTAATGTAAATGAAGTTAGGGACTTTTTGCGGATTCTTAACGCTCCACCATGTTCTTTAATTGCAAAATCAGGTGTCTCAAAATAATAATTAGTTTGTGATTGGAAACTCGACTCGTTAATTTGGAAATAGGATTTTAGCTGTTCAAATTCCTCTTTTGTTAATAAGTTCTTAAATTCAATTTCAATTTCTTTAGCCATAATTAACTCCTTCTATTTAGTATTATTTTTGTTATTGAATGTGCTAGTCGTCGTCTATTTTCTATTTGATATGTTACAATAGAAATGGTCAAAATTAAATAAAATACATACATTAAAAAGGTTGAGGTTTCAGTGATGAGAAAAATGCTTGAAATAAATGGAATAAATATAAATGAAGATGGTTTATTTCTATTAATCGACGATACAAAAATGAATTTAGAACAGTGTCATGAAGTAGGAACAATGATTGCAGACTCAGATCAAAGTTCACTATTGTATATATTAGAAGAAAATGAAGAATTTGTATATGTTACAGTTCCTTCTGAGTATTGGTCGGACTTGAAAAAAGCAAATGATCAAAAGTTAAACGTATTTTTAAAGGTCGGTGAAAAGAGTCTTTCACTAAATAATTGGAATGATGAGTTAACTTATTTAATCCAAAATGTTGAAGGGAATTTTAACTATGGAGAAGAATTTGTTAAGCAAGTTCAAAGCGCATTTTTAGAAGAGAAGTAAGTTGGTGGTGATTGGATGAATGGTCAATGGGAAAGTTTTTTAGCACCTTATGAACAAGCAGTAAGTGAATTGAAAGTAAAGTTAAAAGGGATTAGAAAACAGTTTGAAGAAACTAATCAGCATTCCCCAATTGAGTTTGTAACTGGGAGAGTTAAGCCTATTCATAGCATTGTTAATAAGACGATTAGAAAAGGTATTCCATTAGCGAATTTAGAAACTGAATTACAGGATATTGCCGGTCTGAGAATGATGTGCCAATTTGTTGAAGATATTAAAAATGTAGTTGAGCTACTTCGCAAACGGAAAGATTTTACAATTGTAGAAGAGCGTGATTATATTACAAATAAAAAGGATAGCGGATATCGTTCTTATCATGTAGTTGTTGAATATCCAGTTCAAACAATTGAAGGTGAACGAAAAGTTTTAGTTGAAATTCAAATAAGAACACTTGCGATGAATTTTTGGGCAACAATAGAGCATTCTTTAAATTATAAGTACAAAGGGAAATACCCTGAAAATATTCATGAACGATTACAAAGAGCGGCTGAAGCAGCGTTTCTATTAGATGAAGAAATGTCTCTTATTAGAGGAGAAATTCAAGAGGCGCAAGCAGAGTTTTCGAAAAAAAACGACCAGTAAGGAAAGGACGAGAAAATGAAATTCGTAATTATGTCTAAGGGCGATAAAGAGTCCAATGAACTGATGAAACGAATGAGAGATTATTTAGAGAGTTTTAATTTTAAATTTGATGAAGAAGAGCCTGAAATCGTCATATCTGTAGGTGGCGATGGGACTTTACTTCATGCTTTTCATCATTACACTCATCTTCTCGATAAAGTTTCTTTCGTAGGGGTTCATACTGGGCATTTAGGGTTTTACGCAGATTGGGTACCAAGTGAGGTAGAAAAGCTTGTTATTGCAATTGCGAAGACTCCATTTCAAGTAGTTGAATATCCTTTATTGGAAGTGATCATCCGTTATAAGGATGGAAGAAAAGAAATGCAAACATTAGCTTTAAATGAATGTACGATAAAAGGTCTTGAAGGTACATTAGTGATTGATGTTGAAATAAAAGGTCAGCATTTTGAGACATTTAGAGGTGACGGTCTTTGTATTTCTACACCTTCAGGTAGTACAGCGTATAATAAAGCACTTGGTGGAGCAATTATTCATCCATCAATTGAAGCGATTCAAATTGCTGAGATGGCATCAATTAATAATCGAGTTTTTCGTACAATTGGTTCACCTCTTGTTTTACCGAAACATCATACATGCTTACTGAAGCCTGTAAGAAACGCAAATTTTCAAATTACATTAGATCATAAAACAATAGTGCATCAAGATGTTAAATCGATTCAATGTCGAGTAGCTCATGAAAAAGTCCGTTTTGCACGTTTTAGACCTTTTCCATTTTGGAAGCGTGTCGTTGATTCTTTTGTTAAATAAAAATGGTGAAGAATATGAAGCAATTTAATTTATCATGGGAAGTAAAAACAGAGCATAATGGAATTTTACTTAGAGAGTTTCTTAAATTAAAGGAGCTCTCTAAACGTGCTCTCACAGATATAAAATTTCAAGGTGGAAAAATTACCGTAAACGGTGAGGAAAAAACTGTCCGTACAATTTTAAAAGAATTAGATCTTGTACAGATCTATTTTCCAATCGAGAAACCAAGTGAGGAACTTATAGCTGAAGATATTCCTTTTGAAATTGTTTATGAAGATGATGCTGTATTAGTCATAAATAAACCTTTTGGAATACCAAGTATACCTTCTAGAGAGCATCCTAGTGGAACCCTTGCAAATGGATTATTATTTTATTATCAAACAATTGGGCTCCAATCTACCATTCATATTGTAACTCGATTAGATAAAGATACTTCGGGATTAATGTTAATTGCTAAAAATCGTTATATTCATTATTTGTTTTCGAAAAATGAATTAAAAAATGTACAAAGAAAATATTTAGCAATTGTTCATGGACAAATGAATGATACAGAAGGGGTAATACGAGCAAAGATTGCTAGGAAAAGTGATAGTATTATCGAGAGAATTGTTTCTGAAGAGGGGCAAGAAGCAATCACACATTTTAATGTCCTTGTCGTAAATAGAGACAGCTCAGTTGTTGAATTAGAATTGGAAACAGGTCGAACACATCAAATCCGCGTACATATGGCTTCGATTGGACATCCATTAGTCGGGGATGACTTATATGGAGGTAATACTGATCTATTAAAAAGACAGGCGTTACATAGTTATCAATTGTCATTTATTCATCCGATTGATCATACGGAAAAAAACTTTGAAATCGCTTTACCTGTTGATTTAAAGAGCTTATTGGAATCGTGAATGTCAAGTAATAAATTTGTCTAAATTTTGTATAAATTATTGACAATTTATGAAATATAGATTATTTTTAGTATGTAGTGTTTCTCCATGGGGATGGAAGAGACTAATATATTAAGCTGATAAGTGAGCGCTTACATTATCAGCAAAAAAGTAGGTTCCGATTAGAAACCTACTTTTTTTGTATCTATTTAAGCTAAAATATTCTATTAAAGGGTCAGCATGACTTTCCTAAACTCTGCTTTCTTTTTCTGCGTAAAAACTAAATTTTTCTTCAATGTATGGCATTGAAGATTGTACTTGAGTATATGTACGTTCTGGATACGAAAATGCTGTTAGTTTACCACCAAAGACAGCGCCAGTATCAATATTAATTGTATTATTTAATTCTCTTGGCTCCTTAATAGGAGTATGACCATATACAATTAATGCTTTACCTTTATACTCTTTAGCCCAATCTTTTCTTACGGGCATTCCATTTGGAAGCACTTCACCGTTAATATCTCCATATAAAACGAATGTTTTAACATTATTTGAATGCTTACCAATCATGTCCTCACGTATACCAGCATGACTAACAACTAATTTTCCATTGTATAAAACATTATAAAGTGGAGAACCTTCATAAAGTTTTATAAACGATGTTTGATAATGGCTCCTCTCCTTATCACTAACTGACTCTAATTCAGCAACTGTTGTTTCAAGTCCATGTTGAATTTTTACGTTGCGACCAAGAAAATATCGATAAAGTTTATTACAATGATTCCCTGGTGAATAATGTGCTTTCTTATGCTTCATCACAAGTTCATATACTACTTTTATTACTGCAAGCGAATTAGGTCCTCGATCCGTTAAATCACCAACAAAAACTAACTTTCGATTTTCAGGGTGAACAGGAATATTATTCTCCCACGAATAACCAAGTTTTTTAGTTAATTCAACAAATTCATTATAACAACCATGAATATCACCTATAATATCGTATTTCATTCTATCAATCCTTTTAGTCTGTTATTTCAACAAGTAATATTCGTAGTATGCCCCAAAAAAGCAGCGTCAAAGAACTTTTCAAGTAACGATATTGCTAAATAAAAAAAGAAGGGGTAAAGATCTTCATTAGATCTTTACCCCTGTCTTTTTTAATTTTCTACTCTATCAGAACATATACTTATTTGTTCTAGATCTCACATTAAGGATGAATCCTATTGCAAGTAAGTTAGTTGCTAGAGAACTTCCTCCATAACTTACGAATGGTAGAGTAATACCTGTAATCGGTAGTAGACCGATCGTCATACCAATATTTTGGAAAATCTGGAAAGTAAACATTCCGACTACACCAGCACAAAGATAACTACCAAATTTGTCGTTACTTTCTAAAGCAATATGAATCATGCGATAAATTAATAAGAAGAATAATGAAATTACTATACTTGCTCCTATGAACCCGTATTGTTCACAGATTACTGTGAAAATAAAATCTGTATGTGGTTCAGGGAAGTATGCTTCACCGTGATGGAACCCTTTACCAGTAAGTAAACCAGAACCAGCTGCCATTAATGCTTGAGTAAGCTGATATCCTTGAGAAGGATATTCATACGGTGCTAACCAACCGTAAAAACGATTTAACTGGTATTCCTCAAGTATATGCGAAGTGAAAAATTCAAAATGATAAAAGTATAGATAAACCATGAAAGCACCAAGACAAATCGTTAATACAACTAGTCCAAGAATATAGCGCCAACGAATTCCAGAAACTAAAATCATTGTTGCGATAATTGCGCACATAACCATTGTATTTCCTAAGTCAGGCTCTTTCGCAATTAGTAGTAAAGGAGGTAATGAAATACCGAATATTTTACCTAATAGTAAAATATCTTCTCTTTTTCCACGAACAGCGTACGTTTCATTATGTCTTGAAATAATCGTTCCTAAAATAATGATCATAAAAATTTTCATTAATTCAGATGGTTGGAAGTTACCGATACCAGGTAATGTGTACCACGCCGTTGCACCTTTGATAGTTTTAGCACCTGGGATATGCAGTTCTAATCCAAGTAGCAGGAGTAGTCCAATTCCATACATATACCAAATAACATTTTTATATCGATCAAAATCAATAATCATAATTAAAGCAATACCAACAAGTCCAATGATATACCATTTAATTTGTTGTCCAGCGAAATTGATGTTTCTTAGATTTGCAGGAAGGCTTGGCATTGCACTAGTAATTGCAAGGTAACTTACAGCGGCAATACAAAAAAGGATAAAAAGTAATTTGAAATCAATTTGAAAGGGAGATGTACGGTCTTCCTTCATGTCCTCACCTCTCTATAATAAGTATTATTAGTATGCTTTTAAATAGGCACATTTAATGTACGACAATCATCATTATAATTTATTTTCGTCCTTAAAGGAATTCAAAACTATAAACTCTTTTTAAATAAACTATTATATTTATATTTTTCACTTTAAAATATAAATCGGCAGCTAGGAATAGTACTCGACGTGGTAGCCAATTCTAGGAACAAAGTATAAGTGCAACTACGCCTCTGACTTCGCCTAAAAAGCTCGTCAGTCGACGAGTTTTCTTTATGTGGATAAAGCTAGATATAACTTTACTATTTTCAATTCATCGTATTTGTGCTACTATTTTAGTATCTAGTACTAATAACTAATAATAAAGGAGATGAATAATATGATTTCATTGCAAGGCAAAACTTTTGTTGTTATGGGTGTTGCAAACTTCCGTAGTATCGCTTGGGGTATTGCACAATCATTACATAGCGCGGGAGCAAATTTAATTTTTACATACGCAACTGAAAGATTAGAAAAAGGTGTTCGTGAATTATCTGACTCATTAGAAAATCCAAACAATCTTTTAGTTCAATGTGATGTAACTAGTGATGAGGATTTAGCAAAATGTTTTGCATCAATTAAAGAGCAAGTAGGCACAATTCATGGTGTAGCACACTGTATCGCTTTTGCTAATAAAGAAGATTTAAAAGGTGATTTTGTAGACACAAGCCGTGATGGGTACTTACTATCACAAAACATTAGTGCTTACTCTTTAGTAGGAGTAGCTCGTGAAGCAAAACCATTAATGGTTGAAGGTGGAAGCATTGTTACGCTAACATACTTAGGTGGAGAGCGTGTAATGCAAAACTATAACCTAATGGGTGTATCTAAAGCAGCTCTAGAAGCTTCTGTACGCTATTTAGCAAACGATTTAGGGAAAGACAATATTCGCGTAAACTCAATCTCTGCAGGGCCAATCCGTACGCTTTCTGCAAAAGGTGTTGGCGACTTTAATACAATCTTAAAAGAGATCGAAGAAAAAGCTCCATTACGTAGAAACGTAACACAAGAAGAAGTAGGAGATTCTGCCTTATTCTTATTTAGTGACTTAGCAAGAGGTATTACTGGAGAAAACATTCATGTTGATTCTGGATACCATATAATGGGATAAGAAGAGCAAGAAAAATAGAAGTCTTTAATGGCTTCTATTTTTTTTCGTGTTTTTAATGAACATACTTTAACTAAGGTTCTTGAGTAAGTAAGAGAGCGAGAAGACGAAAATAACATACTCATAAGGTGTTCATGAGTAAGTAAGAGAGCGAGAAGACGAAAATAACATACTCATAAGGTGTTCACGAGTAAGTAAGAGAGCGAGAAGACGAAAATAACATACTCACAAGGTGTTCATGAGTAAGTACAACAGCGAGAAGCAGAAAGTAACTAACTCATCAGATTAGAACGGATGTTGCTCATCTCAAATTGGAGATGAGGGAAGGCTAAAGATCCCTTTGGAACGAAATAGCTCAGCTCATGCTCCTATTTAAAGCGTACATCCTGCAGTGGAAATAAGCGTCCTTCCTTTTCCTTATATAGGTAAACATTCGTTTAGGGAAATTAACCTGACATATTAGTCAAATAAAAAAAGTGCCTTCTTATGATGGTCATAAATAGGCACTTATCTATTTTAAAAGTGGCATTTTAATTTTAATTAATTCTTACGGAATAAAAATTGATTTTAAGTGACGAAGACCTACTAATTTGCTTTCTCCTCTAGATGTAGTCAACTCTATGAAATTTGAGTCAATGGAACTCAACTTACCTATATATTCGTAATTTTCTCCACTGTTCATTACGACTAATTCACCAATCAACTTATTTAATTGAACGTCTAACGTGCGTGCTAAAGGGATATTAGAAGGATTAACAGGTAATAAATTATGACTTAACATATAAGGGGTTTTTTCAGTGAGATACGGGGTTAACCACTTTAAATGCTGTAGGGATATATACATGATTTTATAAATCGGTGAATAGAATACGAAGTAATTATTCATGATGGTTGTAATAAAGCCATGAAAAGAACGATTATTTGATAGATTAATTTCTACAAAAATCCCTTTGGCAGCAGTTAATACTTTACGTAAAGATAACTCATCTTTTTCGTGTTCTAATTCTTGTAGGGAAGGGACAACACCAAAGGATTCTTCGAGTGTACTTTCACTAAGATTATGAATATGAAGTAGTGGAATATAAAGGAAATTTTCACCATTGAAAACAACTAATAAATCATTTCCAACTTCAATTAAGATTCCATCAACATTACTGTTACCAGATATTTCAATTGTAACTTGTTTGTTGAGAAAATTTTTGAAACTTGCCATGATTTTCTCCTTTCTTAAAAAGATAAATCATTATGATTCAGACATGTTCATTTCTGAAAAAGGATTTTCAATTTTATTAATATGGACATATCAATTAGGATGATAGTTTGTCTAAATAAAATCAATCATTTCATCTAAAGGTTGGCAAGGTAGATAGTGCCTGTCTTATATGAATGAAAAAAGATTATTAAGTTTGAAAATTTTATAGATGGATCAGTTATTTCATAACAGCATACTTCCAATGATCTATTGATTACCACTCAAAATTAAGTATAGTTTCAAATTACTTTATAATGGTTTTACATAATTAGAATGGCATCGAGGGTCAAAGTTTTATAAAAAAGGGTCGTTTTATTTCATAAAACGACCTTTCTAAACATTATTTTCTTCTTCTTAATGTTTGGCTTGTCGTATTACTTCTTTCGTAAACTTCAAATTTTTCTCCGAAACTTACACTTTTTACATGATAAGTAGCAATATACACTAGTTCATCGTTAAAAGAAATTTCTACATAATCATGGTTTGCATCAAGAAGAATGCCTTCAACTTTGTCGTGGCCACCGCGATTAATTTTTACCCATTGTCTAACTTGAGAATTTAATAAGTCTACAAAACTCTCGTTTGGTAATAATTCAATCTTATTGTACATTTCATCAAAAGATAATTTACCTTTAGCAAATGAAGTTACGCTTTTAATATGAGTATAAGGGAAGTAGATTACACCTTCAGCCTCTGTAAAAAGAGCAATATGTGTTCCAAATGCACCAATTAATAAACCTTCTTTAGATTCATGACCTCCTCGACCAATTCTAACTCCTTTACCTACGAATACTGAGAATAACTCTTTATTCACTTTTTCATCGCTCCTTGTTTTTTCTGTGCGGTTACAATGTATTTATATGTGCCCTGTCAATTGTTTGTACTAGGATATTTGTCCAATTTATATGAATATGTATAAAATTAGTCAAGTGTTGATAGGCGAATATATCGTATTTCTATCAAATTTGTAGGTTACTTGTTTGAGAAAAAAGTAACATGATAAATATTGTCTGTTCATATAATTTATGAGAGCACACTTACGAGGGAGGAACAACAATGGCAAGAAAAGAGTCTAAAGAAGGTGTAAAGCCATTATTATATATTGCGCAGCCGGATTTTCAAGAAGCCAAGTTGAACGTACAACACTCTTATGTGGTCAAAGTAAATAATCAGGATCAAAAACAAAAGGATAAAAAATATGTAGCTCCTAAATACGAAGAAGTTGAAGATCTAGAAGAAGTAGAGGAATTAGAAGTTGTTGTGAATTTAGATCAACAAGAAAATCAACAAGAAGATCAACAAGAAGATCAACAAGAAGATCAAGTCGAACCAGACAATGCTTGGATGAAAAAACCATTTAAAGCTATGACGAATGAAGAAAAAATTTTATTTATGATCAATAAGCCTCATTATATTCCAAAGGTTGAGTGCCGAATTCGAACAGAAAAAGATTTATATATTGGCTATATTATGGGTTACAACGAAGGAAAGGTTTCAATTAAGGTTTCTTCAAAAATTAATGACGTCGAATTGGATATTCAAAGTATTGTAAGTATTCAAATGGTAGGTATTTAAGGCGTTAAAAAGGTGGTAGATACATGATCTACCACCCATAGTTTTTTAGTTTACATTAAACTTACAGATTTGAAACGTGTACGTCACGTAAGCATTGGATTGCACAGAAGCAATCTAAGTCAACAGTTACACAAGTGTTTGAAGCAACAAACATTTCACCGTCTAGTAGTTCACAGAAAGTGTTTTGGTTGTTATTTTTGTTGTTGTCTTTGCCGTCACCAGTTTTAACAGGAACTAATGCTCTTAACACCGCACAGCAATCATCATCTACACTTTCAACACGGAAAACAACTGTATCTTGGCAATTGTTGACTTGAGCGTTTTTGTTGTTTTGGTTGCCGTCTTGATTTTGATTATTAGCTTGTTGAGCCATAACTGCCATCATATTATTATTAAATGCTGGTACTCTAAATAATTCACCGTTTGCTAAATACAATAGGAAAGGGCGAGTATTTGCAAGTGGTACATTTGGGTTAGCACCTAAGAATGGAACGTCACAACCTGTTGGGCAAGTGTGTGTTGCGCAATCTTGTAGATCGTTTATGAATTTTACAACGTCACATACACAGTGGTTTCTTTTTTTGTCGTGGTTGTCTTTGCAACTCATCTTTTTCACTCCTTATCACTTTTAGATGGATATTACATTAACTATGATATTAAGCAGGCGAAAAACGGTTACTGAAGATTATTGCTTTTTTAGATAAATGGGCTTAGGAGCAGAGTAGTACAGTTAAAGCTAGAAGGACAAAGCAGAGCTTAGATCTGTAAAAGGGGAATAGGGAGAGTAAAAAAGAGAAGGGGAGGAGAAGGGTTGGAAGGGATTAGAGGAGCATAAACGTAGGGTAAGGAAGTGAGATTATTTAGCCCTTGCATCCATATCCCATGTCCTTCGTACTTAACATGGATATAAGTTGGTTGTTGCTATTCATCTTAATTTTGGCAAGCTTTCGATTGACTCGTTTAGTTGTTCACGATAAAATAACAGCTTTTCTAAGAAGACCTTTTATTGATGAAATAACTCTTGAAGAAAATGGGATGCCAGTTACTTATACAAAGATTAAAGGAAGTGGAATTCAATACTTTTTTGGTGAGTTATTAAGTTGTACTTGGTGTAGTGGAATTTGGTGTACAGCGTTTTTACTATTAATATATGTGTTCTTCCCACATGTGGGAGAGTTCATCATCATTTTATTAGCTATTGCAGGGGCAGCAGGCGTAATAGAAACGATTGTTAATAGACTGAATTCGTAATTTTAGGTAGAACGATTGAAAATTCCTTTCATATACTATTATGAATAGACTTATATAGGAGGGAAGATATGTATAATCAAGGTCAAGGTCAAATGACTCCTTATCAATGGCAACAACAACAACAACAGTACCAAATGCAACAACAAATAATGCAACAACAAATGAATCAAGCGAACTATAACCCATATTACCAAGGCGCTCCGGCCGGCTATGTGAAAAAATCAGGTTGTGGCTGTGGCAGTAGAACAACTAGACGATAAATTATAAAAAGGTGAGCATATTTGCTCACCTTTATTTTTGTCCAATATTTAAAATTAGTTTGTTCAATCTCATTTTTTATTAATAAAACGTCGAATTAATCTTGAAGAATTAGCTTTTTTGCCTCTTCTTTTTTGAAGGATGGATAAGTATAATAGCTTTCTAGCTCTTGTACATGCCACATAAAGAAGGCGACGTTCTTCTTCTAGTTGATCTAAGTTACCATTTTTTAAAGATTCTAAAGCATAATCATGAGGGAATCCGCCGTCTACAACACCTAGAATATAAACATAATCATACTCTAATCCTTTTGAACGGTGAGCTGTTAAAAGCGAAATATTACCTTGTGATGACTGATTTTTTTTCTGCTTATATTCTTTAAATTTAGCAGAGATATGAAATGCGTGATCAATAAACTCTCTAATTGATTTGAAATTTTTGCTTACGACTTTTAAATCTCTTAAATCATCAGAAGGTCGTTCGATTTTATTAGACTCATTTCCACGTTTTTTAATATAGTCCATAAATGCTGGACTTTCTTCAATTCGCTCAATTGCATCTAAAGGAGATGCATGTCTTAAATAACGTAAAATCTTTATCAGGTTCTCAATTTTTTTAATTTGAAATGGTGCTGCACTTTTAATAGTAGTGAATGCTTCTAAGAAAGATAGATTTTGCATTACACTATTCATTTTTGCATCTTGAAATGCTTGTTGTTTTAGAAAAAAGACAGGTAATATTTCCTTCAATGCTGCTTGGTGATCCTCATCTCCTATTAATAGTAGGAAAGAGATCATTTTTCGAATAATCGGTCGATCATAAAATGAGTCACCATCTTGATCGATTGTAAACGGTAAGCTTGTTCCAATTAATCGTTCAAAAACAGCCCTTGATGCAGTATTAGTGCGATACAAAATTGCAAATTGTCCTGGATTTGCACCGTTATTAATTTTTTCTTTCATATCATTAATAATCATCGTTGCTTCTTCTTCTTCATCGTATGGAAAGAAGAAAGAAGGTACTTGATCGTAGTCATATTGAGCATGCATTGATTTGACAAAGCGGTTTTTATTAGGCTTAATAACTTCGTTTGCTAATGATACAATCCCGTGGGTGGAACGATAATTTTCACTTAAATGATAAATTGTAGATCCTTGGAAATGCTCTTTAAAGTCTAAGATAAACCTAGGGTCACTTCCTCTAAACGCATATATTGACTGATCATCATCACCAACAGCTGTAATGTTTTCTGTATGTTGAAATAGGATTTTTAGAATATTGAATTGGATTTTATTAATATCTTGAAACTCATCCACTAATAAACATTTAAATCGATTTTGATAATGTAAAAGTAATTCATTATTTTCATTTAACATTTCAAAGCAACCGAGTAACATATCGTCAAAATCAAATTGTCCGTTTTGCTTTTTTAATGATTCATAGCCTTCATAAAGAGAAGCGACTTGTTCTTCCCAAGCATCTTTTGATCTAATCTCATGTGGATAAACACAAGAGTTCTTCCATAAGCCGATTTGTTGAATAGCTTGGTCGTATGCAAATGATTTTTCATCAATTTCAAGTCGTCGACCAATTTGCTTTAACATGATCTCCTTTTGAAAATCCGATTTAATTAATCGACTTGAATCCCATTTTGCACGATCAAACCGTAAAAGCATTTTATAAAAAATACTATGAAAGGTACCAATTTCCATTTGTTGAATAGGGTAACCTAGACCTTTCATTCGTTCTTTCATTTCTGCAGATGCTTTTGACGTGAATGTTACGAGCATCATTTCATGCGGGAGTATACCGCTATTCATTAAGTGCATTGCTCGTGTTGTAATGACTCGTGTTTTACCACTTCCGGCTCCAGCAAGTACAAGTAATGGCGAACCGATATGTGTAACAGCATTCCATTGTTGTGAATCTAATGAAATTTGATTGATTACAAATTCATCCGTTTTTTGTTCATTTTTTTTATATGGTGGAATATTGTAAAAAGGTAGTCTGTTAATAAATTGATTTTCATCTATTTTTTCGATTGTAGCTGTATTTGAAATCGAACGCTTAGTAGGTAGTTTAATAATACGATCGTTAGTATTTTCGGTAGTAGAATTATTATGTTCAAATCTAGCAACAATTTCTTGCTCCAACTCTACGATATGATTTATACATGCTAGATTTTGCTCTTTGTTTATATGATAAAAATGAGGAATATCATAAATAGTTAATGTGAAGCTTAATTTTTGATGGCAATTAACACATTTAACTTCCCCGCGAATACTGGCTTGATATATTTCCTCATATCTTGATCGAGGGAATTCTGGTAAATAGATTGATTGATTTTGATAGTTTGCAATTTTCATTATTTTCCCCCTTAAAATTAAAGCAGACTCATCTATGTTACCAAAAAGATTTGTGTACGAAAAGTGAATTTTAATGGGAAAAAAGTATCTTTTCATCTGGATAGAACTAAATACATTAGTATGATCGTTATTTGTCACATAGCCTCGAGTATAGTTTTTTTTTTTCCATGAAAAAACTATGATTCAATTGAATCATAGTTTTAAGTGTGTTTAATTTAATTTTAGTTTCATTTCGGCATGTGGAATACCAGCTTCAAAAAATATTTCGGAAGAGATTGCATAACCTAATTTTTCATAAAAAGGAATGGCAGATTCTTGTGCGTGTAGGACTAATTGATTTAAGCCTTTTTCCTTTGCAGTTTTATGAATTAAGTACATAATTTCATTCCCAATTTTTTTTCCTCGATAGTTACTTAAAACGCAAATTCGCTGAACTTTTCCAGTCGATTCGATTAATCTAAGTCGACCTGCAGCAATCGGCTGTTCTCCATCGTATGAAACAAAATGTATACATTCTTCGTCAAGGCCATCAAACTCTAATTCTCTTGAAATTTGTTGTTCCTCTACAAAAACTTCTACTCGTACTTTAAGAGCGTCTTGTATACTTGAGTCTGTTGCTGCGACGATTGTGCGAATGCTCATTTTTTTGCTCCTAATTTAAATGTTTCATACACTTCCCAAGCACCGTTTTCTAATTGGTAAACTAATTTAAAGTTATCTACTACTTCATTGTAACTAAATTGAATCATACGTAACTGGCCTAGAATATCAGCAAATTCAGCATCTTGTAATTGCTGACCGATTGTAATATGCGGTATGAAAGCATAATCTTTTATTTCTGGGAAAGCGCCAGTGTGCATTTTTTCATGAAGCTCTTTTAATGCTTCAACAGGTGTAACTTTTAAATAGATGACATTATTAACTGGTGCAAAAGAACTTACTTTATTAATTTCCAATTCAAATGGTTCAATTTGACTCGCAATTTCATTTAATTGTGAAATAATATTTGGAAGTTGCTCTTCGTTTAATTCGAATCCACTTCTTAATGTTACATGAGGAGAGATTAACGTATAAGCTGGATCAAAACGTTTTCTATACTCATTAGCCTTTTCTTGAACGAAATTAGATGGGAAAATAACAACGCCACATTTCATAAAAATTACCTCCTGTTTGCAATACTTTATATTTTAATTTGAAAAAATTAACAAAATAAAAATAACTAATTTTAATTATACCAAATTTTTTGAAAATCGCTAAGTTTCACGAATTATTTTGCTAAACTAATTTTTAATACATCTTCAAGTTGCTTTTCCCAGTTTGTCCAAGTATGGTCCCCTTCATATTCTGAGTAATGTAATTCTACAGGGAAATTTGCTAAATATTCCTTTAACTGTAAACCACCTTTGACAAAATTAACCCATTGCTTACTTGGTGTGAAAACATTATCTTCTTGTTTTCCAACAGTTTGAACAATAGAAAGAATCGAATTTAATTTTGTATTCTTTAAAAATTCTATGACATCATCGTTCACAAATGGTGATTGCATAATGACTTGTCCAAATGTATTAGGATATGTAAATGCAGCTTGTAATGAAACAGTACCACCTAATGAATCGCCGATTAATGTTCTGCTATGGGCTAATCCAAGTAAAGGTAAATGATCATCTAAATATGGAAGTAATTCTTCAGCTAAAAAACGAATATAGTTTTTTTGACCAGGTTGAGAAGGGTGGTATAGTTTAAAGCGCTCATCTGGTGAAGAATATGGTATACCCACTATAATTGTAGGCTGAATTGAACCTTCTTTTGTTAATTTTTCAATTACTCGATGAACTTTTCCTAAATTAAAATAATCTTGTCCATCTTGGGCAATTAATAAGTGATGTTTTATTAACGGAGTGTGCATGCTTGAATAGTATATTGTAAATGTTATCTCTTTTTTAATATGCTCACTATATAATGTATGTTCTTCTCTAGTACCATTTGTTTGAATCATAAAATGTCTCCTCTTCTTTTCCCTAGGATGATATAATTAGATGTTACTTCATACAAAAAATTTAGAAAAGCAAAATGTATTAAACGCTTACAAAATAAGTCTAAAAAGAGGTGAAACATGAGTAAAAAACAACCTAATGCAATGATGTCTTTATTAATTTTGTCCATTGTTGCGATTTCAACTTCAGCTATATTAGCTAAATGGACGAATGCTTCTCCTTCTGTTTTAAGCATGTATCGCCTCTGGTTTACATGTATATGGATGCTACCATTTGTATTGAAACGAAAAATTGAATTAAAAGCTTTAAAAAAATCACATTATAAATCATTCGCTTTAGGTGGGTTAATGTTAGCTATCCATTTTATATTATGGTATGGTTCATTAGTTTTCACTTCAGTGGCAAGCTCAACTATCATATTAGCTCTTCAGCCATTAGTGGCAATGATTCTTGGATACTTTGTATTTAAAGAGCGAACGTCTATGCAATCTAAAATATGTATGATTATCGCTATTATTGGCGTATGTCTAATAGGATTCGGTGATATAGGCTTAAGTATGTCAGCGTTTAAAGGTGATATTCTTTCATTTTTAAGTGTAATTGCTGCAGTGCTCTATTTAATGGTTGGACAAACAACCGTAAAAAATACATCTCATTGGGTGTATAGTTTTTGGGTATTCGCATTTTCAGCAGCGTTTTTAACAATCTATAATATCGTAACGATGGATAATTTCTTTGATTACCAATCAAAAGATTGGATCATATTTATTGCATCTGCCATCATTCCTTCATTAGCACATATTATAAATAACTATTTATTAAATTACGTAAATGCTACGACAATATCAATGAGTATACTTGGGGAACCAGTTGGTGCATCGATTTTAGCAGTTTTCCTTCTTCACGAAATGTTATCATCATTTCAGCTAATTGGAGGCACAATTGTAATTGTGAGTGTATTCTTGTACCTATATCAACAGCAAAAAGAAGTTTCATCAATACAAGTCAAAACAGATAATTCTTCATCAGCTTAGAGAATCACGAAAAGTTATTAAATTAAATTTAAAAATTACTTCAAAAAACTTTCAAATCTATCTTTAGATTGAAAGTTTTTTTGTTTTTTAACTAAAAATAGGTAGAATAGATAATAGCGATTAGAAAAATATTCCATAAACTTTTATCTAGCAAATAAAAGGAGAAAAGAGCTACTTATGAAGAAAAAGAAGAAAAAGGCCAAGAATCCTCTCCATTACATCTTTATTTCTTATATAATCATTACATTTTTATTTTCATTCTTATACTATCTCCCATTTACGCGAATTTCGAATATAAGTTATATAGACAGTTTATTTGTTTCAACGAGTGCGATTAGTGTGACTGGACTAACAACAGTAAACTTAGTTGAGACATTTAATGTATGGGGGAAAATACTATTAATGATCCAAATGGAAATTGGTGCAATTGGAATTGTTGTATTTATTAGTTATGGTTTTATGCTACTCGGTATTCGGATGACAATTTCAAATTTACTAGTCATATCGAAGGATCAAAATCAAAGTAGCTTTAAGACAATTAAAAGATTAAGTTTATCAGTTTTATATACATCATTATTTTTTCAATTTATAGGTGGACTCTTTTTTTATAGTCAATTTAGAGGGAAGTATGATACTGCATTAGAAACTTTATTAGTTACTGCTTTTCATTCCGTTGCAAGCTTTACAAATACCGGTTTTGATTTATTTGGAAATAGTTTAATTTCATTTCAAAAAAATAATGTAGTTTTAATTGTAACAGCAGCGCTAATTTTTATAGGTGGATTAGGCTATCCGACTATTATGGAATATATCTATAAATACAATAAGAAAAAATCCTTATTTACAAGAATTAATATGCGCCTGCATTTTTCGTTTATGATTATTGGGACAATTGTTTTTTGGCTTTTAGAAAGACGACATGCGTTTAAACATTTAAATTTTTTTGATCAACTAACAAATTCATTTTTTTTATCAGTTACGAGTCGAAATGGTGGGTATGCACCGCTTGATATTGCAGAACTAACATTGCCCGCAATCTTAATACTTTTAGTGCTGATGTATATCGGTGGAGCTTCGTCGAGTGCAGCAGGTGGGATTCGTTTAACAACCGTTTCGGTATTAGCTGCAAAGATGTTTTCCGTTATTAAGTCACAGGAAGATACAATTATTTTTAGAACAAGCGTAAAGAAAGAAGTAGTTGACCGTGCATTTGTTATTGCGATGAGCTTTATCATTTTAATCACATCTGCAACAATTTTTATTTCGATTTTTGAACCATTTCAGTTAGATTTAATATTACTAGAAGTCATTTCGGCCATCACAAATACTGGATTATCATTAGGGATTACAACAAATATTCATAGCGTGTCAAAAATAGTCTTAATTTTATTAATGTTTATTGGAAGAATTGGGATTTTCACGTTAATTTATTTCGTACTTCGAGTAGATAATCAAAAATTAAAATATGTTGAAAAAGACTTAGCAGTTGGGTAAGGAGGAAATTATATATGCCAAAACAATATTTGGTAATAGGTGCTGGACGTTTTGGGAGAGGAATTGTAAAAGAATTTGATCGGTTAGGTCATGAAGTTGTTGTTTGTGATAAAGATAAAAAGACATTAGACCAATTAGAAGAGTACACAGAGTATGCAGTAATTGGCGATTTGCGTGAAGAGTCTATTCTAGAGGATTTAAATGTAAGTCAATTTGATGCAGTATTTGTAGCGATTGGAACGGATTCTTTAGCCTCTATCTTAATAACGAGAAGATTGAAAGAGAGAAAAGTAAAAAGAATAATTTGTAAAGCAAATAATCGTGAAGTTGGTGGGATTTTAGAAAGCATTGGAGCGGATTTAGTAATCTATCCAGAAGAGGAAGCTGGACATAAAGCAGCACGTATGGAAGCGATGAGTGGGATAATTGAATACATTGAAATTACAAAGAACGTTGCAGGAGTTGAAACGGTCATACCTGAAAAATTGGTTGGCAAAACATTAAGAGAAATGAGTTTTTCAATGAAATATGGTATTACGGTTGTCCTAATCATCCGTGACGGTGAACCAATGGTATCACAAATTGGAGACGTAGTTTTTCAAAGTGGTGATTTAATTTTTATTGTAGGGGAAAAATCAAAAATTGAATTGTTTAAGAAAAAAGTTGGGTAAATCAATTAGGGCTTAATTATATTTACCTATTTGGAACGTTTAAACGTCATGGTTGAATATACTAATCCTAAATGACTAATCAAGGATTGGTGTTCTTGTATGAGCCAAGTTATGGAAGTTATTGGATCCTGGATAAATGCGTTAGGAACGGTCAGTTCAGCAATTAGTAGTACACCTATGAGAGGGTTAAAAGGAGAAGACCGAAAAGGGTGGGAAGAACTAAGTTTTCATCTGGATTTTGGCGGTAATGCCTTTCAAGCAATCGGAAATATAATAGAAGCTTATTTAGGAGAACCTAGTGTATTAGAAGATGCAGGTGAAATTATCCAAGCTTCAGGTAATGTCACTGTATTATTTAGTTTATTAGCTGCAGAAGCAGAGGAAGAAAAAGAAGAAGAAGAAAAAAACCCAGATCGAGCGATAAAATTAAATATAACAGGGAATGCTCAACAAGCTTTCGGTGGATTAATCGCAGCTTTAGACGAAGTAAGTTCAGAAGATTTTGATGTATCTGGTTTTATGGGGAATTTTTTACAAGCGATTGGAAACACATTACAATCATTAGCTGGTTTCGTAGAGCTAGAAATTGAGGATTTAAAAGACTATTTAGAAGAAACCGGGCAAGTAGAACAACCTAGCGATTTATCAGATGTAGTCATATTTGACGTACTGCAAGAATACCATGGCAGTGCGCCAGTGTCTGAGGCTAGTGAACTATCGGATGGAATTATTTTTGATGAAGTACAAGAATATACGGGAAGATTGCCAGAAGATGAAACTGTTGAACTTACAAATGAAATTGAAATTGAAGATCATAATGAAAAAGTACCAGAACTATTAAGCGAATCTTCTAATGAAGAAATATTGAATGAAATAGAATATCTTTTTGGTAGATTACCAGACTACGAACCAATTGATGAACAATATGAAACGATGCCAACTCAACAGAGTGAATCAATTTCTAGTGAACAAGACGTGCCTAGTGATCTATCAGACGGCGTCATTTTTGATGTACTCCAACAATATGATTCAGAAACTGAAACAAACCCATTAGTGAAGGAATACGAAGAACTAGCATTACTATTAAAATATAGTGGAAGTTGGATTCAAGCTGGTGGTTCAATCATATCCGTATACGCTGAACAAAAAGAGTTATTAAAGCGGAATTCTGATCAAGATGACAAAGAGGAGAAGACATTAGAAAAGAAGAAAAATTCTAAAGGAAAAAATAGACAGAAAAAATCAACGGAGAATAATATAGAACAAAATCAGAAGAAAAGCATGACCTCGGAATATACAGAGATAAAGAAAAAGAGCTAACAAAAATAAGCTATAGTGTGGATGTTAGTTCTAGATACATAGATCATAGAATAAAGCCATTCCGCAAATTTACTTAAAATATTCTTGTAGAAATAGTAAGAATTTAAGATATAAATTAGTAGTGGTTGCAGGAAACAAAACACTCAATCGAAAATGATTTCAGAATTTTTGATTACATAATAGGCAAACAGGAAAATATTAATAGTAAAGAGGGTATACCTTCACCATGTTTAGTTAAGGAATATGGGAATATTAATTTTTAACTATTGGAGAGATCGCCTATGAAAAGTAGAATGATAAAAATCGTTAAAAACTATAAAGTTCAGACATTTGTATTTGGTGTGGGTGTTTTGCTATTGTTCTTAACAATTGTGATTGGTAGTATTCTATTAAGCAATATACCGAAAGACAAAGATTTGAGATGGAAAGATTTAATGCATACAATTGGTGAAATCGAAGCAAGGTCGAATAAATAAGTATTTTTCAAAATGGAAAACTACAAACTAGTGGACTTATTTTCTAAATTTTTTGTTAAATATTGGTTGAAGAGTTTTAGACAAAACAGTATAATAGACTTAATTAGTGAGAATGATTTCTAACATATATTACGATTCCATAGCTCAGCTGGGAGAGCACTACCTTGACAGGGTAGGGGTCGCTGGTTCAAGTCCAGTTGGGATCATTGAAATGAGAAAGCTCAAACCTAAGTGTATCAAGGGTTTGGGCTTTTTTTTTGTTTTTCGGTTATTTTCATTTTTTGTGTTGAATTTTGTTTATTGCACAAATACTGCACAGATATTTCACGAGCATCTTAATTTAAACCAAATTTTTGATCAAATCGATCAGCTGTATTCTTCTGCATTTCTTCATTTGATTTTGAGTAAATACCGAGCATAGTTTCAACTCTTGAATGACTTAAACGCTCACATAATATTTTTGGATTCTCATCTCATCCATTTGCAGTAAAATTTCCGCATTAGTGTGGCGTGATAGGTTGGGAGTTAATCTAGGTAGGTGACTTTATTTTCCCTTTATTACTTTTAACTTTCGTTTTATTTTTATTAGCATTTTTATCATTTCTGTATTTTGAAGGAGATATATTCATCTCTCGTTTAAATGATTGTGCAAAGAACGATTGGGAGGAAAAGCCCGTAATGGTTGAAATACTGGAAATCGGATAATTGGTGGTTTCCAATAATATTTTGCTTTCTCTAATACGAGTTTGAATTAAGTATTCAATAGGTGAGACACCGAGATATTTCCTAAAGGAATGGGCTAGATAATATTTATTGATATGACTTACATTTGCTAAGGTATCCAAACTGATATCTTCGCGAAAATGCTGCTTAATATAATTTTTAATAAATTCAATATCTTTACTGATTTTTTTAGTAGAGGTTTGCTCTACGTTGAAAGTTTTTTTTCTCATCATTTTAAGTAACAAAATTTCTAAAATGTTTTGCATGATCAACTCAGAATCTTCCTGATGGTTTTTTGCTTCCTTGATCAATTGCTCAAGGTAAAAAAGATATGTTTTTTGTTCCTCTTTACAATTGTAAAGAGTGACCTGCCCTGGATATTCTGTAGATGAAAAGGAAAGACCTTGGATACCAAGTACAATGTATTCGAGAGGGTGATCGATATCAGATTTTTCCGTGTGATCGACATTCGGATTGATGATAATGAAATCATGTTCTTTGACAGGGATTTCTTCTTTGTAAAAGATAAAAGTTCCTTTGCCCTCGGTAATATACATTAGCTCTGTAAAGTGATGGGCATGATGGGTGCTATGCCAATTTTTATTGAATTTTGATTTTGTTACATAAAGTAGTTTTACCGGAAGATGGCCTCGTCGAGATTTCGGGACTTCGTACACTTCATTGGACAAACGAATCACTCCTTTTTAGAATTTTCTCCATATTATAACAATTTTTACCGAAATATTAAACAAAAAGCAAGATACCTAAAAAACTGGACAAGATGTTTGTTGTGAAAGCGCTACCTGTTTTGTATTCTTTACTCAAGAGAGAAAGAAAAATAAAGAGGAGGGGTAAGATGAAAAAGAAGTTTTTAGTATCTGGAATGACAGTTTTATTATCTCTAAGTTTAGTAGCCTGTCAGAGTAATACTACAAAAGTTGATAACTCTAATGGCGGAGGTACAGAAACTAGTAAAAAACAAACCATTCATGTGGCTGCACTTGAATCGGCATATGGTAAAGATATGTGGACTAATGTGATTGACGCATATGAAGATGCTAATCCAAATGTTGATGTTGAATTAACGGTGGATAAAAATCTTGAGGATGTTATCGGTTCGAATATGAAGGCAGGTAACTATCCGGATGTGGTGTTATTGGCAACTGGTAGAAAACTGGCACTTACAGAAACATTAATTAAAGATAAAGCTTTAGAAGACATTACAGATGTTTTGGATAGGAACGTTTATGGTGAAGACGTGAAAGTTAAAGATAAGTTAGTACCAGGATTTACTGCTACACTTGCCACTAATCCTTATAATGACGGCAAAACTTATATGGCACCGATGTTTTATAGTCCAACCGGATTATTTTATAATGCTGGTTTATTGAAGGAAAAAGGTTGGGAAGTTCCAAAGACTTGGGACGAGATGTGGGCTTTGGGCGATAAAGCGAAGGCAGAAGGGATTTATTTATTTACGTATCCTACCACTGGTTACTTTGATTCATTCTTCTATTCATTACTATTATCGATAGGTGGACCGGATTTCTACAATAAAGCGATGAAATATGAAAAAGGTATTTGGGAAACTCCTGAAGCAACGAAAGTATTTGGGATTATCCGAAAATTAGCGAAATACACAGAACCAACAACCGTTGCAAATGCTAATGGCAAAGACTACAAGAAAAATCAACAATTGATTCTCGATAACAAAGCATTGTTCATGCCAAATGGTACGTGGGTTGTTGGTGAAATGAAAGATGCGCCTCGATCAAAAGGCTTTGAATGGGGCATGACGGCTATACCAGCCACTGATGCTAGCAAAGACCGTTATGCGTTTACTTTCTTTGAACAAATGTGGATTCCTTCTGCAGCTAAAAATAAACAGGCAGCTAAAGATTTCTTAACGTTTGTTTATTCAGATAAAGCAGCTGAAATTTTTTCTGGATCAGGTGCGATTCAGCCTATCAAAGGCATTTCTAGTAAACTGACAGGTGACAATAAATTATTCTATAGTATTTATGATAATGGAGTTAAAGCAGGTATGGGCGGATTTGCCGCAACGAAAGCCGTGGAAGGTGTTAGCATGGCAGATACATTATTTGGATCAATCGACAGTATTATGTCTGGTGATAAAAATGTGAAAGATTGGCAAAAATCTGTTGAGAAAGTTAGTGACCAATTACACTCCGCATTAAAATAAATAAATTTATAGTTTTCATTAAATCTAACGGTGACTTTTCTCACCGTTAGATTTATTAAATGAGGTGATGACATGAATAAGAAAAGAGAAAAAAGGATTTTTATCCTTGTTAGTACGGTACCCGCACTAATCCTGTTAGCCATTTTTATGATTTTTCCTACGATAGAGGTATTCAGGATGTCCTTATATAAGTGGGGAGGATTTTCTAATAATAAAGTATTTGTTGGGCTCGATAATTTCAAAATCTTATGGAATGATATGAACTTCTTTCGCTCTCTCCAAAACAGTATTGTATTAATTGTTCTCGTCACACTTATCACTATGGTGCTGGCGATCTTGTTTGCTTCTGTGTTAACAAGAGAAAAGATGAAAGGTAATAGTTTTTTCCGAATTATTTTCTATATCCCGAATATCTTATCCGTTGTGGTTATCTCGGGGATATTTTCTGCAGTTTATGACCCAACCACAGGTTTGTTGAATAATCTACTAGCTTTATTTAACCTTGAGAACCTTCAAAAGATGTGGCTTGGTGATCAAAAAATTGCCATTTATAGCATAGGAGGGGCACTCATTTGGCAAGCCGTTGGTTACTATATGGTCATGTATATGGCAGGGATGGCGAGTATCCCGGAAAGCTTTTATGAAGCATCTTCTTTGGAAGGTGCTGGACGGGTCAGACAATTTTTCAGTATTACATTACCGTTGATTTGGAATAACATTCGTACAACGTTAACTTTTTTCGTTATCAGTACAATTAATTTAAGTTTTCTTCTCGTCCAAGCGATGACTGGTGGCGGCCCTGATGGATCGACGGAGGTATTTTTAAGCTACATGTATAAGCAGGCTTACACCAATTCATCTTATGGTTACGGTATGGCTATTGGGGTAGTTGTTTTCCTATTCTCATTTGCATTATCTGCAATTATTAGCTACGTCACCAAAAGGGAAGTGTTGGAGTATTAAGGAGGTCCAAAAACGATGGAAACACAAAAAAAAATGACTGCAGAAACATCTTATAGAGGTCCAAAAAGAATGAAAACACAAAAAGGAATGACTGCAGAAACATCTTATACAGGTCCAAAAAAGATGGAGACACAAAAAGGAATGACTGCGGAAACATCTTATAGAAGTCCAAAAAAAATGAAAATCCAAATAGGAATGACTGCAGAAACAGCTTATCGCTATTTTATGTACGTTGCACTAATTACATTAGCAATCTCTATTATTATTCCTGTAGCATGGGTCTTCTTAGCTTCAGTGAAGAAAAACTCGGAATTTTATGGAAGTCCTTGGGCCATGCCGAAAAGTTTCTATTTTCAAAACTTCATCGATGCTTTCCAAAAGGCAAACATGGGTACATATATGTTGAATACAGTCATGGTGACTGCATTGGCTCTTCTTATATTATTGATTGTGGCCTTGCCAGCAGCCTATGTGCTGGCAAGATACACCTTTAGAGGAAGTAAATTAATAAATGCTTTTTTTAAAGCTGGATTATTCATCAATGTGAACTACATTATTGTTCCAATTTTCTTAATGTTATTGGACGGGGATAACTTTTTAAGGGGACAATTTGGGGAGGGATTCCTACTAGACAATTTATTTATTTTAGCTTTGGTGTATGCGACGACTGCGTTGCCATTTACTGTTTACTTGTTGTCTAGTTTTTTTCAATCTCTTCCATCCACGTATGAGGAAGCAGCGTTGGTCGATGGTGCCGGATATTTCAAAACAATGATTTTAATTATGATTCCGATGGCTCGTCCAAGTATCATTGCCGTCATTTTATTTAACTTTCTTTCCTTTTGGAACGAATACATTATTGCCCTAACATTATTGCCAGGATCAAATAAAACGTTACCTGTTGGGCTAATGAACTTGATGGCAGCCCAAAAATCTGCTGCGAATTACGGTCAAATGTATGCAGGAATGGTACTCGTCATGCTACCAACCTTAATTTTATATATCATTGTTCAAAAAAAATTAACACAAGGGATGACCCTTGGCGGTTTAAAGGACTAAAGGAGGATTTATATGGAAAAGAAAAAAGGCCGCGTTACTTTACCAAGTGAAGAAAACTTTCTTAAGGAAACAAAAGAATTGATGGAACGTTGGGGTGCAGATGCGATTCGCGATAGTGATGGAACAAAATTAGATGATGATATTAAACAATTAGATGCAAAAATTTATACTACTTATTTTGTTGCTAGAGGTAACAATGAGTTCGCAGAGAACCATATGGAAGAATGCCAGCAACTTTATTTGATGAGTTTGTTTAATACTGCAATCACTGACACACTTGAAATTGATTTTATGAAAGGTTATTTTGAGGAACAACTTAAGCCGGATTATCTTCACAATCCTAAGAAATATTGGGAGGTCATCGACCGGACAACTGGAGAAGTTGTTGATGTTAATGATTGGAAAGTAAATGAAGAGCAAAATCGTATTTTGATTACAAATGCAATTCCTTGGCATGAATACACGGTGTCATTCTTAGTATATGCAATTTGGGATCCAACCCAAATGTACAATCATATTACAAACAATTGGGGTGATAAACCGCATGACATTCCTTTTGATGTTAGGCAGCCACACTCCAATGAATTTATGAGATCCTATTTAAAACAATGGCTGGCAAAAAATCCAGATACAGACGTGGTCAGATTCACAACGTTTTTCTATCATTTTACCCTTGTGTTCAATAATCTTGGCAAAGAAAAATTTGTCGATTGGTTCGGTTATGGAGCAAGTGTTTCAGTGGCTGCATTAGATGATTTTGAACAAGAAAAAGGCTATCGTTTAAGACCGGAAGATATAGTTGATCAAGGCTACTACAATACTACGTTTCGAATCCCAACTCCAGCCTATCTAGATTATATTGATTTTGTACATAAGTTTGTTACCGATGAAGCAAAAAAACTTGTGGATATTGTCCATAAAAGTGGCAAAGAAGCGATGATGTTCCTTGGAGATAACTGGATTGGTACAGAACCGTATGGAAAATACTTTGAAAATATCGGATTGGATGCAGTGGTAGGGAGTGTTGGAGGCGGAGCAACGCTACGAATGATTGCCGATATCCCTCATGTTCGTTATACAGAAGGGCGATTCTTACCTTATTTCTTCCCAGATACATTTTACGAAGGTAACAACCCGTTGATTGAAGCAAATGAAAACTGGCTAACGGCTAGGAGAGCATTACTACGAAAACCCATTGACCGAATTGGTTATGGTGGTTATTTAAGCCTGGCCTATCAGTTTCCGAAATTTGTCTCCTATATTGAAAAAGTCACCGAGGAATTTCGTGAAATATATGAAACGATCAACGGTATTCAGCCATATTGCGGTCTTAGAGTTGCAATTTTGAATTCTTGGGGTAAGTTGAGAACCTGGCAAACACATATGGTTGCCCATGCCCTATGGTATAAACAAATTTATTCCTATTTAGGTGTTTTGGAATCCTTGAGTGGAGCTGCGGTGGAAGTCCAGTTCATAAGTTTTGATGATATCATCAACAATGGGATTCCTGAGGGTGTTGATGTCATCATTAATGCCGGGGATGCGGGTACAGCTTTTTCAGGCGGGGCTCAATGGACTAATGAAAAGTTAGTCACTACAATCAGGGCCTGGATATATAATGGCGGAGGGTTTGTAGGTATTGGCGAACCGACAGCTTTTCAGCACGAAGGCCATTATTTTCAATTGGCGAACGTCTTAGGTGTTGACAAAGAACTAGGATTCAGCTTATCAACAGATAAATATTTTGTCACTCCTGTCGAAGAGCATTTTATTTCTGCGGACAGCACCCAATTCGATTTTGGTGAAGGTATGAAAAATATTTATGCGCTATCAGAGGAAACTGAAATTATTGATTATTCTGATGGGGAAGTCCACCTTTCCAGTCATCCGTTTGGAGATGGCAGAGCTGTCTATATAGCTGGACTGCCATACAGCGAAGAAAATACGCGTCTGCTAATGCGCGCGTTATACTATGCTGCCCATAAAGACGGAGAATTCCAAAAATTTCATGCCAGCAACATTTATTGTGAAGTCCATGCGTATCCATCCATTCAAAAAATGGCGATTGTCAACAATTCAATGATCGAACAAACGACGACTTTCTACGACGGACAAGGCAATAGGAAAGAAGTGACGTTGGCACCTAGTGAAATCCGATGGGAGGATTTTTTAAATGAAGGCTAATGCTTTATTCATTATTAAATTTGTTATGTTTATCACATGCGTGTCCTTGATTATCATCTACCAAAAGACGGCAGGTAAACACGAACTGGGTATGATGTTAATCGGATTAGCTGGTCTATTAGGACTAGTTTATGTTTACAATCGAAAATACATTTAAACCAAACAGGTAGAAGATTAATTAAAGGCTTCGCAGATATGTTGACAATCATAGAAAATGACATAAAGGTTCAAATACATACTTAGGAGTGCGAACACATGAAAAGGGCAATCGGTATTGATATTGGAGGTACGAAGATTGCAGCGGGAATCATATCGGATACCGGCGAACTGCTTGAACGTACTGAAGTAAAAAGTGACCCATCAGATCGGGAATTAATGTTTGATAGAGTCGTAGAAGCTGTGGAACAAGTTCTTCGAAAATCAAGGATTACAATCGCTGATATCGAGGGTATTGGTGTTGGCGTACCAGGAAAAGTTGATTATGAGAAGGGTGTCGCTGTTTTTCAAAACAATTTACCGTGGAAACAGTTTCCCATTACAGTCCGTTTACAGGAGCAATTTGGCATCGAGAGGATTACCATTGACAATGATGTCTATATGGCAGCGTTTGCCGAATGGAAAGCATCGCAGGTGAAAAGGGATGAGACCTTTGTCTACGTGACTATAAGTACGGGAATCTCCTGTTCTATCATTCATAAAGGTTCATTTTTCAGGGGGGCTGGATTTGCCGGGGAACTGGGGTTGATTCCAGCACGCTGGAAAGGGACTAATGATCGATTGGAAAAAATCGCTGCCGGGCCAGGAATCCAGAGAATAGCCGAAAGAGAATTACAGGTAGATACTATTTCAACTGAGGATGTATTTGCTGGTTATATAAACGGGGTACAGGAATATCAGGCTATCATTAACGAGATAACCGACTATTTAGCTCAAGGGATTTATACGATTTCCTGCTTATTGGATCCGCACAAAATAGTTTTCGGTGGCAGTGTCATTGTGAAAAATCCTTTTCTACTGCAGTTGATTAAAGTAAAGCTAAAAAACTATCAGCTTCTTGAGCAACAACATCTTTTAGAGGAGATGAGCATCAGTAAATTGGCGCAGAATAATGGAGTTGTTGGTGCTGGATTACGAATATTTGAAGGTATGTATGAAAGCATTGCCGACACACATTCATGATCGAAATGATTGTAAATAGGTAGAGGAGAGATTATATGTTTACATTAAATGAAGAAAAATTAGTTTCGTTAGGTGCATCGATAACAACGGCGGAAATAAAACAGCAGCCTGATTTATGGGCTGAAACCTTTGAATTGTATATGGAGAAAAGTAAGGAAATTGAAAAGTTTTTTCAAAAATTATTAAAGAAACATAGCCGGGTTCGTGTCATTTTTACAGGAGCTGGAACGTCTGCATATGTCGGTGATACAGTCACCCCTTATCTAATAGAAAAGGTTGATGAACAACAGTGGGAAATGCTGAGTATTCCTACAACCACTTTGGTTTCAAATCCTTACCAATTTTTAAAAAAGGATTTACCAACCTTATTTGTTTCATTTGCTAGAAGCGGGAACAGCCCGGAAAGTATTGCTGCCGTACAATTAGCTGAGCAAATAGTAACCGATTTGTATCAGATAACGATTACTTGTGCTAAAGATGGTAAATTAGCCAAACGGGCAGTAGGGAATGAAAATAATTTATTGCTCTTGATGCCTGAAAAATCAAATGATCAAGGATTTGCAATGACAGGAAGCTATACTTGCATGGCGTTAACGGCTTTACTCGTTTTTGATTCTTTATCGACTGAAGAAAAATTGAAGATAGTGAAAACAATTCGTCAAATGGGTGAAAGTGTCATTCAAAGGGAAGACATCATCAAAGAGATGATCGACTTTGATTTTGACCGAATTATTTATATAGGCTCGGGTAGTTTAGAAGGCTTAGCGAGAGAAGCACAATTAAAAATATTAGAGTTGACAGCTGGAAAAGTTGTTACATCATTTGATTCACCGCTGGGATTCAGACATGGTCCAAAATCATTTGTGAACGAAAAATCATTAGTTTTCGTGTTTGTTTCCAACCATCCTTATACACGTCAATATGATTTAGATATGTTAAAAGAAATGCAGCAGGACAACATTGCCAGCTATATCTGTGCCATCGATGTTGATGGTGAAACAAATTATACTGGGACCAGGTTTGTGTTCGGCAGCGAGGCTCAATCCGTACCAGATGCTTACTTAGCATTACCTTTTGTCATGATTGGGCAAACAGTCTCACTGCTAGCTTCCGTGAAAGTAGGCAATACACCGGATACACCTTCACCGACAGGAACGGTGAATCGTGTCGTTAAAGGTGTTACCATCTATGAATATGAGTAACTAGCGTAGGGGAAAAATGTATGTCTATTTTTATTTTTGCAGATAAGTTTTTTCTTGAGGGGAAGGTTGCAGGGCCAGGTTTTTTGGGAATAAAAGACGGAAAATTCGGTAAATTCTCAGAAAGTAGGCCAGAAAAATCAGCAGAAATCATTGATTATGCAGGACATTGGATTGCTCCTGGTCTAGTAGATACGCATATTCATGGATTTAGAAATCACGACATAATGGACAGTAATTTTGAAGGACTAAATCAAATTTCGGTAGGGCTCCTTTCTTGTGGAGTTACATCCTTTTTACCAACAACTTTGACTTCCTCAACAAAATTGTTGAATAACGTCGTTGAAATGATTGGTGCCAATTACACGAAAGTGCAAGGCGCAAAAATTAAAGGGATCTTTTTAGAAGGGCCGTTTTTTACTGAAAAGCATAAAGGGGCGCAAAACACGAAATATTTTTGTGACCCATCAGTTGATATGTTGAAAGTTTGGCAGAAATTATCAAATGATTCTATTAAAAAAATTGCGATTGCACCTGAAAGAAATGGTGCGGTGGAATTTATTGAATATGCTGTGAGGGAAAATATTGTAGTGGCATTGGCACACAGTAACGCAACTTATGAAGAAGCAAAACTAGCGATTGAAAAAGGGGCTTCGATTTTTGTTCATACTTTCAATGGAATGAGTCCGCTGCACCATCGTGAACCGGGGATGGTCGGAGCGGCTATGAATCTAAAGGATGCTTTTGCTGAAATCATATGTGATGGACATCATGTTCATCCCGTTGCCGCAAATATTTTAATGCAAGTCCGCGGTAGAGAAAAAATCGTTATGGTGTCCGATTGTATGATGGCCGGAGGTATGCCTGAAGGAACTTATCAGCTAGGAGAATTTCCAGTGAAAGTAAAAGATGGGATGGCCCGTTTAGAAAGCGGAAGTTTAGCAGGTAGTATCTTGCAGTTAAAAGATGCTGTCAAAAATGTCGTTAAGTGGGGGATTGCCACACCTGAGGAAGCAATTTATATGGCGAGTACGGCACCTGCTAAAAGTATTCAGCTTGATAGCGAATGTGGGAAGATTGCCAAGGGTTATGCCGCAGACTTTATTGTGCTGACACCTACGATGGATTTAACTGCAACTTTTCTTGACGGTATATGTCGTTTTCAAGTTTAAATAATTTTTTGAAAGAGGGATTACCAATGATTTTATCTGTCACCATGAATCCATCAGTCGATATTTCCTATCCGATTCATGAACTAAAGTTGGATGCTGTTAACCGTGTGGAAACAGTTCGTAAAACTGCTGGTGGAAAAGGATTGAATGTTGCGCGTGTGGTCGCTCAAATGGAAGAAGTTGTCCTAGCGACAGGCGTGCTTGGTGGTATGATTGGCGAATTCATTATTCAAGAATTAAATAAATGCAATATTCCAAATGACTTTTTAAAAATCAAAAAAGAATCAAGAAATTGTATTGCCGTTCTTCATGAAGGGATGCAAACAGAGATTTTAGAATCTGGGCCGACATTGTCCAAAGAAGAAGGGATATTTTTTTTAGAGAAATTTGAATGTCTGCTTACAAAAGCTACACTTGTGACAATTTCGGGCAGTTTACCAAAAGGATTACCGACTAACTTTTATCATCAAATGTTAGAAATCTGTCACAAAAATGGAATTCCGGTGATTATGGATTCTTCAGGGGAATCTTTTAA
Source organism: Gottfriedia sp. NPDC058432 (assembly GCF_042721555.1). NCBI lineage: Bacteria > Bacillati > Bacillota > Bacilli > Caryophanales > Bacillaceae > Gottfriedia > Gottfriedia sp. NPDC058432. The sequence continues at coordinate 150,841 of NZ_JBHXLC010000006.1, forward strand.
ACAAGCTTTGTTGTATGAAGAAAAACCATTTGCCATCAAACCAAATATAACGGAATTATCTCAGTTGCTGGGCATTAAAATGGAAGCAGGAATCATGGATTTAAAGCAAGCATTAAACCATGAACTATTTACTGGAATCAAGTGGATCATCGTGTCCATGGGTGGAGAAGGTGCCTTTGTTCAGCATGGCGAGGACTATTACAGAGTTACGATTCCCAAAATAGAAGTGGTCAATCCTGTTGGTTCTGGTGATGCGACAGTTGCAGGGTTCGCTGTGGCTCTACATCAAAATCAGTCGGTCGAGAATGTCATTAAAACGGCGATGACTACAGGAATGTTAAATACAATGGAGGCTAGAACGGGTTATATTAATGTGAATAAGTTTAGACAATACTTTGATTTCGTTAAAGTTGAAAGAATAGATTGATAGAGGAGATTAATGATGTTAGAACTAACAAAAAATAAATTGGAAGCTCTAAAACGTTTATCAGATGAAAATGGAATAATTGGCGCGTTGGCCATTGATCAACGAGGTTCATTGAAAAAAATGATTACGTCTGGCGGTACAAGTCATGTTGGAGATGAGGGCATTATCCGTTTCAAAGAATTGGTTTCTGAGGAATTAACACCATATTCAACAGCGATTCTTTTGGACCCGGAATATGGTCTACCAGCGGCAAAGGCCCGCAATAAAGACTCCGGATTAATAGTAGCGTATGAAAAAACTGGCTACGATGCGTCTGAAGTAGGTCGTTTGCCTGATTTATTAACGGAATGGTCAGTGAAACGATTAAAGGAAGTAGGTGCCGATGCTATTAAATTCTTACTCTACTATGATTGTGATGAAGATGAAAAGATTAATAAATATAAACATGTCTATATGGAACGTGTCGGATCCGAGTGTGCAGCTGAAGACCTTCCATTTTTCTTGGAGATTGTTACTTACGATGCTAAAAATGATGATGTAAAAAGTAAAGCGTACGCAAAAGTAAAACCCCATAAAGTAATTGAGGCTATGAAGGAGTTCTCGAAACCCCAATACAAAGTAGATGTTTTAAAAGTAGAAGTTCCGGTAGATATGAATTTTGTGGATGTGTATTCGGAAGGCGAATTCGTTTTCAGTAAAGAAGAAGCAGCTTTCTTTTTCAAAGAACAAAGTAAAGCAACTCATCTTCCATTTATTTTCCTGAGTGCGGGAGTAAGCGCAAAACTATTCCAAGAAACATTAAAATTTGCAAAAGACTCCGGTTCTACCTTTAACGGAGTGTTATGTGGTCGGGCAACCTGGAAAGACGGTGTGGCACCTTTTGCTATAAACGGGGAACAAGCAGGCCGTGATTGGTTAAAAGAAACTGGTAAAAGGAATACTGAAGAACTGAGTTTCGTGTTGAAAGAGACAGCCAACTCATGGTTCGCTAAAGTGGAATAAATATCAATACTAATAAATTTAAATTTGCTAGAAAAGAATCCATTTTGATCAATCTTTTTCCAAAATGGATTCTTTTTATTTATCGTAAAATTTGGAATTGTAAGGTGTTTTTGATCAATCTTTATTTTTCAAATCTACAGTAACTATAGCTTTGCATGGTGACTTTATATCTGAAGGAATTGTTAAGTAATAATTGCCCTGACTTATTGAATTTATTTAATTATTATAAAATTCTAAAAAAAGACAATATACCTAAAAAATGAAACAATATCTTTATTGTGTAAGCGCTTCAAAAAAAATATCCTTAACATTAAGTGAAGACGGTGCCATTGAAGTTTTTGTATATTAGGTGTTGGTATCGACTTTATCCAAAATTTTGATTTCAAAGGGGGAAACGAATTGGAACGTAAGCATTTCAAGAAAACTTTTAATACCATTCTTGCACTTATGCTGATTTTACCAACATTTTTAGTGAACATGATTCCGACAATACGTGTAGAAGCAAATGTGTCTAATCCATGGGTAACATTTTCATCTGGAGGAAACGAAATCAATGAACTAGTAGAACAAAATGAGAAATCCTATGCAAGACTTGGAGCAGGTTCTGGAAACGATAATGGAACAAGTGCTGCAATTTTTCAAGAGCAAAATAAAGTCGCTAAAGAATCAGGAGTGATGGAATATAACTTTATTCCAGAAACAAAGGGAGAAGATACTAGATTTGGTTTCTATCCTCATTATATTGATTATAATAACTTTGTTTTTGTAGGCTATGACTCACTCGGATGGTTCTATGAATACAAATATCAGGGAAAAGGTGATTGGTTAAAAACTAGACCTAATATACCACTTCCAGAGGTTGGGACCGCACATTCCATTAAAATTGATTATAACGGAACCGCTTTGAAGGTTACATTAGATGGAAAAGATTTATTTGGATCGGTTACTTTATCAAATGAAGTGAATAATCTTCTTTCAGGTAAGGAAGCGGTTAAACTAGGGGCATTTGGCGGCAAAAACAGCCAAGTACTCATTGAACTAGGAGATGCTCCTGGGGATGGAGGTACAGATCCAGATAACGGAGGAACAGAGCCCGGAGATCAAGAACTTGTCGACATTTCGGATAACCAACTAGAAGATGGCGACTTTAAAATTATCTCAGGAGACGGAAAAGTTACATATAATGACGATGGTTCAGCAACTTTTCATGTTACATCTACCCAAAAGAATCGAATTGTCTACAATAAAATGAAACCAATTAAGAATGGTATTTTTGAAGCTGATATTACGCCAGGAACTAGCGCCATGAACCGTTTTGGCCTCATCTATCGTGTTCAGAATCCATCTGCCTATACGTATGTGGGAACGGGAGATCAGAACAATCTTTATTTTGGAGAAATCTTTGGCCCTGCTAACAGTTGGTCGTCGATGACCTCAGATATGCCATTAGAAGCTAATAAAACCTATCATCTAAGTATAAAATTTACGGATGATTCAGCTACTTTATACATTAATGATAAAAAGGTAAATACCTTTACATTGTCAGGCGGTGTTGATCAAGCAGGTTTACTTGGATTTGAAAAAAGCCGTGGTGCTACTGACATTACGATTTCAAACATCAAAATCAAAGAAAATGTTCCTCCAAAAGCACCAAATACACCACCAGTAAAGGATCACCTAACCTCAGACTATATGGATGTCGTGATTGACCAAGTTTTCCCGCGTGTCATCGAATACCGGGTTGCAGACAAGGTAATGGATGGACAAAAAACTCCTGTTTACGGATTAAAAGTGAACGGCACTCTGTACTATCCTGAAGTAAGCTTTGAAAAGCTAAGCGAAAGTGAGGCACTATATACCTTAAAGGTAAAAGATGAATTTGAAAAACTTGATGCTGTATTTAAAGTTTCTTTAAAAGTCAAAAAAAATAAAGTGATCTATACCTTTGAAGAAATCACCAATGCGGGCAGTGCAAAAATTGAAACGGTTGAATTGGCCGATCTGAATTTTATCTCAGTTAATTCAGCTCAAACAAATGCTAAAGCCAAATTAACAAACCTTAGCGGTGATGTGACCAAACCTGGGGATGTCGATGTTCCTGTCGATTCAACTTTAGGAGGCATTGGAACTTCAGAAAAATATTATACTGCTTTCCTGTCCACTGACAAATTGAGTGCAGGTGTATGGTCCAGTTCAGAAGTCAATGGCTACCGTAATCTAGTTGCAAGTCGTTATCAAAATAAAGATGGTACGAAAGCTATCGGTATCGGTTCTAGTTTGCTTTATTATCAAAGAGAATTTATGCCGAAACCACAAATAAAAAAACCTACCGTGAAAATTGTAATTGCGGACGATTTAAATCAGGATAATGAAATTGACTGGCAGGACGGTGCGATTGCTTACCGTGAGATCATGCAGGACATTCCCGGTTCGAACGATGTAAACAATCTGGTAGGCCAACGAATTGCTATGAATTTTGGCTCACAAGCACAACAGCCATTCTTAAAAACATTGGATAATGTTAAGAAGGTGGCTCTCGCTACAGATGGATTGGGGCAGTCTGTCCTATTAAAAGGATATGGAAATGAAGGTCATGACAGTGCGCACCCGGATTATGGCAATGTCGGCGAACGAATTGGCGGAGCTGACGATTTAAAAACACTAATTAGTGAAGGGCATAAGTACAATTCTGATTTTGGTGTCCATATCAATGCTCAGGAAACATATCCTGAAGCTAAAGCTTTCAATGAAGATTTTATTGATGGTCCTAATTCAAGAGGTTGGGGTTGGTTAGATCAATCTTATACTATCAATAAATTAAAGGACTTGTACTCAGGAACGCGTGCGAAAAGGCTTGACGAATTAAAAGAAGTTGCACCAAATCTTGACTTCGTATACTTGGACGTTTGGTATCAAGATCAATGGGAATCTGATCGAATTGCAGAGCAATTTCATGATCGAGGCTGGAGAGTAGCAACGGAGTTTGGTACGTCTATAGCCAATTATTCTACATGGCAGCATTGGGCTACGGATAAGGACTATGGTGGACCAGCCAATAAAGGAATCAACTCTGAGGTCCTTCGTTTTATTAGTAATCATCAAAAAGATTCTTGGGTGTTGAATTGGCCTGAAAAAGGTGGAACGGCGGATCATCCGTTGTTAGGTGGATTTGAATTAGCTGGTTTTGAGGGATGGCAGTCTGATAAGAACTTTGACAATTTTATCCGGATGACATTTGATACAAATCTACCAACTAAATTTTTACAAAAGTATTATGTCAACGATTGGACAAATGTAGATGGCGATAAGCAAAAGACCAACCTGGAAAAAGAAATTAAATTGAAAGATCCAAGCAACGGCGATGTTGTCGTTGTAACTAGAAAAGACAACTCAAGAGAACGGACTATTACACTTAATGGAAATATCATCCTTGATGAACATGCTTATTTAATTCCTTGGGTTGAGCAAGACTTTAAAAATCCGACTCCAGATTCTGAAAAACTGTACCACTGGAATTTGGAAGGCGGTACAACTACTTGGACACTTCCAGATGAATATAATGGTGTATCTAGAGTTTATGTATACAAATTGACAGATAGCGGTAGAAAAGATATGAAGGAAGTCAAGGTCGTAAATAATAAAGTAACTTTAAAAGCAGATGCAGCAACTCCTTATGTTGTTGTACCACAAAAAGATAATGGTTTACAAATCCATGACTGGAGCAAAGGTTCTCATGTATATGACACTGGATTCAATTCAGGAACAGTAAATGCACATACAACTGTTCATGGTGATAACAAAGCTGTAAGCGTTGGTAGAACGAATCAAACTGGAAGCGACAGCAATTTAAGCAGTGGAGATTACTACTTGAATATTGATAGTCCGTCAAAAGAAACAACAGTTTCTCGTACCCTTACTGATTTGGAACCGGGTAAAGATTATGTAGCCGAGGTCTATGTGGAAAACAATAGTGATGTAAAAGCCGGGATTAAAGTAACGGGCGGAGTAAAAGATGTAAGCAATTACACGCTACGAAGCCTGCAAAGGAACTATGTAAAAGCAGACTCACATGCTTCTAATGATGGATACGATAGTAAAATGCAAAGAATGCAAGTAAGCTTTACGGCTACATCTAAAAAGGCTAAATTAATTCTTAGCCGTGAAGGCGGAATAGGAACTACCAAGTTTGATGATATCCGAGTCGTACAAAAATCCTTAAAAAATGAAGTATCAACAAATGTATTTGAACAAGATTTTGAATCGGTTGTCCAAGGAATTTACCCATTTGTAATAGGTAATACGGAAGGTGTAGAAGACAATAGAATTCATTTATCTGAATTGCATGCTCCGTATACACAAAAAGGATGGGCGGGTAAAAAATTAGTAGATGATGTCATTAAAGGAAATTGGTCCGTTAAAGTAAATACTGGAAACAAAGGCTTAGTGTATCGCACTATTCCGCAGCACTTCCACTTTGAACCAGGGGTAACCTATAAAGTATCCTTTGACTATCAAACTACGGCCAATTCCTATCGTTTTATTGCAGGGGATCAAGAAATTGATGTTGGAGACATTGCTGATGCGAAGGAATTGAATGTTAATAAAACTCTTACTTCATCTACTGACACAAAAACAGCTGAGTTTACTGTAACAGGTTCCGAGAACGGTCAAACTTTTGTTGGAATTTTCAGTGATGGAACTAATATAAATGACGATACTGGAGCAGGTACGTTTATTTTAGATAATCTACGTATTGAAAGGTTGGCTCCAGGGGGAATGACGCATTGAGTGCTAGAAGTGTAGAACTACATTAAAAATGAAGGCTGTTTGGTATTTAGTGTCATAACATTAACATGAATTAAGGCCTATCTCTAAGGAGGTAGGCTTTATTGTGTTTATCGAATCGTAGGAAATCCCTCCTAGAAAATCACTTTCTCTTTGTAGTTTATTAGTGAGTTTTTACAAGTGAAAAGCAAGATATCTAAAAAACACGACAAGATGTTTATTGTGGATGTATTTTTACATTCGTATACTTTAACAAAAGACTTAAAAACGAACGCCCCACTTAGGTGTGTACGGCAATAAAATCTTTATTACGAACACTAATAAAAGAAGAGAGCTATCCAATTCTATGCATTAGTGGATTCAGAAGAGAAAGTGAATCAGCCAAATTTAGTGAAGATAGAGCAAGATAATTTACGGGGGAGGTAATATAATGAGCATTTTAGTGTTAGGTGGTGCCGGCTACATCGGATCTCATGCGGTTTATCAACTAATTGATAAGAAATATGAAGTAGTAGTTGTAGATAATTTGCAAACGGGTCACGAACAAGCTGTTCATCCAAAAGCAAAATTTTATAAAGGTGATATTCGGAATAAATGGTTTTTACGAGATGTGTTCCGAGAGGAGAATATTGATGCTGTGATGCATTTTGCCGCAAATTCCTTGGTAGGCGAATCTATGACGAAGCCGATTGAATACTTTGATAATAACGTGTATGGTACGCAGGTTTTATTAGAAATAATGAATGAATTTCAGGTCAAGCAAATAGTATTTTCCTCCACTGCGGCTACATACGGTGAGCCAGGTCAAGTTCCGATAACAGAAAATATGCAAAATAATGTGACTAGCACGTACGGAGAAACGAAATTGGTAATGGAGAAAATGATGAAATGGTGCGATGTTGCTTATGGAATTAAATATGTCTCTCTCCGCTACTTCAACGTTGCAGGGGCAAGAGAAAACGGCGATATCGGTGAGGATCATTCCCCTGAAACACATTTAATTCCGATTGTACTTCAAACAGCTTTAGGGCATAGAGAACAAATTACGATTTTTGGTGACGATTACGATACGCCAGACGGCACTTGTATTCGTGATTATATCCATGTAGAGGATTTAATTGATGCGCATATTTTAGCACTTCGTTATTTAATGGATGGGGGAAACAGTGAGATTTTCAACCTCGGGAGTAACCAAGGCTTCTCGGTAATAGAAATCGTAGATACGGCCAGGGAAGTTACCAATCAATCGCTTCCCGTAAAGATTGGTGAAAGACGAGCAGGCGACCCAAGCATGTTAATAGCTTCTTCGGAGAAAGCAAAGCGTACATTAGGATGGCAGCCAACCCGTACATCTATACATAAAATTATAAAAGATGCATGGAACTGGCATTGCAACAATCCACACGGCTATGAGGGCCGAGGAGTAAAACGATGACGATTTATCAATCTATCCAACAGTTAATTGATTGTGCTATTGGAGCTCGATTGGTTGAACAAGAAGATGTAGTATATGTAAGGAATAAAATTCTTTCCTTGCTTCGCTTAGATGACTTTGTAGTGGAAGAGTCAGAGTTTTTTAAGAAAGAAATTCCAGAATTATTGGAAGAATTAATTGAATATGCTTGTACACATGAAGTTATTGAGAACGTACTGGATGAAAAGGAGATTTTAGCAAGCAAAATTATGGATGTCTTTATCACCAGGCCTTCGACTGTTAATGCGTTATTTTATGAAAAATATGAACAAAATCCAAAGAATGCGACAGATTACTTCTATAAATTAAGTAAGAACAGTAACTATATCCAAATGAGGCAAATTACAAAAAACATAAATTATATAGTAAATACGGAATATGGTGCCATCGATATAACAATTAACTTATCGAAGCCCGAAAAAGATCCAAAACAAATTGCGAGAGAAAAAGCGTTGAAAAGTACGAATTATCCAAAATGTCTACTCTGTATTGAGAATGAGGGATATGCTGGTAGAATTGGACATCCTGCACGCTCGAACCACCGTATGATCCATTTGAATCTTACAGATGAAAAATGGTTTCTACAGTATTCACCGTATATATACTACAATGAACACTGTATTGTATTGTCCGCAGAACACCGAGATATGAAAATAGACCGCCAAACATTTTTGCGTTTATTAAAATTTGTAGAAAGATTTCCACATTATTTCCTTGGTTCCAATGCAGATTTGCCAATTGTTGGAGGATCTATTTTAACTCATGACCATTATCAAGGCGGAAACTTTGAATTTGCTATGGCAAAAGCACAAAACGACTTTATTTTTGAACTAACTGACTTTCCAGAAATCCAATGTTCTATTATTAAATGGCCAATGTCAGTTATTCGCTTAAAAAGTGGGGACATAGAAAGATTAGTAAATGCAGGTGAATACGTATTAGAGAAGTGGAAGGGATATAGTGATTCTTCTGTTAATATATGTGCTTTTACAAATGGAACCCCACATAATACAATTACGCCGATTGTACGCCATCGGAATGGGATATTTGAAATGGATCTTGTATTGCGAAATAATCGTACAAGTGAAGAGCATCCATTGGGTATATTCCACCCTCATGAGAATGTACATCATATTAAGAAAGAAAATATGGGATTGATAGAGGTAATGGGATTAGCTGTACTACCTGCTCGCTTAAAAACAGAACTTCAGGAAGTAGAAAAGTTCTTGCTTAATATGTCAAGTGATATTCGATCATATCATATACCGTGGGCAAAACAATTAAAAGCCCAGTATGACAATCGGGTAAATAAACAAAATGTACAGCATATTGTAAGAGAAGAAGTTGGACAGAAATTTTTACAAATGCTTGAAAATGCTGGTGTTTTTAAACGGAACGAAGAAGGCGTAGGTGCGTTTAAACGATTTATTCTGACTTTAAATTCCAAATGGACAGAAGGATAGGAGTATGGAGAAATCAGCACCATAACTAGAACAGGTACAGCAACTGGTAGGAATGACATTACATCTGAAAATTATAAATGCTCCTAGATGTTTTAATTGATAACAAGAATCGGTGACGCTTCATTATGACGTTACCGGTTTTTTTAAGCTTTATATCTCTATCCTGTAAGTATAAAGTAAAGAGGTTGTAGATAGTGCTTTGGATTTGAGCTTTGACAAAATCAAGCGCGACATTCAATTAATTAATAAAATTTCATTAAAAAACTAGAAAGTTCACTTTTTACCGAAATAGGTGCAAAAGATAGCAACAGGGCAGCTAATTTTAGCATTCACATCAAGATACAATTCTTACAGGAGAGTTATTCGTAGGAAATGTAGAGTTATTTGACGAGCAAAGAGGAAAATCGAGTAAAACTACAGATCCATTTATCGTTCGTCCTAAGACTAGATTTAGCTCTATTGAGGAAGAAAATAGTTATCTAAGGGCACAGGGAGAATGTCTAATTTTGAAAACCTCGGATAAAGAATATAAAAATGACAAAAGTCACCCGAATAACTTATTCGAAATGTCTTTTGCCAGCTGCATTGTGTACCTCTATGTAAAGTTCCTTTTTTTAATAAACTATTGTTCAGATGATATTTTTACGGATGGAATTATATACGAATTATTTTGTACAGATTCTTTAGGAGTGTACATTCTTAACAATAATGCAAAGCCAGTATTTGTTGTTGATGAAGGTGAAGGTAACCAGTTTGATTCATGCCCTACAGGTGCTGTGCTTTGAACATAAATATCTAATGAACCATCAATATTATATTTTAATCCTTCTGTTCGGTCACCAATAGAGAAACGGTTAATCGGATTTGCTATAAAGTAATTCGTAGAATCGTAAATACAGATTGACCAGAAATCATTGACAGGTGGTAAATTATTTTTATCGAAGTGAATAACATATTTACTTTGTCCACTTAATGTATTTCCATCACTATCTTTTCGTGTTATCGCATATACTGCTTCTTTAGGAATATTCGCTCCAAGAGCATTCATAGCAATCATGGCTCTGTTTAAATAGTAGACACCATAAGTACCTACACGGTCATAGTTTACTGTCCAATTACCGTTATTTGGCTTTTGAAGGACAAGAAGTGACTTTTGAATAGCTTCCTTTCCGTCTTTTACAGCGCTAGTTAATCCATCTAAAACAACAGGATCTGCTGTTCCAGTAAATAATCCAGTCACAGGATCTAGGTCAATAAATTCAAGCTGGCTTAATAATGCTTCATCCCTTTGAGGGGCAGGATTTAATTTCATTAATTGTGCCATTAGGTTAAAAAACTTAATTGGATCATCATAGTCATTTGTTTGAATTGTTGGTATATTAATTGAACCCTTTGCTTGGTTTCTATTTAACGGTGCTAATTTGTATGAATCTTGAATTTTATGTACTTCAGTCAAATCTTTCTCGCCATCTACTAATGTTCTTCCTAAGACCCAAGTCATATTTGTAGGTGATTTAATTACATTGACACCTTTTGGAAACTTACCCTTCCAGTCTGGTCCAACAATAATATATTTTCCGCCTTTATACTCTTTTTTGTTTGAGCCACCAATGTATTTAAATGAGTTAGAATACGCATCCATAAACTGGAATGTAAAATATCTATTAATCTTAGGGAAACTTAATACTTGTGGCCCTTTTGATAAATCCAACCAAGATTGTGAATATAATGTGTCATTGTTTGGCTTAACAAAATCTCTAAACTTATCATCTGCTAAATTTCGATCATGTTTAAATGTGTTTAGTTCATTTGTTTGCTCAAATTTTTGCATAGTTCTTGCCATTTCTACAAGTGTATAACCATAAATATAAGCGCTCACCCCTGTACTGTATGCTAAATTTGAACGAAATGGCAGTTGGGGTAGTGCTGCCTGTGCAGTAATTTGTGATGAACTGCTATAATTTTGCTTCTGTGTTGACGTATCAGCAAATACTCCACTACTTGTGACGATTGCCATTGATGTCATTAATCCAATTGCTATTGGTGATAAAAAATTTTTTCTCATCATAATACCTCCAATGTGTAACTGATAATAATTATAATATTAGCAATATTTAAACTATTAGATGATTAATAAATTTGGATGGTACTTTAAGTATTCGTTAATTTATTGATATGAAGCTTTAAAATTCATGTTGTAACAACTAATTCAACTAGTCTAAAGATTTTTTTAAAATGGCACAGTAGTCTAGAATCAAATGAATGAAAAAGCTCAAACTCTTTTATATCAAAGGTTTGAGCTTTTCTTTTCTATTTCAACTCCTGCTATGTGTATATCAAGAGATTTTTTTGTTGTATAACAATATTTTGTAGGGTGCTGTTATAAAGAGTATGCGAGAGTTAATGATGGGATAATTAAAAATAGAAAAGAGCTCTTAACAAGCTCTTTTTTCTTTACTCTTAATATGTAGTTATTTCTTATATTTTTTAGGATAGGTATGTTTACTATTGATTAATCTCTGTAAATTACCTCTAAATAATACATCTTTCATCTCGTTAAATCGGAATGGAATAAATGGAGCCAAATATGGTACTCCAACCGATTTAAGCGACGCCATATAGACAATTATTATGACTAATCCAATTCCCATACCAGTTAGTCCCCAAAAGTATGCGAGCAAAAGCAAGAAAATCCGAAGTACACGCATAGTACCCCATAACCCTCCTGCTGTAATCGCCATACTAGCCAAAAAGGTAACTCCTACAATAATTAAACTTAAAGAATGAACGATTTTGGCTTCAACAGATGTTTGACCGACTACAATTGCACCAATTAAGGATATGAGAAGGACCGTTGATTTAGGTACTCTAAAAGTAGTTTCTGAAAGTAAATCAAATAGAAAGTGGAGGAACATAATTTCTAAAAGAATGGGTAGTAATGTGTCAGATTGTGTTAAAAGATCTTTACTAAAATGACTAGGAAACCAATCGTGATGATAACGAACGACTGTAACATAGAGTCCAGTCAAACAAGTAGATATTAGCCATGTGAAAAGTCTAAAAAATCTGATCATAAATCGATTGGCTTTTGTGTGATAATCATCTGGTTGCTGAAAATAATGAATAAATAAAGTAGGAACAATTAACGCGTACGGTACACCGTTAACCATGATTGCTACTCGCCCCTCATATAAAGCAGAAACTGTAACATCAGGTCTCTCAGATGTAAATACAAGAGGAAATAGAACTTTCTTTTCTTCAAGCGCATCTTCTATTACACGGGCTTCTAGTAGATAGGTAACATTAATTGAACTTATTTTTTTACGGGTTTCTTCAAGAACATTCTGATCAACAAATTCATCGATATACATAATTGAAACATTCGTTTTCGACTTTTTTCCAATTGTAAAAGTTTCTACAGTAAAATCAGGAGTTTGTATGATATTCCGAAGAAGATTCACATTTACGGTTAGTTGTTCGTTAAATCCGACTAGCGGTCCAAGAGATGATCGTTGAGTATCGGGTTCAGTAAGTGATCGCATTTTCCAATCGGCTGAATCCGCTAAAATTCCTTCCGAAAAGCCATCCATTAAAACAAGAGCTTTACCCTTCGATAGACCTACTTTGATTTCATCACAGTCAGTCACAACGTTTACATCGATAATAGATATATTACGTGTAACAACGGCTTCAATACTATCTATGTGATGAATATTCAACAGAGGAGTTAGTATATATTCTTGCAAGTTTTTCGTGTCTGTAATTCCGTCAATATACAGTATCGCAGCGTTTCTTAAAACTTCATCATTCATTGTAAATGATCGGATTTTTAGATCAGATGTTTGATGAAAACTATCTTTAATCAGCTTGATATTTTTATGTAAGCTAATAGATAAAGTGGATGACTGAAGTTGGTCCATATAATCTCTCCTAATTCCCCATAAAAAGTATAAAAACAGTTATTACCTAACCACAAAAAAATAAACAAACTAATTGGATTGATAACCTCAAAAAATAAAATAAAAGCCTGATCAAAAATTATTTTTTGATCAGGCTTTTATTGATTGAATCTTCTTCAAGATTGTTTGATTGATTTTGGACCTCTTTTAAAAACTCTTTTGCAGCAAAAGAGAGGTGCTGGCTTTTTAAGTGAATACAATAAAAGGAAAGCTTTGAAACGTCCGACTCAAGTCCACTTAAAGGGACCGCTAAAATATTACCATTTTTAACACTATAATCAAATCTAGTAGCTAAAGCACAGTCAAAACCAATTGCTAGGCCCTGTGATATAAAATAATTTCTTGTCTCAGGACTATTTGATTGAAACAAAATATTAAGTTTTCCAAACTTTGAAAATGAATTAAAGTAATCAATTGTCTCTGAATTATTGCTATATGCAGCGATTGGTAAATGGACAATGTCTTTAATATTGACGGTTGTTCGTTTTGCAAGCTCGGAATTATTACTAAAACAAACTTGCAACGGGCTATCTAAAACATGTTTGGTCATTAATAGTTTATTTTCTTCATTAAATTTCGGGGGAAGAGCTAGTAAGCCAATATCTGCATCTCCATTTAAAACGCTTTTCTTTGCGAGACTGTTCGCAGAAAATTCATTTATTTTCACATTTATTCCAGGATACTTATTTTTAAAGCTAGCAAGCGTCTGTGGAACAATGCTTCTACATAGTGTATTAATTACTGCAATAGATAGATTACCTTCTATAGAGGCTATATGATGATTGGCAACTTCTTTCATTTCCTCCATTTTGTTTAATACTTCTTGAGCCAATGTAATAATTTCTTTTCCTATTTCAGTTGGAAGTAATCCAGTTCTTGAACGATCAAATACTTTTACACCAAGTTCCTCTTCTAATCCTTTAATTGATTGACTTATACCTGGGGCTGATAGGTGTAGTTGTTCAGAAGTATTTGTGATTGAGCCAGTTTTTGCTATTTCGACAATATATTGTAATTGTTCGATCCGCATGGTTTCACCTCTAGTAGAAATTTATGTAGAAATGTCTATTATAAATACCGGATATTTTCGTTAATTAACTCTAGCTTAAAGTACCATTCAAAACCATTAATTTACTATAGAATAACTTAAAGTTACGATAATTAAAAGTATTCTGATAATTAATCGAGAGACTGATTGAGTGAATTCGTTTATTCTACCAATCACTTTCTATTATTTAATAGAATACGATTTTTGAATAGTATCTAAATTAAAATTTACCATTTAATTAGTAGGTAAGTACACTTTTATTAGTGCTTTATCCTATAAACATTTTTACATTGATGATTAGTGAAGGAGAGATGAAAAATGGATTTAAAGAACAGTGTTGTGGTTGTTACTGGTGGAGCATCTGGACTTGGAGAGGCTACTGTAAAAAATATAATCGAAAATGGTGGGAAAGCTGTCATCATTGATCTTAATGAAGAGTTAGGTAATAAGCTTGTTCAATCACTTGGAGAAGAAAATGTACTTTTTGTTAAGACAAATGTAACGGATGAGTCAGAAGTACAAGAGGCTTTAAATAAAGCTGTTGAACAATTTGGTAAAGTTAACGCTTTGGTAAACTGCGCAGGAATAGGTAATGCAATTAAAACAATAAGTAAATATGGTCCGTTTCCATTAGCAGCTTTTACAAAGGTTATTCAGGTTAATTTAATTGGTACGTTTAATGTAATTCGTTTAGCTGCTGAAAAAATGGCACAAAACGAAATAAATAAGGATGGAGAAAGAGGCGTTATTATCAATACAGCTTCGGTTGCAGCTTTTGAAGGTCAAATGGGCCAGGCAGCATATAGTGCTTCTAAAGCCGCGATCGCTGGAATGACTCTACCAATTGCACGAGATTTAGCTAATCACGGAATTCGTGTGATGACAATTGCTCCTGGATTGTTTGATACACCACTTCTTGAAACAGCTCCTGAACATGTAAGAATTGCACTGGGAGAAATGGTTCCATTCCCAAAACGACTAGGTCAACCAAGTGAATTTGCAAAATTAACTCAGTCTATCATTGAAAACCCTATGTTAAATGGTGAAGTAATACGTCTAGACGGTGCTATCCGTATGCAACCTAAATAAATTTTTTAGTAGTTAGATAGATAAACGTCTCATGTTGTAGTATCAATAATTTGCAAAGTTGGAGGAAATAGAATGTCTTCAGCATTAAATTCTCTACGAGTATTAGACTTAACGCGTTTATTACCTGGTCCATATTGCACGATGCTTTTAGCTGACCATGGGGCTGAAGTAATAAAAATAGAAGATACGAATTTAGGTGATTATGCAAGAGCGGGTGAACCTAAAGTAGGTGAGGATAGCGCGTTTTTTCATTCACTTAATCGTAACAAAAAAAGTATTTGTTTAGATTTAAAAAGTGAACAAGGTAAGGCTATATTTTTGAAATTAGTTGAAAAATCAGACGTTGTTGTTGAATCATTTCGACCAGGGGTAATGGATAAGCTAGGAGTTGGTTATGAAGAATTAAAGAAAATTAACCCATCACTTATTTATTGTGCAGTAACAGGGTATGGTCAAACTGGTCCATATGCTAAGCAGCCAGGTCATGATCTGAATTATATTAGTTACGCGGGATTACTTGAACTTTTTGGTGAACGAAATAGAAAACCGACTGTTCCACCCGTGCCAATTGCTGATCTTGGAGGCGGTGCGTTATTAGCTACTGTTGGGATTTTAATGGCTCTTTTTGAGAGAGAACGATCTGGGAAAGGCCAATTTATTGACATCTCAATGATGGATGGTGCTCTTTCATGGCTACAACTTAATTTGCCAGATTATTTAACCGCAAATATACCAACAAAACGCGGTGAACTTCAACTATCTGGTAAAAATGCATTTTACGAAGTGTATGAAACAAAAGATGGGCGTTTTCTTTCCGTTGGAGCGGTTGAACCTAAGTTTTGGAAAGAATTTTGTAGAGTGATTGAAAGAGAAGATTTGATACAAAAACAGTATGCTCCTATTCAAATTCAGGATCAAATGAAACTTGAGATTCAAGCAATTATCTCAACCAAGACTCAAAAGGAATGGGTCGAAGTATTTTCAAATGTTGAAGCATGCGTTTCACCTTTGAATTCATTTGAAGATTTAGAAAGTGATCCACAAATTATTGAAAGAGAATTGTTTCAATCATTCAATGATCCAGAGCTAGGTGAAGTAAAGCTTATCTCACCACCTATTAAGATGTCAGAAACGCCTGGAACTATTCGGGAACTAGCACCAAAATCTGGCCAACATACAAATTGTATTTTAGCAGAACATGGGTATTCAACAGAAAAAATTAAAGAGTTAAGAAATAAAAGAGTAATTAGGTAAATTAAAATTGTTCAATGGTTTATTAAAAGTAAATGAAAGCGTTTCCTTATTTGGGAAAGGCACTTAAATGAAAGGGGAATGGAGTAAACATGAGCAAAAAAGCGAAAATTATCGGTGTTGGAATGGTCAAGTTCATGAAGCCAGGAAAAAATGAACCTTATGAAATAATGGCCTCTAAAGCAATTCGAAGTGCAATTCAAGATGCAGGTATTGATTATAGAGAAATTAAACAGGCGTTTGCAGGCTATGTATATGGGGATAGTACTTGTGGCCAAGCAGCACTTTATAAAGTTGGGATGACAGGAATTCCGGTAATTAACGTAAATAATAACTGTTCTTCAGGTTCGACTGCACTATATCTAGCACGACAAGCTGTGGAGTCTGGTGCGATTGACTGTGCACTTGCATTTGGATTTGAAGAGATGCAACCAGGTGCATTATCAGAGGTATGGAATGATCGAACTTCTCCTCTGAAAACATTTAATGATCGATTAGATGAGCTAACAAATAGCAATGTACCAAATGGGGCAATTAAGTTTTTTGGAGAGGCAGCTACTGCTTATATTGAAAAATATGGTGCAAATCCTGATATTTTTGCAAAAGTTGCTGTAAAAACTCGTAATCATGCAATTAATAACCATTATTCAATTTTCGATAAGCCTTTAACTGTAGAGGAAGTTTTAAACTCACAAGTTATTTGTCCACCTTATTTAACGAGATTCATGGCATGCCCACCGTCATGTGGTGCTGCGGCTGCAATTGTTTGTACTGAAGAATTTGCCAAAAAACATGGAATTAAGAATGCGGTAGAGATTGTTTCACAAGTTTTGGCAACAGATACAGAGGCAACATATGAAAATGTATTAAATGTAGTTGGTGCTGAAATGACTCAAAGAGCCGCAAAAGAATTATACGAAAAAGCAGGGATTGGGCCTGAGGATGTGGATGTTGTTGAATTACATGACTGCTTTACACCAAACGAAGTTATTACATACGAAGGACTTGGTTTATGTGGTGAAGGAGAAGCAGAGACTTTTATTAACAATGGCGATAATACGTATGGTGGTAAATATGTTGTTAACCCTTCAGGTGGTTTAATGTCAAAAGGTCATCCACTTGGAGCTACTGGATTAGCACAATGCACAGAACTTGTTTGGCAATTACGCGGTCAAGCAGAAAAAAGACAAGTTGAAAATGCAAGAGTTGCATTACAACATAACTTAGGTCTAGGTGGAGCTGTTGTCGTTTCAATGTACAAGATCAACTAATAAAAACAAGATTGTAATCGATACTTAGTTTCAGGTTTTCTCAAAGTATAAAACTATGTATTTCATAATCTAATAACCATTTAAAAATTGGAGGAATAATGATGTCTAAAACAAGTTCTACAACAAAAGCACCTACTTTTGATTTGTTTTCTACAAAAAGAGCATATTCTACTGATGAACATGAGATGTACCGTACATCATTACAAAAATTCATTGAAAAAGAAGTAAAACCGTATCTTCATGAATGGGAAGAAAATGGTTACACGCCTAGGGAACTTTACAAAAAAATGGGCGAGCATGGATTTCTTAGTCCTCAGGTGGATCCAGCTTACGGCGGATTAGGATTAGATTTTGGATTTAATTTAGTTCTTGCAGAAGAAACTTCTCGCATTGGTGGAGGCATCGGTGGGGCAAGTCTTCATAGTTCAATTACAGTACCATATATCGAAAAATATGGTACAGAAGTACAAAAGCTAAAATATTTGAATGGATGTGTGACTGGAGATATTTTTACAGCGGTTGCAATGACTGAACCAGGTACGGGCTCAGACTTAGCAAGTGTTAATACAACAGCTGTACGAGATGGAGACTACTATGTCATTAAAGGACAAAAAACTTTTATTACAAATGGTTTGAATGCAGATTTAATTTTCGTAGTTGTGAAAACAGACCCTAAAGCAGTTCCAGCACGCAAGGGTATTAGTATCATTATGGTTGAAAAAGATACGCCTGGATTTATTTGTGGACGTAAGTTGAAAAAAATGGGTGGACATTCACAAGATACAGTTGAACTAATTTTTGAGGATGCTCGAGTTCCAGTTTCTAATCTCCTTGGAAAAGAAGGAGAAGGTTTCTATATTTTAATGGATAAATTGCAACAAGAGAGAATTATTTGTGCAAGCTCTGCATTCGCACTTGGACAAGAAATGTTAGAGTCTACGATTAGATATGTTAAAGAAAGACATGCGTTTGGTGTACCTATTAGCTCTTTCCAAAATACACAATTTGAAATTGCTGAAATGGCAACTGAATTATCGATCGCAGGAGCATTCATTGACGATCTGGCAGTAAGGCATATGAATGGAGAAGATATAACAACCCAAGCTTCAATGGCGAAATGGTGGATGACAGATAAAGCTAGAAAGATGTCTGCTCGTTGTTTACAGCTTCATGGTGGTTATGGGTATATGGAAGAATATGATATAGCTCGTCAATATAGAGATGTTGCAGTTATGCCGATTTATGCAGGTACGAATGAAATTATGAAAAATATTATCGCAAAAAACCTAGGATTATAGTATTCGATTAAATTGGTATTTTTGAAAAATAATCGTTTAATGAGGTGAAATGAATGAGTTTAGTTACAGTTGAAAGAAAAGGACAGGTAGCTGTTGTTACAATTGATAATCCGCCTATGAATACATTTAGTACAGCAGTAAAAGGTGAATTAAGTAAGACATTCAATGAGCTTAATTCAGATGACAATGTGTTGGTGGTCATCTTAACAGGTGCTGGTCAAAGGGCTTTTATGGCAGGTGCAGACATAAGAGAATTACCAGAAAAAATTGGTAATCCAAGCCTAATGCCGGAATTTATGGATAATCATGAGTTCTTTAATTGTATTGACTTTTCTCCTAAACCAACGATTGCTGTTATTAATGGGTTTGCACTTGGTGGAGGGTGTGAACTTGCATTAACCTGTGATCTTAGAATCGCCGAAGAACATGCTCTCATTGGTGTTCCAGAAGTTAAGTTAGGGCTATTACCTGGTGCTGGTGGAACACAAAGGCTACCTAGACTTGTAGGAGAAGCAAAGGCAAAGGAACTATTATTTACAGGTGATCATATTTCTGCTGAGGATGCGCTTCGAATTGGCTTAGTTAATAAGGTAGTTCCATCCGGAGAAGGAATAGAAGCAGCTATGAAACTAGCAGCTAAAATATGCAATAACTCTCCTGCTGCTTTAAGAAATATTAAAAAAGCAGTCGATGAAGGGCTAGAATTATCTATTCATTTAGCACTTGAAAGAGAGGCAGAATTGTTTCAAGAGCTCTTCCTTAAGGATGATGTAAAAGAAGGAGTACAAGCATTTTTAGAGAAAAGACGACCAAATTTTTCAAAATCGATTAGCAACCAATAATAGCCTAAACTATATAAAAATTATTCTAGTTAATACAGTTAGTCACTTGTAAAACTCCGATTTAGTAGAAATTGAATAGAAAATTGATTAGTAAAAGTTTTAAAAGAACTAAGAATCATTAAATTCAAAGAAGTGGAGAGGGGAACTTGAATAAACCTTGGCTAGCAAATTATCCTGAAGAAGTTTCTTATAAAATTGACATTCCATCACTAACAATATTAGAAGTTCTTGATCTAGCAGCGAAAGAAAACCCTTCTAAAATTGGCATTATTGATGGTGATCGAAAAATCACCTATTTACAATTGAAAGAAGCTTGTGAACGTGTGGCGTACGGTCTATATAAAAGAGGTTTTCGCAAAGGAGACCGGATTGCGATCATGTTATCAAATTGCCTTGAATATGCAATTGCTTTTTTCGCGGTACAACGTTTAGGTGGTGTAGTTGTTCAAATCAATCCATATTTTAAACCAGAAGAATTGAAACATCTATTAAATAATTCGGAAGCTGTAGGTTTGATTGCTTTTCGAGAAGTAAAAGAAAAACTGGACAAAATTGGAATGTTTGACAAAGTAAAGTTTATTACTGCAGATGAAGTGGTCAAAGAAGAGAATAATATACACCTTTGGATTGATAATGAGACGACTGAACTACCTAGTATGGATCTGCAACCAAATGATGTAGCAATTATCCTATATACAGGTGGAACGACTGGATTTCCAAAAGGGGTAATGATTACACATTCCAATATGGCAGCAGCGCTTTATCAAGGAAGTGAATGTAGCAAGCCTATTTTAAATGAAGAGGGACATTCCCAAATGGGTATTGCTCCACTATATCATGGGCTTGGGCTTTTCACATTAGTTCAATCGGTTTTTATAGGTGCAAGCTTTGTAATGGTTAAAAAGTTTGATTTAGACTATATTTTAACGTTGATTCGTACATATCGACCTACGATTTTTATGGGTTCTCCTACGATGTATATAGCGTTGCTCAATCATCCTGAATTATTGGAAAATGACTTATCATGCTTTAAATTATGTGTTTGTGGTGCTGCTCCTGTTCCAGTTGAAATATTGAATAGATTTGAAGAGAAAACAGGTGTACCAATCATTGAAGGGTATGGTTTATCAGAAGCAACAATAGGGGTTACCCGTAATCCAGTAAATGGAAAAAGAAAAGTAGGTAGCATCGGTATTCCATTGCCAAATACGGACGTGAAAATTGTTGATATCGCAACAGGTACAAAGGAGATGCAAGCTGGTGAACCTGGAGAGTTAATTGTAAAAGGTCCACAAATCATGAAAGGATATTGGAAGAATCAAGAAGAATCAGATAATGCTCTCCGTAATGGCTGGCTACACACAGGAGATATGGCAACGATGGATAATGAAGGATATTTCTATATCGTCGGTAGAAAGAAGGAAATGATTATTACTGGTGGCTTTAATGTATATCCAGCTGAAGTGGAAGAAGTCATTTATAAACATTCTGCAGTGTTGGAGGCTTGTGTTTACGGTATCCCTGATCCTTATCGAATCGAAACAGTCAAATTGGCGATTGTTCTAAAAAAAGGATATACACTTACATCAGAAGAAATTCGAGAGTGGTGTAAAGAGAGGTTAACGAATTATAAAGTCCCACGCATTATTGAATTTAAAGAATCACTTCCGAAAACTCCTGTAGGAAAAATATTGCGCCTGCAATTAAAGAATGAAGATCTTCAAAAATCGGAATTGTTGGGTCTTTAATAATTTTAGGCATCTATTAGTAAAGTAACATCGTTTTAAGTCTGGAAATTCAAAATAGTTCGGAGTGAAACTTACTTCGAGCTATTTTTACAAAGATTCCTTCCATTTAACTATTAACTATTCAAACTATTAACTATTCAATTAATTTTAAAGTAATTACCTAATCGTAACGTGATTTTTAAGGAGGAATATAAAAGTATGAATGTTGGATCGACAATAGAAAGACATGCACGCAGTATTCCTGAAAAGATTGCAATTTATTTTAGGAATAAAAGCTATTCCTATGATCGTTTTAATCGAGAAGTAAATCGAATAGCAAATGGTTTGATAGTTGAAGGTGTGAAAAAAGGTGACAAGATTGCCCTAATGATGAAAAATTCAGACATGTTTATGTTCGTATACTATGCCATTATGAAGGTTGGCGCTGTTGCCGTTCCCGTCAATTTCCGACTTACTACAAGAGAAATCACTTATATATTAAATGATTCGGATTCTTCAATCGTATTCTTTGACGATGAATACTGTGAAGCAATTTATAAATCAACGGGGGGAAACGAAAAAATAAATTTAGTGATCTCAGTAGGTGTTCGTACAGCTCCAGATCAAAAAGTTCTAGATGAAATAATAACCAACAATGATTCCAATCCTATTATTCAAGTTGATGAATGGGATGATGCTCAAATTTTATATACATCTGGTACAACAGGGCTTCCTAAAGGTGTCCTATTAGATCATCATCGTGTTCTTCATGCATCTATAAGGAATGCAATGATTCAAAAAATGGATTCCTCTGATCGAATCCTTCACATTGCACCACTTTTTCATGCTGCACAGTTAAATGTATTTATGATTACTAGTAATTTTTTAGGGTGTACCCAAGTGATTCATGAATCGTTCGATCCAGAAGAAGTACTAAAAGCAATCGATAAGTATAAGATTACTCTTTATTTTGGAGTTCCTACGATGTATAACTTCCTTCTTCAGGTTAAGGATCGAGAAAAATATGATTTGACTTCAGTAACACGCTGTACATATGGGGCAGCTCCTATGCCTACAGAGCTTATAAAAAAATCAATGAAAATGTTTGAAACAGACCAGTTTATTAATTTATGTGGTTTAACAGAAGGTGGTCCAGGTGGTATTGCTTTGTTGCCTTCCGAACATAAGGATAAGCTTGGAACTTGTGGAAAAGCTCAATTTAATGATGAAGCTAAAGTTGTGAATGATTTTGGTGAACAAATTAATCCAGGTGAAATTGGAGAGTTAATTCTTCGTTGTGAATCAGTGATGAAAGAATATTATAAAAAGCCAGAAGAGACACATAAAGTGCTTCGTAATGGCTGGTTATATACAGGTGATCTTGCAACAATTGATGAAGATGGGTATATCAATCTTGTTGACCGAAAGAAAGACATGATTATTAGTGGTGGCGAAAATATTTATTCAACAGAAGTAGAGCAAATTCTTTATAAACATCCAAAGATTCTTGAGGCGGCTGTAGTAGGAGTACCTGATGAAGTTTGGGGAGAAACAGTCGCGGCTGTTGTAGTTGCAAAGGCTGGTCAAAAACTAGATCATGATGAAATCATTGCATTTTGTCGTAAAGAACTAGCTGGATATAAAGTTCCGCGACTAATTTTTGAATACAAGGAAATACCAAGAAATGCATCAGGTAAAGTGTTGAAATACATGTTGAGAGATGAACTTAAAACTTCGAGTATAAAAGATTAATAGATTTTATTTCTCGTAAAACTTACTTTTACTACAAAAACCTAAAAACACAGTATGGATAGGAGTAATCATTAGATGGGACGATTTAATAATCAAGTAGCAATAGTAACAGGAGCAGCACGTGGAATCGGAGCAGCAATTGTAAAAAGGTTTGTAAGTGAAGGAGCGAAGGTTGCTATTCTAGATGTCAATCTAGCAGGTGCTGAAGAATTAGCAAATCAAATCAATCGAATTAAAGGATCCGTCATTGCCTTAAAATGCGATGTCTCAAATCCTCTTGAGGTAGAATCAGCTTTCCATGAAGTCATTGAACAGTTTGGAAAACTAGATATCCTTGTAAATAATGCAGGCGTTATTCGTGACAATTTATTATTTAAAATGTCTGAGGATGATTGGGATACTGTGATTGATGTCCATTTAAAAGGAGCATTTTTATGTTCCCGAGAAGCTCAAAAATATATGGTTTCACAAAGAAGTGGAAATATCGTTAACATCTCTTCCATATCTGCTCTTGGAAATCGAGGTCAAGTAAATTACTCATCTGCAAAAGCTGGTTTGCAAGGTATGACAAGAACAATGGCTATTGAGCTTGGACCGTTCGGAATAAATGTAAATGCAATTACACCTGGATTTATTGAAACTGAAATGACAAAGGCGACTGCTGAAAGAATGGGCATGACATTAGAAGAATTTACAAATCTATTAATAAAAGATCTTTCTATAAAAAGAGTTGGTCAGCCTGAAGAGATTGCAAGTGCTGCAGCATTTTTAAGTTCTGATGACGCATCTTATATTACCGGTCAAGTATTATATGTAGCTGGTAGAACTACAGTTTAATAGAAAGTAATTACTGAATTGGTGGAAATATATTACGTTTAAAGACATGGTAATAGGCGAACGATCAACATTAGATAAACAAGGGGAGAGAGAAAATGAACGTCAATGAATTATTTGATTTAAAGGGAAAAACAGCCATTGTTACAGGTGGTGGACGTGGGCTTGGGGAACAAATAGCTATATCATTAGCAGAAGCTGGAGCTAATGTTGTTGTATGCTCACGAAAAGTAGACGCATGCCAAGAAGTAAGTGAGAAATTAAAAACATTAGGCGTACGTTCACTAGCCCTACAATGTGATGTCGTTAATCATGAAAATATCGATCATGTTATTCAAAGAACCCTTGAGGAGTTTGGAACAATCGATATACTGGTTAACAATAGTGGAGCTACGTGGATTGCACCAGCTTTAGATATGGAACCTGATAAGTGGGATCGGATTATGGACATTAACTTAAAAGCTGTTTTTCTATTTTCACAAGCAGTAGGTAAGGTAATGGTTCAACAAGGTTCAGGTAAAATTATTAATATTGCATCTATTACTGGTTTTGGTGGACAAGATCCTGAAGTTACGAATGGAATTGGATATGCTACAAGTAAAGGCGCGGTTATTAATTTTACAAAGGATTTAGCAGTGAAACTTGCACCATATAATATTCATGTAAACGCAATTGCACCAGGTTTTTTTCCAACAAAAATGACAAATGGACATTTAGATAATATTGGAGCAAAAATTCTAGAAAGAACGCCAGCTAACCGTTTTGGTTCAAATAATGATATGAAAGGGCCAGCTTTGTTTTTGGCTTCTAAAGCATCTGATTATGTATTTGGGCACATATTAGTTGTTGATGGTGGGGTAGTTGCTCAAGTCTTGTAAAGATAAAAATATACGGTTAACTTTTTGAAGATTAAGATAAATGTAAATATGTATTCAGCTTGTTTATTGGAGGGAATGGCATGCCAGGAACAATAGAAATTGAAAAAAATAGCTCAAGTTTAGAACTACTTTGGCGTCAAGCATTTCAATTCGTTGATATGTGGGCAAATGGAGAGACACATCGCGAATCTGTTCTTCTTCAAACGATAAGGTTCTTAGCTGACAATTTGAAGCAATCAAAAACTAATATAAATGATTTTTCAAAACATATTTCGAATGAACTGTATGAATTAGAAAGAGCGTCAAGAGAAGAAATATTAATGTCGACAACTGTCATTCAAAGAATTTTTCCTTTTAGATCATTTGAGGAAATTAACAATCGATTTGACAAATATAAAAACCAAACTTATGAGGCTTTTTTTACGACAATTGATCATCTTACAAATGATAAATTAGTAGAAAAATATATTTGCGACCTAGAAAAATATATTGAATTTAAGCGCAATAATAGAAATCAATTTATGGAATATTTGAAGGAAACATCAACGATATTCCAACCTAACCAGTATCCGTTTATTAATCAACTAACAACACATTTAAAAAATCTACTGTTCCCATTTAATAGTTATATGGAACGCTCATACTCGTATAAATGCAAGGAGGAGCAGACATGAAAAGTGAAAAAACGATAAATCCATACGGTATGTTTAGCAGATTATATGGTCAATGGGAAACGCAAGTGAATGATCTTATTAGTCTTTCTACTAATAATAAAGAATTTGTTAAGTTAGCAGGAGTAACTTCAGATACAAATACGCGTTACCAAGAAAGGTTAAATAAAACGCAAGAGCTATTAGCGAATCATTTAAATTTACCGACTAAAGTTGATATTGCAAACTTAGCTAAATTAACGATTCAATCTGAAGAAAAACTAGATTCATTGGAAGAACAAACTTGGGAACTACAAAATACAGTGAGTTCTTCAAATAGAGATATACAAAATTTAGTAAAAGTAACGAATGAAACGATCAAACTGATGAAACAACATAAAACTGAATTGATAAAAACAAAGCAAGAACTAATTGAGTTAAAAGAATTACGTTCAGAAATACAAGACATTAAGAATGAATTATCTAATTTCTATGGCTTAAGGGAGGAAATTTCAATTTTATTAATGTTTATGAATGAAAGAAATAAAGAGAAACCTCAAGAACAAGAGCTTGAACTAACATATTCAAATTCTAAATAATTTTACGAAAAGGGGGAGCAATTTTGGTAACTACTACCGAAAATAAAAATAACATTCCACCTCTTGATTTTGAAAAAGAGTTAAATAGATGGAATGAGGTTTTTAATATAATGAATAAACCTAAGCCAAAAATTTATCCTACTACTAAACAAAAAGTATGGAAAAAAAATAAAGCAACCTTATATTATTATAGACCTGATGAAAAAAAGTATGAAGTCCCGATCTTTTTAATTTTCTCTTTACTTAATCGACCTTATATTTTAGATTTTGCTCCAGGTGCTAGTGTTGTAGAAGGCTTAGTAAAACTTGGATATGAGGTGTATTTATTAGATTGGGGAATTCAAGGATACGAAGATAAAGAGATGAACCTAGAAGATTATATTGACGACTTCATTAAAAAAGGAGTCCAACGTGCATTACGACATTCGTCAGCTAATGAAATTACGTTACTTGGTTATTGTTTAGGTGGTGTACTTGCTTCAATTTATGCTGCAATCGCAGAGGAGCCAATAAAAAATCTAATTGTGGCTACTGTCCCTATTGATTGGAGTGTAAATACTCTTCCAGACAAATGGCTAGAAGGATTAAAACAAGGGACATTAAATATGGATCGCTGGATCGATGTTTACGGTATACTTCCAGCTTGGCTAGTTTACGGATTGTTTCAAGCTTTCAATTCTCCAATTAACAATAGCCCGTACGTTAATCTAATTGCCCGGGCTGATGATAAACGATTTGTTAAAAGCTGGAGTCGTATTAACAATTGGATGAAAGACCAGGTTCCATTTGCAGGAGAAACATTCCGACAAATAATGAATGATATTATTATCGAAAATAAAGTAATAAAAGGAGAATTTTCGGTAAGAGGTAAAAAGGTAGACTTAAAAAATATTAAGTCCAATTTATTAGCAATCTCCTCTAAAAACGACAATCTTGTCCTGGAAGAACAAAGTCGACCAATCATGGATTTAGTTTCTAGTGAAGACAAGACCTTTCAAACAGTAGAAGCTGGACACATAAATTTGGCGCTTACAGGTAAACTTGCTGGGATAGCAGATCAATGGTTAAAAACACGTTCATAAGAGGAAAGCGAATAATAAAAATAAGAGGGGTGTTTTCCCCTCTACTTCTAACCCGCCTTATTAGTAAGTGGATGTTTACTTAAAAAAGTTTTTATCGATTCATTATATTCTTTTGCTGATTCAATTTTAGCAGCATGACCTGTATTTCTAAGAATAACTAATTCGGAATTTGGAATCATTTCGTGCATGCATATTTGGATCCAAACGGGGAGTAATGTATCATATTGCGCTCCAATGATTAGTGTTGGTACATTAATCGTTAGTAAAAGTGAACGGTATTCTATATTTTTTATGGAATCCATTGCAAAAGGGACACCTTCTCTTGGTCTATAAAAATAATCAATTGCATCCATATTTTCCTTATTCCAAGAATAGAAACAACTCCTAGCTGTTATCTTTTTTCTAAGACTAGTAGGCAAATATTGTGAACGAGTTTTAACGTACTTGAAAAGTGGGCTGCTATAAGGCTTAAAGGCAGAATAAGTAGTACACGTAAGAATTAAAGATTTACACATTTCAGGAGCCTGACGATAGATTTCCTGAGCAACGATACCACCCATTGACAAACCACAAATGTGTGCGTTTTCAATTTGTAGTTGCTTAAGCAAACAAATAACGTCTTTCGCAAAGTTTTCGATCGTAACTCCTTCTAATGTTTGGTTATCACCATGACCTCTAAAATCCGGAATAATAAGGTCATATTCACTAGCTAACTCAAATTGTTTAAACCAGCTTTCTTTACAAGAAGATAATCCATGAAGTAGAACTAAAGGTTCTCCTTTGCCCATTCGTAAATATGGCATTTTACTTTGATCAACTACGGCTTCATACATGCAATCCACCACCCATTTATAGTTATTTGTAATTTTATTAACTATATTGATTATTAAATTCTATCTATTATTAATTATTTCCTTTTTTTTGAAATATGACACATATATGTAAATTACAAGTATGAGTATTGTACTTAGGATGACAATTATTTGATGAAATGGGGTAAGAAAATGAGAACTGTATACTTAGTAGAAGCAGTTAGAACTCCAATTGGGAATTTTGGAGGTTCACTTAAAGATGTAGGAGCAGTACAACTTGCAAGTACTGTGGTAAAGGAGGCTTGGAAACGTTCTAATCTTCCTGCAGAATGCATAGATGAAGTAGTTCTTGGAAATGTTTTCAAGGCGGGACTTAAAGGTAATCCAGCCAGGCAAGCTGCAATCCATGCGGGTTTACCAGTGTCTTTACCAGCTATAACAATTGACAAGCAATGTGCTTCAGGGCTTCGAGCTGTTACATTAGCATACCATCAAATAGTAGCAGGTGACTCAAATATTCTTATAGCAGGTGGAACAGAAAGTATGAGCAATGTGCCTCATTTGTTATTTGATTCAAGGTGGGGTAAAAAGATGGGAGATTTAACTACGGTTGATGCACTTCTTCATGATGGGCTTCACTGTGCAATCGAAGGATATCATATGGGGATTACAGCAGAAAATTTAGTAGAACGCTATAACATTTCTCGTGAAGAGCAGGATACTTTTGCTGTAGAAAGTCAGAAGAAAGCATTACTTGCTAGATCGCTTGGTAAATTTCAGGAAGAGATTGTTCCTATAGAGCTTAAAGGAAAGCAAGGTGCATTTTTATTTAATGAGGACGAATATATAAGGGATACTACTCTGCAAAAATTACAAACTCTTAAACCAGCTTTTAAACAAAATGGAACAGTAACGGCAGGTAATTCCTCAGGTATAAATGATGGTGCGGCTGCTCTGATCGTTGCTTCCGAACAAGCAGTAAGGGAATTCAACTTAAAACCGCTTGCTAAAATTCGTTCAGTTGCAAGTGCCGCTGTTGCACCAGAAATTATGGGAATCGGGCCTGTACCAGCAACTAAGAAAGCACTGATTAATGCTGGTCTTACAATAAATGATATTGATCTAGCAGAATTGAATGAGGCATTTGCTGTGCAAGTATTAGCTGTACAAAGAGAGTTAGGATTATCTGAAGAAAAAATAAATGTAAACGGTGGAGCAATTGCGTTAGGACATCCTGTAGGTTGCTCAGGTGCTCGTATTTTGGTTACCTTAGTTCACGAATTAAGAAGACAAAGGAAACAAATTGGATTGGCATCCTTATGTGTAGGAGGGGGACAGGGTGTCTCAATTATTATTGAAGCAGTTTAATAAAGTAGTAGTAGTTGGAAGTGGCTTAATGGGTTCAGGCATTGCGCAAGTTGCTGCACAAAATGGATTCCAGGTGACGTTAGTTGATCAAACAGTAGTCGATTTAGAGAGAGGAATGCATCAAATTCGAACAAATCTCCTTAAGTTGTTTCAATCTGAGAAAATTAATGAGTCACAAATGAAACGAACGCTAGACAATATTTATACAACGACAGAATTAAAAGATGCCCAATATTGCGATGTCGCTATTGAAGCAGTCCCAGAAAAATTAGAAATAAAGCAACAAATTTTTAAAGAATTAGATGCAATAATGCCAGAACATGCCATTCTTGCAAGTAATACTTCTTCACTTTCTATTGCTGCAATTGGATCTGTTACGACTCGTCCTGACAAAGTTGTAGGAATGCACTTTTTTAGCCCAGTTCCTAAAATGAAATTAGTGGAGATTGTTCGTTCTGTCAATACAAGTGATGAAACGCTACAAGTAATTCGCGAAATTGGAGAAAGATTACAGAAGCAGATCATCATTGCAAACGATTATCCTGGGTTTACTGTAAATCGTGTATTAGTTCCAATGTTAAACGAAGCAGCTTTTTTAGTGATGGAAGGAAATGAAGTAGAAGAGATCGATAAGGGGATGATGTTAGGTGCTAATCATCCAATTGGTCCTTTAAGATTATCAGACTATGTAGGAATTGATGTTTTACTATTTACATTAGAAAGTTTATATGAAGGTTTTAATGATTCAAAATATAGACCATGTCCATTATTAAAACGAATGGTAGAAGCAGGACACTTAGGTAAAAAAAGCGGTAAAGGATTTTATAAATATTAAAGGGAGGAATCCGGTTGATTCTTGGAGTAGAGCAACAAATGATACAAGAAGTAGCTCGAAAAATAGCGAAAACTC
This sequence comes from Gottfriedia sp. NPDC058432, assembly GCF_042721555.1. NCBI lineage: Bacteria > Bacillati > Bacillota > Bacilli > Caryophanales > Bacillaceae > Gottfriedia > Gottfriedia sp. NPDC058432. The sequence continues at coordinate 181,362 of NZ_JBHXLC010000006.1, forward strand.
ACTTTGAAGCAAGGGCTGCTGAAGTTGACCGTTTAGGCAAAACACCTTGGGATAACATCAGAATGTTAGCACAGAATGGATTATTTGGTGTAAATGTACCTGAAATGTTTGGCGGTTCTGGAGGGGATATGCTAAGTCATGTTGCGACGATTGAAGAGGTAGCTGCCGCTTGCGCATCTACATCCGTTGCTTTATCTACACAGGCGTTAACGATTGCACCCTTTTTAATTGCAGGGACAAATGAACAAAAAAAGCAATATGTCACTCCGCTTGCTAAAGGTGAAGTACTCGGATCCTTTGGTATTACTGAACCTGGCGCAGGCTCTGATGTAGCAAGTGTTACTACAACTGCTAAAAGATATGGAGACGAGTATATTTTAAATGGACAAAAAGTTTTTATTACGAACGCGGGTGACTCTGAAATTTATGTGTTTGTCACGCGTACATCACAAGATCGAACAAATGGAATTACTTTATTTGTTGTAGAAAAAGATTCACCTGGTTTAAGGTTTGGGAAAAAAGAAGACAAAATGGGTATTAGAGGATCTACGACAAGAGAAGTATTTTTAGAGGATGTAAAGGTTTCGAAACATAACATATTAGGTCATGAAGGTGAAGGATTTAAGATTCTTATGAATGTGTTTAACGAAACTAGACCAGTTGTAGGAGCGCAAGCAGTTGGGATTGCGAAAGGTGCATTTGATTACTCTGTTAATTATGTGAAAGAACGAAAACAATTTGGAAAATCGATTGCTAGTTTTCAAATGGTCCAATCAATGCTAGCAGACATGAAAATGCAAATAGAAGCTGCCAGATTACTTGTTTATAAGGCTGCTAGTATGATCGATCGAAATGAAAATAATATAGCACCTTATTCCTCAATGGCAAAATGTTTCGCGTCAGATGTAGCAATGAAGGTTACTATTGATGCCGTTCAGTTATTAGGAGGATATGGATATATAAAGGATTATCCAGTGGAGAGAATGATGCGCGATGCAAAAATTACCCAAATTTATGAGGGGACAAACCAAATACAGCGAATAATAATCGGCAATCACATTTTAAAGGACTAACGAAAGTGAGGTTGTTATAGTTTTATTCCCCAGTGAACGGTTCGAGAAGATATAGAGTGTCTTAAAGTCCGTAAATTGTACTTCCTAATGATATTTTTTAAATGACAAAAAATTAGGTAGGAGAATAAAGCTAAAATGGAGATTATGGATGGACAATATAATGAAAAATTTCTTGAATTATTAAATTTGAAAAGAAAAAATGAAACATTGATTTGTGACACTCAGTTTGATGATGAATTTCAAATCGAATTTGAAGATGAGGCCTGTCAAGCAGCTAAACAGATAGGATATCCTGTGGTGATGAAAATGTTATCAAAGGATATTCATTTGGATCTAGCTAATGAAATCGTAAAATCCAATATCCAAAATGAAAACGAACTTAGAAAAAATTATAGTGAAATGATGAAAGAAGTAATAGTAAGATTTCCTAAAGTTAGCATTGAGGGCGTACTGATAAAAAAATTATATAGTAGGCAGAGTTTCTTGTCGAAATGAATGGTCACGTCGAGTGAAGTGAAAAGAATAAAGGAGGAGAAAAAATGAGTCAAAAAGTAAATAAACCAAAGGAAAACAAAAAAACAGAGGAACAATATTTTTTAGATCCATTTTTTGAAACATTGTGGGATCAATATGAAAACTCTTTATCAATTTCAAGAAGACGTCGAGAGCAAAGACTAAGAGGGATTGTAGATACATTAGACAAAACAACAAAGTTTAATGAAGAATATCGTGAAACATTAAAAGCTTTTTTAATTGATGTCAGTAATATGAATAATCGTTCTGTCTTGAAACGATTCAAAAACAAGATTGAAAAAACAAATGAATCATCTGATACAGAAACGATCGAACAACCAGTTGATGGAACAAATCGTAAATTAGAAAAAATAATGTTAACTCCATTAAATTCATCATTTGAATTGATTGATAAAGTTGAAAAGAATTTAAAAGAAAATAGTGAATCGTACATTGATTATGTAATTGAAAGAAGTAATGAATGGTCTGTTGTTACAGATAATTATTTAAACAAATTTAGATTAAGTCATCAAAAGATCAATCATCGTATGGAAGATCGTGTTCGTTTGTTATTCACTCAAGTAAATACCATCTATCGCTTTAACAATCAAGCTCATTCTTGATTAGATAAATTGTTTAAGGTTATATAATTTAGTTGAAGAGAGTTTGTCTTATAAATGGAACCCTACTAAACCGTTATGTTAGACAATCAGTCTTCTTTAATTTTAGTTTTCAAGAATGAGAAGACCCAAACCAATGTAGGTTTGGGTCTTTTTTTATGGTTTTTAACAGCAAAAAAGAAGTGAGATTAACGTTTATTGAAGCTAAAAATTTCTTTTCTGAAATTCAGTAATATACCGATTGATAAATTCTTTTGAAATAAGAGAATTACTTTTCGTTTCTTTTTGAATCCAACCGACAGATTTTGAATCTTGAACAAAATCTTCAATTTCAAGAAGGGATAGTTCATGCTTTTCATTATTGGGAAGTCCTATGAATGAAAGGTCATAGCCTGCTGAAATTGCTAAATTATCTTTTAATGCTCTTGATAATGCACTAGTATTATTTGTTTTAAACCATATATCAATTTTACCAATTGATTGATTGAAATGATCTACAAATTCGTTTACATATTCCTCGTTATATAGTACGAATGGATACTTTAACAACTCCTTGGCAGGAACCTTTTTAAATGAAGATAATGGAGAATTCTTGCCAACAAAAACGACAATATGACCTTCCCAAATTTTTGTGAAGATTAGACCTGCATTTTTTTTATCCATATTTTCATTTAATCCAATCAATCCAATATCCACCTTATTCTGATGAAGATCATTTAATATATCTCCCGATCCTTTTTCGGAAATTTGAATTTGAACATTTGGATAATCCTTTTTAAAATTTGAGATTGTATTGATTAAAATTTCCATTCCTATAGGGATTGCTGCGATTCTAAGTTCACCAACAGTGATTCCATTTTGATTGTTGGCTTCTTCTTTAATTTCCTCTAGTGACGAAATGACGTCTAACATTTTTAAAATTATATTTTTCCCTTCTGGTGTTGGTACGGCACCGTTTCTAGATCTTGTAAATAATTTAATACCTAATTCGGTTTCTAAATTAGAAATCGATTGGCTAATCGCAGATTGAGTGACATGTAGATTATTTGAAGCTGTTGTGATTGATTTCGTTTTAGCTACTTCTACTACATATTGTATTTGATCTATATTCATTTTTTGCTCCTTTCCATTAGTTCAGCTAATGGATATATAAAAATGTTTAAATATATCTTAACAAAAAATATTGCTAAAATAAAAATGAAATCATATAAAGGGGATGTTTTGATTGAGATTATTGAATAAAACTGCAATCGTAACAGGTGGAGCTAACGGGATTGGAAAAGCGACTGTTCAAAAGTTTTTAGAACAAGGCGCTAAAGTTGTATTTACAGATATCAACGAAGAAGCAGGTAATAGAACATTAGACGAAATGAAGAAGATTTCAGATTATGTTATTTTCATTAAACATAATGTACAGCTAGAAGCGGATTGGATTAATGTTGTAAATGAAACAAAGAAAAATTTCGGTTCAATTGATATCTTATTCAACAATGCAGGTATTTTTAGTTCAAAACCTGTTACTGAATATGAAACAGAAGAATGGAATCGCTTACTTGGTATAAACGTAACAGGTGTTTTCTTAGGTATGAAGCACACTGTACCATTTATGCGTAAACAAAAAGGCGGATCAATCATTAATACTTCTTCAATTGCCGGATTAAAAGGTACTGCTAATGCAACTTTATATGGTGCAAGTAAAGGGGCTGTACGCATTATGACAAAAGATTTAGCTAAAGAAGTTGCTGCTGATCAAATTCGTGTAAACTCGATTCACCCAGGTGTAATTGAAACAGCTATGGGATCAGATCTAGCATCTAGTGTTAACGCATCTAATGAACAATTAGCAAAAACAATTCCTTTAAAACGATTAGGTACTCCTGAGGAAATCGCAAACTTAGTATTATTCCTTGCATCTGATGAGTCTAGCTTTATTACTGGAACAGAAATGGTCGCTGACGGTGGAATGACAGCTTAAAGTATTTTATTCTACAAATAAAAACTATGTTTAATGGAGGGGATTTATATGTTATTAAAAGATAAAGTTGCAGTTATTACAGGTGGAGCCTCTGGAATCGGAAAAGCTACTGCATTGAAATATGCAAAAGAAGGTGCAAAGGTTGTCGTAGCAGACTTTAACGAAGCTGGAGCAATTGAAACAGTTGAACAAATTAAAGCATTGGGTGGAGAAGCTGTTGCTTTCAAGGTAGATACTACTAATTTTGCAGAAGTAGAGTCTTTAGTAGATTTTACAGTTAAAACCTATGGAACAATCAATGTAATGTTTAATAATGCTGGTATTGGTGCAACGAATCTAATTAATGATTTTGATGAAGAAATTTACCAAAAAGTTATTTCTGTAAATCAACATGGAGTGGCTTATGGGATTGCATGTGCTAGTAAAAAAATGATTGAGCTTGGTGTAAAAGGTGTCATCATTAATAATGGCTCAGTTTATGGTTATTTAGCAAATAAGGGGGCACTAGCTTACAATGCTTCTAAAGGGGCAGTTGTAATGATGACAAAAACATCAGCTCTTGATCTTGCTCCACATGGCATCCGTGTTGTTTGTGTAGCTCCAGGTTTTGTTAGAACACCGATCACTCATGTATTAAAAGAAAAAGGTGTAGAAGATTTATATAAAAATTTCCAAATGAGAAAAGAATTTATTGAACCAGATGATATAGCAGGAATGGTTTGCTTATTAGCTATGGAAGAAGCAAATGTTGTAAATGGTAGTACCGTTATGTTAGATGATGGTCTTACTGGTTTTAAAGCACATGCTGAATATTAACCTTATATATGTACGAGTCATATCGTATATCTACTAATCGATATTAAAAATGCACCCTACCTCAAAAAAAACATTGCACTTCGATTGCACATAAATTGCACAGATTTATTAGAAATAATAGAATTAAAGGATTAACAATGAATAAAATTTCATCGACTGCTTGATTTACTGGACTTAACTGACCTAAAATATTCATAAATACTGAATTATAATCGTACTCTGTAATTGACAGGGTAGGGGTCGCTGGTTGGCTTCCAGTTGGGATCATATGAATGAGAAAGCTCAAACCATTGTGTATCAAGGGTTTGGGCTTTTTATTTTATTTCTGATAACTAGTAGTGTTTGAAAAGATAATTCCAAACTGCACTGCAGATGGAAAATTTAAGGAAGTCTCAAAAGGTGTTTATAAAGGGAAAGTGAAATTACCGATGGATGGCTTATGGGGTAAGACAATTGTATTAAAACAAGAGATATTTGTTCGTAAAGTGAGTGGGGCAACTTTTAAGTAATAAAATAGTTTCATAAAAATATCTATATGTATGTAAAAATGATAAAACCTTTTTCAACTACTATGGAAGTACGATATAAACTTCCATTCACTGTGGTGAATCTGAGGATTCATGTTGGCTAACGCATACGTTATTTGAATATGGACACTGACGCATTGACATCAACTTAAGAAATTGCAATTCCCCATATCGAAAAAATGAGCTGAATTATTATAAATAACTCTGGAAAGATAAAATTTTCATTTTGGGGAAACTTTAAAATATTAGCCTGATGGACATAGGTATCACCACTTGTTCATGGATGAAAGAAAGAGCCATATTAAACTGTACCCTACTCTTTGGGTCGAAAGAGGTGCAATAGATGAATGTAAAGACATATAGGGCGCTAGTGTTTTCTTGGTCTAAGGAGGACAAGGTAGAAATAGTAGAACTCATTTCCGCCGGCTTAGGTATGGCCGGACCTGTTGTATTCGCCACAGTTTTAGGCTATCCCGCCCTTGGTTTTGCTGCAACGATCGGCAGTTTGGCAGTCAGTAGCGTGAAAGTCGGTTCGAGTTTTATAAATCACGGGAAAAAATTGGCATCAGCGCTGATATCAGTAGTGCTCGCTGCGATTGCTGCTGTTCTCTCTTCCGGACATGGCTATCTGACATTTGGAGTCTTGATTCTGCAGGTAAGCCTTGCTGCGTTAATTGGCGGATATAGTCGTGCCTTCGCGGTGACAACAACACGCTTTGTCGTATTCCTTATCATCATCCTCAACATGGTCGACCAGACGGAGTACCGTATGGAACTAATTTTTTCAATCCTAGCTGGGGCGATTTGGACTGTCAGTGTCAGCTTGGTGCTAGGTATATGGGTACACCGTTGTTTTAAATCATCGCTTGATGTAGCTGTGAAAGAGCCAACATCGGGAAAAATCATTCTATGGCGGAATTCTATTGCACACCTATCCGGTTGGCAATTCCCAATCAGGCTCGCATTATGTCTAGGTATAGCTGAGGGATTACGAATACTTTGGCCCGAGCACCACTTCTATTGGATTGCAATTACCGTAGCGATCCTTACTCAGCGGAAAATAGAACTCTTGCCAATCAAAACAACACAACGAGTGCTTGGTACAGTAATCGGAGTGATCGTTGCGAGCTTGCTTCTCGCAACTAGGCTACCGATTTGGGGGTTAGTTATAAGTATCGGGCTATTTGCAGGTGTTCGACCTCTTCTAAAGGTTCGAAATTATCTTGTATACTCTGCTACCATGATTCCGCTCATTATTTTGATCATGGAAGCCGGCAAGCCGTTCCAGTTTATCATTCTGTTCGACCGTATATTTGCAACCCTTATCGGTGCAGTCCTCGTGATTGCAGTGAACTTGATATTCAGTAGAGCTATGGAGAAAAGAGTGTAAAGGTGGTTATCTAGTGAAAGATGCCTTAAGATTTCGGGTATCTTTTCTAGTTGAAAAAAATCCCCCCTAAAATGGAAAAATACGCCATTCTTTCTGTAGAATCATAAGAAAGGAGGGCGTTTTTGTATGGCTATTTCTGTAACTGATAAATTACAACTATTTGCTCAAGATATTCAAAGCTTATCTCTAAATATTTTACGAGTTTTTGCTAGAGATGTTGGTTTAGTACAACGAGTTTTCAAAGTTATTAATTAGATAAATTAAATATGCTCAAGCCTATTCCTTTGGTTGCAGGATTTTTTGTTATTTGATTCAATATTACTAATTTTTTATGTACTCACTTTTCTTACGCTCCATTAAATTAACTATTAACTGCTTTAATGAATACGCTAACCATTTCAAGATACATAGATTCTATAACTGTATAGATTATTTCTATAATTCGTCACATAAAAGAAAAACTATAATAAAGAAAACATTTAAAAGTGGTGAAAGAAATGCAGAAAGTAGTTGGAATTATTGGTGGAATGGGTCCAATGGCGACAGTTGATTTAATGAATAAAATTATTTTTTATACGCCAGCAAAAAAGGATCAAGACCATATCCATATTATCGCTGACAACTATTCTCAAATACCTGATCGAACAACGGCTATATTGGGTAAGGGAATAGATCCAGCCCCATATATTATACAATCAGCAAAACGACTACATAACGCTGGAGCGGATTTTCTAGTTATTGCGTGTAATACAGCGCATTTTTTCTTTGGACCAGTTGAACAATCTGTTAATGTTCCTATTTTGCATATGCCTGCCGAAACGGCCAAGTTTTTACATGAAAACAAATTTAAAAAAGTGGGCTTATTAGCAACGGATGGAACTATTAATACAGAATTGTATCAACACAGCTGCCAAAACTATGATATTGAGGTTATTGAACCAGATGTGGAAATGCAAAAAGATGTGATGAAAGGAATATATGCAATTAAAGGCGGTGATTTAGAAACAGGATTTTCATGCCTTTCAACAGTCGCTAATCAATTGACAAAGGGAGGGGCAGAGGCTATTATAGCAGGTTGTACAGAGGTTCCCCTCGTACTTAAATCATCCAATGATATTTGTGTTATTGATCCAACGGAAATTTTAGCCAAAATGGTGGTTAAAACAGCTACTGGAATAAATAAAGAAATACAATTGGTGTAATGGAAGAAAAGAGAATATGTGAATACTAATACTCTCTTATCTTTTATATGTACAATGTAAATGTTGAATTATAGGTAATAAAAATACTGGTGAACTAAAATAAGGAGCAATTGATATGAATATTGAAAATATTGAAGCCTTCATCTATGTTTGTCAACTGGGGAGTTTCAATAAAGCAGCAGAAGCTCTTTATTTATCTCAACCGTCTGTAACAGCACGTATTCAATCCCTTGAACGTGAAATTGATATAAAACTTTTTCATCGAAATGGGAATAAGATTTCTTTAACTGAAAAAGGAGAATATTTTTTTCCACACGCACAAAAAATTCTCCAATCATTTCAAGAAGCAAAGTATGGATTACATCAAGTTACCATTCCTTATGAACTAGTGATTGGGAGTGCTTTGTCAATTTCAAATAACGTTCTCCCTAAAATTTTACCTGCTTTTAAATCTGAATTTAAGGATGTCAAAATAAAGATTATGACGGGACATTCTAAAGATATTCTACACAAGGTCATTAATAAAGAAGTTGACTTTGGTATTGTACGAACTGAAACACATCCTCAAGTAGAATCAATTCGTCTTTATAATGATCCTATTAGTCTTTTTGTTCCTAGAAATCATGCTTTTTTAAAAGAAAAAGTAACAATTGAACATGTAAGTAAACATCCTCTTATCTTTTTTGATTATGGTTCAATGGATTGGCTTATGATTCATCGGCTATTTTCCAGTAATGATTTAAACCCTAATATTTCCATTGAAGTTGATAATATGGAAACAGCAAAAAAATTAGTAATACAGGGAATGGGCATTAGCTTCTTACCTGAACATTGTGTCAAACAAGAACTAGAAAATGGGGAGTTATTTCGAGTAGAAATGACACCACCTGTGAAAATAAATATTAGTATTGAATTTATTTATTTAAAAGGTAAACCTAAATCTGTTTTTATTGATTTTTTACAAAAAAAAATGTTTGAACAAAAATAAACAGATTTGATACAATGATTCAATTAATTTGCTGTTCTCTTAAATAACAACAAAGATTACAAAAAAAAGTAAATTTTTTTAAATCAAAGTTGAAAAGATGAAAAAGGTATGTTAAATTAAGAACATCAATTTGACCGAAATACATTTTCAGTCAATTAGTCAAAAGGAGCGTAATACGTTGAGTACAAGTAAAAAGAAAGGTATCTTAGAGGCAGCGACAAAATCTTTTGGAACATTTGGTTATAAAGCTACAACAATGAGTCAAATTGCAAAGCAAGCAAATGTTGGAAAAGGAACGATTTACACTTTTTTCAAAAATAAAGAGGAATTATTTGATGAAATTATCGATAATCTAATTTTAGATATGAAAAGTGTAGCGGAAAAAGCCATTTGTGATTCTGATTCTTTTATTACTCAAGTTCATAAAGGAATCGAAACAATTACGGAATTTCAAAAAGAACATGATTTAACGATTAAACTCCTTCAAGAACAACGCGAAATTGGAACAATTGAGGTCCATGACGCAATTAAGAGAATTAACAATGTGATTATTCACTATCTTAAGCGTAAGATTGAAGAAGCGAATAATCGAAATGAAATCGTTCAATGTGATGCAGAAATCACTGCTGTAGTCTTATATAAGTTGTATACAACACTAACGATTGAATGGAGCAGAGATCACGAGCCTCTAGATAAGCAACGTATTACAGAACTATTTAATTTCTATATTTTAAATGGATTGTCAAAATGATAATCCATTTTTAAATAAATAAAATTGACCATTTGAACAATATGGTCAATTGTTCAATTTAAGAAGGAGAGAGAGACGTGTTTTCACAATTTGGAAAAGAATTAAGTCATATTGTACGAAACAAAAAGCTTTTAATTCCAGTGATTGCAGTATTGTTAGTGCCATTATTATATAGTGGAATGTTTTTATGGGCATTTTGGAATCCGTACGGAAGTTTAAAGAAATTACCAGTAGCAGTTGTAAATATAGATGAGGGAACAACAGTTGACGGAAAGTCTTTAAACATAGGAAAAGATTTTGTTAAGAATCTTAAAAAAGATCACAATTTCAAGTGGAAGTTTGTTAGTAATGAAAAGGCTATGAAAGGTTTGAAAAATCAAGAATATTATATGGCAGTTCGTATTCCTGAAAACTTTTCAAAAAACGCTGCTTCTGTTTCTGAAAAAAATCCAAAACATTTAACAATGGAATATATTCCAAATGAAGGATTCAATTTTCTATCAGCACAAATTGGAAATTCTGCATCCGAAAAAGTAAAAGAAAAAATTTCTAATACAATAACTCGAAATTATGTAGAAACGATTTACGATAGTATTGGCGAATTAACTGGTGGCATTGCTCAAGCTAGTGATGGGTCATCAAAATTAGATAAAGGTGTTGGGACTGCTAAGGATGGTTCAGAGAAACTTGCAAATGGACTTAAATTATTAGCAGGTAAATCAGTTGAATTAAAAGAAGGTGTTAGTAAATTAAATGATGGTTCTCAAAAAGAGAAAAATGGTTTAGTAGCATACACAAATGGTGTAGGACAATTATCAAAAGGGATTAACCAACTTCATAATGGTGTAGGACCTCTTTCAAAAGGTGTAAGTGACTTAAATGCTGGAGCGTCTAAGTTAAATACTGGTATGAATTCTCTGTCAAATGGTTTAGATCAATTATATTCAGCAAACGGTCAACTACTTGACGGCTCAAAACAAGTGTTAGGCGGGTTAAATTTATTAAACGGAAATCTTCCTCAATTAAAAGCCGGTACTCAACAATTAGCAGATGGGGCAAATTCATTATCAACTAATTTAACTACATGGCAAAATAAGGCGAATGAAGCGAAAATAGGAGCTAGCCAAGTAGCTGACGGGCTATCTCAATTACAGAAAGAAGTAGCACCATTATTATCTTCATTACCTAAGGAACAACAAGATGCTTATAATGCAAAAATAGAAGCGTTAGTTTCAGGTAGTAAGCAGGTTGCAAGTGGAGTAGGTGATTTATCATCTGCAGCAGGGCAACTAGGCCAAGGTGGTAAGCAAGTAGCAGCAGGAGCAACTACTTTAAATGAAAAAAGTAATGAACTTGAAGCAGGTGTAGGTAAATTAGCTGCTGGTCAAACAAAATTGACAAATGGCTTAACTCAATTTGGAGAAAAACTCGGAGAAGCAAATAACGGTGGAAAACAGCTTGCTACAGGAACTCAAGCTTTAGCAAATGGAACAAATAAACTGTCGGAAAGCTCACCGGTATTACTGTCCGGTATTAATCAACTAAATGATGGAGCAAATAAATTAAGTAGTAATTCACCAAAATTAGTAGATGGTATGAGTCAAATTGCAGGTGGAATAGGTCAAATAAGCGATAATACACCAGCGTTAGAAAATGGTGTGAATCAATTGGCGGATGGATCTAATCAACTGAACAGCGGATTAGGAAAAATTAAGGATGGATCACATGAGTTATCAACAAAATTAGGTGATGCGAAAGAGCAAACAAAAGATGTTGGTGTAAATAATAAACAATTAGATATGTATTCAAATCCAGTTAAATTGAAAAAAGAAAGTATAAATAATGTTCCTAACTATGGAACAGGTTTCACACCATACTTCCTTTCAATGGGATTATATGTAGGTGGTCTATTGATGTCGGTTGTTTACCCAATGAGAGCTGCTGCATCACGTCCTAAAAATGCTTTTGCTTGGTTTACTGGAAAAACAGGTGTTTTAATGGTGGTAGGAATCATCCAATCAGTTATAGCAAGTGTTGCATTAATATGTATATTAGGTCTAGAAGTTAAATCTTTACCTTACTATTTATTAATTAGTCTTGTTTCGAGTTTTGCGTTTTTAGCGTTAATTCAATTTTTAGTAACTGTTTTTGGAGAACCAGGAAGATTTCTTGCTATTATTGCGTTAATTTTACAGCTAACAACAAGTGCTGGTACATTCCCATTAGAACTAGTACCGAAATTCTTACAACACTTTAATGCGATTTTACCAATGACATATACTGTTCAAGCATTTAAGGTAGTTATTTCCACTGGAGACTATAGCTTAATGTGGCATAATGTAATAATCTTATTAGGCTTTATTGTCTTATTTAGTGTATTATCTTTAGCATACTTTGCGGTAGCTTTCAAAAAGCAATACGGAAGTGGAATGGATCAACATACTGTAGAAGCGTAATAAATCAAACGACATGTAGCATTTGCTATGTGTCGTTTTTTACGTAGTTGAGGTAAACATTGTTCTATGGCAAGCATGTTTACGATTGCTGGATAAGAAACGTTTTTTCTTCAAGTGGTAAATAATTCTTTAAGTCAATATATCTTGGAATAAAATAGTGAATCCTGAATGAATTATAATTTGTTTATCGTATATATAAATTAAACAATCAGTTTCCTATTACACCTATCACCCTACCTCGTGAACAAAACTTTTCGATTGCACATAAATTGCACAGACATATTGGAAACTATAGAATTAATAGATTTATGATGAATAAATTTCATCGACCGCTTGATTTACTGGACTCTATTGACCTAAAATATTCATAAATAATGAATTATACTCGTACTTTGTAATTGACAGGGTAGGGGTCGCTTCAAGTCCAGTTGGGATCATACCTAAACCTCTTGTATATCAAGAGGTTTTTTGTTTTATAACAGTACTTGATTTATAGGGAAACAGTTATATGGGGCAGAATTGGGGCAGAAAGACTTTATTTTATTAAAATTCGTAAAATTTCTTATGTAACTCCCATGAAAATTAAATTCGCCATAAAATCAAAAAAGGACATACAAAATAAACTCAGAAAAATCTCTTTTAAAAAAAGGCTGAGCCTGTTAGGTGATTTTATTCAGTTGGAAAATCGGAAATCAAAATCTTCCTTTCGTAGTTAATAAAAATGAGGCTAGCGCGACAACCAAAAAAGGATTAATCTCCCATGAGTGCTACCCATATAGGGCGCGACAGTCGGTGGTACACCGTGGTCGTCGGAGTCAGACTAAATGATGGGCTCTAAGGCACCATAGTGCAAAGACCTTCCTCGCCAGCCATTAAACATTGTAGACACGGTGAACAATTTTCATTCGCTGTGGTGCAGCGCTTGCGCTGCATGAGTGGCTAAATGGCAGTTTTGTTCCGAAAGAAATTAATGGGAATTATGGCATTTTTTAAGTGTATCGAGGTTTCAAATGCAAGAAACAGGGGTGTGTAGTAGAATAGAAAATACTGGAGGGGGATTGATGAAAGAATATATTTATGTGGAAAACGAAAAAAAATCGAAATTGAAATTTGGAATTTTAAAAAAAGACATTGTATTTACCATATCACTCTTGTTAGCAATCGTTAGCTGTTTATTCCATCCACCTAAACTGGATTATATAAATTTTAAAGTATTAATCAGTTTATTTAATCTTATGCTCGTAGTTAAGGCTCTGGAAGATCTTAAACTATTGGATAAGTTCGCCATTGCTATACTGAGTAAATGTCATAATAGTAAAAGTGTTTCAGCAATCCTAATTTTATTATGCCTTTTTAGTTCCATGCTTGTAACAAATGATGTGGCATTAATAACATTTGTACCATTAACACTTATAATTAGTAAGATAATACAAGCTTCTATGTTAGATACTATTATACTAGAGACAATTGCGGCTAACATTGGAAGCAGCCTAACTCCAATGGGAAATCCACAAAATCTTTTCATATTTACTTACTACGGAATAAGGCCTATACAATTTTTCACAACAATTTTTCTATTAGTGGTTCTGGGAATTGTTCTGTTATTCTTTTTTAATCAAAGATTGAAAAGTAAAACATTGGAAATGGAACTTCCATATATTCTTATAAAAAATAAAAAAAAGGCAACAGTATGGGGAATACTATTTGGCATCATATCTGCATCCATACTAGGGGTTTTAAACTACAAACTTGCGTTTATCATCGCATTTGGAACCGCGTGTATACTTGATATCAAATTATTGAAGAAAATTGATTATTTATTGCTTATTACTTTTATCTGTTTTTTTATATTTATAGGAAACATATCCGAATTAAAGGTAGTACACACATTTGCCAGCGAAAATCTCAAAAGTCCCACATCAATCTTCTTCAGTTCCATATTTTTAAGCCAACTGATAAGTAATGTACCAGCTGCGATCTTTTTATCAAAATTCTCCGTGAATTGGCAGCCTTTATTAGTAGGTGTAAATTTAGGTGGACTTGGTACGATTGTTGCTTCTCTCGCAAGTGTAATTTCATTTAAACTTTTTATTAAGAGAGAGCCACTAAAAAGTAAAATGTACCTTATAAGATTTAGCTTTTATAACTTTTCGATTTTAGCTCTTTTAACTCTTGTTTATTATTTTACAATGAAATATCAAAATTTCTTTTAATACAAAGTAATAGGTTTAAATAGCTTTGGATCTTATCAATATAAAAGAACCTTTAACTCAGATGCACCGGTTTATAATAGCGTTACACAGCCAAATCTCAATCTTAACGTAGACTCTGGTGTATATGAATATAACCCAGATCAACCAACGATAACACTTACAGGTTCTGTTTACGATCCAGATATAGAAAAAATGAAAGCTGGCAGTATGAATGTGTCTCAAGCCAATAATAAATTTGTCTATACGTTGCCTGGTAGAGGCGGGCGCAAAAGTCAAAGTGACAGATGAAACAGGGAAAGAATAACCAAACACACTTGGAAGCAATAGGTGGATGTTTCCTTTTTCGTTATCATCTAATCTGCCACTAACAGATAAACCATTTACACTGGAAGTAGATATGCCGGGGCATTTCACTGTAAAGAAAACCTTTACGATTGGATTGAAAGAAGATGGTGTAATTAAACCATACTCGAAAGCACTCTACTATGACTATGCACCTGCAGGAGATGTGAACAAATATATTGTAATTGATATTCAAGATGCGCTTTTCATTCAGGCCAATTGGAAAACAAACAATTGTGATGCCGACATCAATTTTGATCGTGTCGTAGATAAGCAAGATATGCAGTATGTGGTGAATAATTACTTAATGCAAAACCCATGGTTGCTAGACAAGGCTCCAAAACCAAACACAAAAGCCCATTTTTGAACTTGCTTCTTAGACTAAAGCAAGAGTGAGTAAGCCACCTTATAGAACAATTATGACTATAGTTAATTTACTAAATGAATTGTGATATTTGAATATATCGTTTTAATAAAAAAAGCTCAATCGAGTTGAAGTTCTTGTTCAACTACCATGGGAGTACGATTTAAACTTCCATTCACTGTTGTGAATCTGAGGATTCATGGATGGCTAACGCATGCAAATCAAATTTTAATTTAACAGAGCCTACTAAAAAAGAAAAAAGATGGTGAATAACCATCTTTTAAGTTTGTAGACACAGCTCTATATGGAGTATAACCATCATTTTATTGAAACTTTTTTAATTCTCTAAAAGTAGGAATTGCTTGTTTTAGCGCATGTAAAACAGCTGCACCAGTAAATGTTATAAAAGAAATAAATTCAGCTAATCCATATTCAACTTTCGATATTGGTACAATTAATGGCATTATGCCTAAGCATAGAAAAGTAGCACCAAATGCAAGCCATTTAAATTTTACAAGATCTGGATTCTGTTTATCATTTGATTCTTGTAAGGAAATAAAGAAATCTACAAAAAAATAAAAAAAGGAACTAATTGCAACTGCAATTACTATGTTATCCTGCGGATTGAAACACCAGATCATAAAGTAAGCAATAATAAAAATAGCAAATAAAAAATGCGGAGTTAAGAATACCGCCCATAATGCATCGTTTTTTAAAACTTTTTGTGAATTCTCCATCAAAAACCCTCCTTATTTTATTTTTTATAATATCAAAACAAATAAATAAAAAGTGGCTTATGCTGAATACTTAATATTTTATATATAATATTAATCTGTGTGTCTTCTAGTATAAAGAAATTTACATAGAAGTAATAGAATGCGAATTTTTTATAAATCAGATACAGTATTTTTACATAACTACCTTTTGACATGACTGTTTAATTAGAATAGAACGGTTAATTCGGATCTACACTAAATTTTATTTCTTTAACCTTCTTTGAAAATGTTGATTTATAAACTAGTTCATATTGATCGGATTTAGAAATTAATCGTTTCCCCAGTTTTATAAATCTTATCTGTGATGACAGTTATTCCCCGGTTTTTGGTGTTCATTTACTTGGTTATACAGTATTAAATTGAGTTTTTTAAGTCTAGGATTTTTACTTCTAGATATATCTTAATTTATACACCTAACGTATGCGTTTGTTGTATAACGAATATGCTGATTTGCAGACTTTTTTATTTTACTAACGGATTTTTATCTACAAAAAACCAACGTAATTTTTGAATTGATATTATAGTTCTTAACGAGGTGATTTTTATTAAATCATGATCATTAGGAGGAAGACAGAGTGTCAAATGAAATTAAGAGTTACATTGACTATCAAATGGTAAAAATTCCAGGGGGAAATATAGAATTAAGAGACGATAGAATAAAAAGTAAATGGAAAACTGAAATAAGACCATTTCTTCTTGCCCAGTATCCTGTAACTATGGGTATATATAATACTATTACAAATACATCACTTAATACTTTTGTCAGAGATCTAAAACCAGTTGTGAATGTTTCTTGGAATGATGCAATTTCTTTTTGTAATCTACTTTCACAGAAAGCAGGACTGAAAGAGTGTTATTCAATAAGTAATGATGGTGAAAACATATTTTGTGATTGGGAATCAGATGGCTATAGACTTCCTACAGAAGCAGAGTGGCAATATGGGTGTAAAGCAGGGACGACGGGTTATAGATACGGTGAACTTGATAAAATTGCCTGGTATAATGAAAATTCTGGAGATAAAATACATGAAGTAGGAAGAAAGGAAGCGAATGCATGGGGTCTGTATGATATGTTAGGAAATGTTTGGGAGTGGTGTTGGGATTTATATGATGAACAGGTCTATGGGTCATATCGAATTTTTCGAGGTGGTAGCTGGGCAGAGGTAGCAAGAGGTTGTGGCGCTTCATGTCGTCGTCGTAGCCATCCGTCATTTTGCATAGACGACCTTGGATTCCGTCTTGCACGGTCTTTTTAATTTCCTGAAAGGATGGGGACAGTTATTAGTCAATGCTTAAACGTTCTTATGCAACTGATATGAACGAAACTGTCAAACCACCAAACCAAAAAGGTTTTAATTTAGGGATTTTTCATTTTTTAGACAGACTTAAATTAAGACTACCAACCTAGAATTTTAAAATTAGATTTTCTAAGTCTGTGAATGACAACTCTATAATAGTAGATTTTTTTGTATTATGTCTTAAAAGCTTGGCACGAAGGCAAATAAATTAACGGAAATGTGAGTTCTTGTTCAACTAAAGCAATGCGATACTTCAATAGAAGGTCGCTTTTTAATTGAACTAAAAAGCAAATTATTGAAAGAAATGAATTAAGAATCTTTTGAACTACTTTAGTTTGATTTGTTACAATTACTGGAGGAACATTAGGAAGAGGTAATATTAATGATAAAATTTATGTATATTTTTTGCTTGATTGTATGGGGACTTAATTTTATTGCTGTAAAAATTCAAGGAACTCCAGTAAGCTTAGAATTATCCTTAACTTTTCGACTAGTTATGACAGCCTTTTTATTTTTAGTTCTTGTTTTGTTCATTCGACCAAAGGGGAGACCAACAACTAAAGATCTCCCGTTTGTAATGGCATTTGGTATATGTAACTTTGCATTAAGCTATCTGTGTCTTTATTACGCTACAATTTTGAGTTCTGCAGCAATCGTAACATTGGTATTTTCTTTAAAAGTGATTTTAACGCCGATTGCTCTCCGGATTTTTTTAAAAGAAAAATTACATTCGAGAGTTCTAATTGGAGGTATTCTTGGTGTAGTGGGAGTGTGTATTCTAATTTATCCGACAATGGAAAATTTTCAAGGGTTCCATGACATAAAAGGAATTATTTTCGCTTTCCTAGGTACTCTCCTAACAGCAGTTGGTGACGCATGCTCGGCAAGAAATGCAAATCGCAAGGTTGATCCCATTTATGCAAATGCAATTGGATTTACAGTGGGCAGTATATTGATGGGAGCAATAATATTGTTTCAAGGGAAAGAATTTATTTTTCCAACATCTTTTACGTACTTATCTGCGTTGTTATATTTAACGTTGGTTGCTTCTTTTGCTGCATGGTTATTCTATTTGAAGCTAGTAGAAAAAATTGGAGGAGCTCAAAGTGGCTATATGGTCGCCCTTTTCCCCGCAATTGGTGGAGTGGCCTCTGTTTTAATCGGTGAGTCTGATCCATCAGTGTATTTGATTGCTGGTTGCTTTTTTTGCTGTATTGGCGCCGCGATTGCATTAGGTTTTGGAACGAGAAATCAGAATATGAAATTGCCTATACAGGGTTAACTAAGGCTTTTCTTGTGTAACTAATGTATTGCTTTAGTTATATGACTGTGGAAAAGACTTCCAACAAGTTAGGCGAATAACTAATACGATACATAATAATTTTTATATAATAAAGTACAGTTACTTTTTTCTTTTTTACCAATATCACCTATTTTTTAGGGAAACTCTTTATCCTGTGAGTTTCTCTTTTTTGTCAGTCTAAACATAACAATGTTAATAGATAAAAATAGCCTGTATCGAAAATTACTTGGTATTTGAAGATACAGGCTTTTAATTTAAACGATTAATTGTTGTTACATATATTAGTTGATTACAAGAAGAAGAGCTTGATCTCATATTAAAAAAGCGAGAAGGCTTAAGAAATGTAGTCAATGTCAATGCATGCAATTCAGTAGTCGGTGAATCTAGGTCTACTCAATTATCATGTTAAGAAAGATTATGCTGCATTTGTTTGTTTACCGGAATCAAGTGATTTAATATAAGCTTGCGCTTTTTGTTTATCGAATTGACCTTCTGATTTAGAAATAACAACTACCGCAAGCGAGTTACCTACGACATTTACTGCTGTTCTCGCCATATCTAAAAGACGGTCAATACCTGCGATAAACGCTAATCCTTCTACCGGAATTCCAACTGTACCGAGCGTAGCCAACAATACAACAAACGACACTCCCGGAACCCCTGCAATTCCTTTAGATGTTACTATCAATACAAGTACTAATGAGATTTGGTCGCTAATCGATAAATCAATTCCATACATTTGCGCAATAAAAATGGCCGCTAATGCTTGATATAATGTAGAACCATCTAAGTTGAAAGAATATCCTGTTGGGATAACGAACGATGTGATTCCTTTAGGGCAACCAAATTTCTCCATTTTATTCATAATACGAGGTAAAACAGTCTCAGAACTAGCCGTTGAATAAGCAAGGATCAGTTCATCTTTTAATAACTTAATAAAATGAATAATGTTAATGCCTGCCCATCTTGCAACAAGTCCTAAAACAACTAACACAAAGAAAATCATCGTTGAATAAACAAGAATTGTTAACTTACTTAATGGAATCAGTGATTGGACACCGAATTTTGATACCGTTATACCAATTAATGCAAATACACCAAATGGAGCAAACTTCATAATTAGATTTGTCACATAGAACATTGCTTCAGCTGTTCCCTCGAAAAACTTTATGACCGGTTTTCCTTTTTCACCGATCGCTGCCAAACCTAGTCCGAATAAAACAGAGAAGAAAATAATGGCTAACATGTTGCCTTCTGTCATTGCTGAAATGATATTTGGTGGAACGATATTGACGAAAGTTTCAGCAAAACCGTGGCTTTTCGTCATTTCGGTTGTTTGTATATAGCTTCCGATATCTGTTTTCTGTAATGATGACATATCAACGCCGCTACCGGGATGAAAGATATTTGCCGCTAGCAATCCAACAAGAATGGCAATAGTTGTGATGATTTCAAAATATAAAATCGTTTTACCACCGAGTTTACCAAGCTTTTTCATATTCCCAACGCCAGCAACACCGACAATTAAGCTTGAGACAACAATGGGAATAACAATCATTTTGATTAAACGAATAAAAATATCTCCAATCGGTTTAAGGAATCCTTCAATATTTGGATTTCCATAAAAGGCAGCTCCAACTGCGATACCTAAAATGAGACCAATTACAATCTGCCAAGCTAACCCAAGTTTTAGTTTTTTCATCCCATACACCCCTTCAAGTTTATTAAGAATATGAATGTAAGCGATTCCGCTCAAAATCATACCGAATCATACAAAAACCTACAAATAAAAAATAAAAAATAAATAATTTTCTCACAACTATTTCAATTTTCCAAAGGTTTGAGTAAAATGTTTAATGTTTGGAGGTGTGGAACTGAAGGAACGAATTTTAGCAGTTGTATTTTTGATGATTACCGTTCCGCTCGCTGGAGAGTTTAAATTCTATCCGTTCAATGATGCATTCCGTGTCAGCCTGGGGACACCGGCATTTTTCTTATTTTTGTTATTGGGAAGGGGCATTCACCCAAATATTGCAGGAATTTTGACTGGGACAAGTGTGTTTGTATTTCGATTTTTTTTGGCGGTCCTAATCAGTGACATACCGGTTGATGAGGCATTTTACAGTCATTTTCCAGTACTCTTTTATTACGTCGTGTTCGCTTTCATCTTTCATTTTACAAAGATGAATGAACAGCATAACAAGCCATTTATGATTGGATTACTAGGAATGGTCATAGAAATTGGTGCAAGTTTAGTTGAAATGGTGATTCGATACTCGATAGCGGATAAAATCATTGCATTTCACTCAATCGAACAGATTATCTTTATCTCGTTTATTCGAAGTTTTTTTGTACTTGGCTTTTTTAACATTTTTAAACTGAGAGAATCAAAATTGGCAGTGGAAGAGCAGCGTAGACAAAACGAGCAAATGCTGTTGTTCATTTCGAATTTGTATGAGGAATCGGTACAGCTTAAGAAAACAATGCAAAATGCGGAAGAAATCACCCGCATAAGTTATGATTTTTATCGTAGGTTGAAATCGGAAGTTTCTCATGTCCATTTTTCCCAAACCGCACTGCAAATTGCAAGTCTCGTGCATGAAGTAAAAAAAGATAATCAGCGAATTTATGCTGGACTATCACAGTTGATTTCTACTGAAAAGCTAGAGGACTACATGGGCATTGAGTTACTGAGTAACATTATCCTTGTTTCCAATAGACGGTATGCAGAGTTATTGAATAAACACATTTCGTTTTCTATGCACGTCGAAGGGGAACATCCGCCATATCATGTCTATAGGGTATTATCTTTGATCAATAACTTGATCGCAAATGCGGTGGAAGCCATTGAGCAAGAGGGACATGTATCGTTGTATGTGATTCGAAGAGACTGGATTGTAGAATTTCATGTCTGTGATAATGGACCAGGCATTGCACCGAAGTTGAAAGAAGTCATTTTTAAAGAGGGGTTTACATCTAAGTATGATGCTTCCGGCAATCCTTCTACAGGAATTGGACTTTCATATGTGAAACTAACCGTGGACAAGCTTGGCGGACATATTAAGCTAAAAGAAAGTCATAAAGAAACAGTATTTGTTATCGAGCTCCCGATTAATGCGATGATACAGAAAGGATAAATCAAATGAATTATTTTATAATTGACGATGATCCAGCTATTAGAGCGATGCTGATAGACTTGATTGAGGATGAGGATTTAGGCAAAGTGATGGGTGAAGCAGAAGACGGATCATTGGTAGACAATGACTTGCTTGCGCTCAAAAAAGTAGACGTAGTACTTATTGATTTACTGATGCCAAAGAGGGATGGAATTGAAACAATTCGTGTTCTTTCTTCTGAATTCAAGGGGAAATTCGTGATGATTTCGCAAGTAGAGGCAAAGGAGCTCATAGGGGAAGTATATAGTTTAGGAGCAGAATACTACATCACTAAGCCGTTAAACCGCATTGAAATCTCAGGAGTGTTAAAAAAGGTTAACGAACGGGTGATTCTGGAAAAATCAATTCGAGGCATACAAGAATCGTTAACTTTATTAAAAGGTCATCAGTCGCCACCATTCGGCTCTTCTCATACAAAAAACATAATCGAAGCCGGCCGTTCATTGATTTCGGATTTAGGGATTATCGGAGAAAGCGGAAGTGAAGACTTGATGAATATTTTAGAATTCCTGCAGGACCAAAAACAAAAGTTTGGATCCTTCTACATCTTTCCGTCTCTAAAAGAAATATTTTATGGATATGCCAAAAAATCGCTTGGAGAACAGGCTACCGAGGCGGAAATACAAAAAGAATCGAAAGCCTCCGAACAACGAGTTCGCAGAGCTATTTACCATGTGCTCATCCATATTGCCTCATTAGGATTAACAGATTACACGAATCCAAAATTCGAAGCGTATTCATCCACGTTTTTCGATTTTTCGGAAGTCCGAAAGAAAATGTTAGAGCTTGAAGGTAAAAGTGAAAAAAGCACTAATCAAAGCCGAATCAACATGAAAAAATTCATTCAATCGCTCTATTTAGAATCAAAGCAGTTGGTGGATTAGCCAATAAATTTGTTTCTTCAAATCAGGGATTGTAAAAGTGTTGTAGTCAGGTTGTAACAAGGGTAGGGATAATAAGCCCATGCTGTCTTTGCTTATTTAATTTTTGCAAGTTTTATATAAAGGAGAAATTTAGTAATAAAGGATCTGAATATAGTCGTTATGTACATTTTCTGAATATTTTTTTTTGTTGAAAAATGCTCTGTATAGTTACAAATCGTATGATAAGATAAAAATCGTTTAATTCTAACAATTAAATTTTTCCGGTTTTAGTTATCGGAATTTTCTATTTTTTACAAACAAATATGAAACTATTAAAAAATTAAAAAAGTAGCACAAGAATTTAGAGGAGGCTCATATGAATTTATTTCGAAAAAAATCAGTTTCAAGCAGTTCGCCTAGTTCACTTAAACAAGTTCTAGGGGCGTTTGATCTTACAATGTTAGGTATCGGTGCCATCATCGGTACAGGTATATTCGTTTTAACTGGTGTAGCAGCAGCTGATTACGCTGGTCCAGCACTTATTCTTTCATTTATTATTGCAGGTTTAGCTTGTACATTCGCTGCACTTTGTTACTCTGAATTTGCATCTATGATTCCAGAAGCTGGTAGTGCTTACACTTATAGTTATGTTGCTTTTGGTGAAGTCATTGCTTGGATATTAGGTTGGGATATGGTACTAGAGTATGGACTTGCATCTTCAGCAGTAGCAAGTGGATGGTCTGGCTATTTCCAAAGTTTATTACATGGTTTTGGACTAAACCTTCCAACAGCTTTAACTAGTGCATTTGATCCATCTAAACATACTTTTATTGATTTACCGGCAGTAATCATTGTTTTACTAGTAACGTTCATTCTTACTAGAGGTGTTAGAGAATCAGCAAAACTTAACACAATCATGGTAATTGTAAAATTAGCAGTAGTAGCACTTTTCATCGTAGTTGGTGTTTGGTATGTTCAACCGCATAACTGGACTCCATTTATGCCAATGGGATTCCATGGGGTAACAGCTGGTGCTGCAGTAGTAGTATTTGCTTACTTTGGATTTGATGCAGTATCAACTGCAGCTGAGGAAGTTAAAAACCCTCAACGTAACTTACCAATCGGTATTATTTCTGCATTAACAATTTGTACAATCTTATATATCGTTGTTTCCTTAATTCTTACGGGTATCGTGCCGTTCGATCAACTTGGTGTTAAAGATCCTGTTGCTTTTGCACTAGCATTTATTCACCAAGATTGGGCAGCTGGTTTCATTTCTCTAGGCGCAATCATCGGTATTACAACTGTATTAATCGTAATGATGTTTGGACAAACTCGTCTATTCTATGCAATCAGTAAAGACGGTTTATTACCAGGTAAATTATCAAAAGTTAACAAGAAAACTGCAGTTCCTGTAACAAGTACTTGGGTAACTGGCGGACTAGTTGCTTTATTCGCTGGCTTAATTCCATTAAACAAATTAGCTGAATTAACAAATATCGGTACCCTATTCGCTTTCTCTGCTGTTTCTCTTGGTATTCTAGTATTAAGAAAAACTCGCCCAGACTTAAAGCGCGGATTCAAAACTCCTTGGGTACCTGTAGTACCAGTATTAGCTGTTGTATTCTGTGTATATTTAATGCTACAACTTTCAGCATTTACTTGGAAGGGATTCTTGGTTTGGTTAGTAATCGGTTTAGTAATTTATGTTACTTACGGTTATAAAAACAGTAAATTAAATCAGAGTAACAGTACTGAAGCACCACAAATAAAAATGTATAAATAAAAATTGGGCTATCCCTTAAGTTAGGAGAACTGACTTTTGGGAAGGCCTTTTAAATACAAAAAATCACCTATTACTAAGTGGATTGCACATACTCCCTATGCAAGTTCTTTCCTTCATAACAAAATAAAACTGTTTTCCCTTCAAATTAGTTCCAATATGTATTGGTCGTCCCCATAGCTGATAAATCATAGACATTTTCCCAAATCGTATCATTGATTTTGTTTTCCTTGACTTGTTTTGGAACAGGTACATATGTTCTTGTATGATCAGTTCTTTCGAAGATTTGAGTATTTGGTAATATTATTTTTCGGAAAGAACGCCACCGAACTATGAACATAAACAAATTACAGATGTAACCGATGAAATTGTTAACTATTCTTTTCAATTTGACTCTGTTCAATAATTTTTAGAAGATTGGTATCTGCATGTATTGTCTTCCAATCGACTTTTTATTAGCTGAGTAATCAATAACTAATTACAATATGCACCCTACCTCATAATAATCAATTACTTTTCGATTGCACATAAATTGCACATACTTATTAGAAACAATAGAAATATAAGATTAACAATGAATAAAATTTCATCGACCGTTTGATTTACTGGAATTAATTGAACTAAAATATTCATAGATACTGAATTATACTCGTACTCTGTAATTGACAGGGTAGGGGTCGCTGGTTCAAGTCCAGTTGGGATTATACCTAAACCTCTTGTATAGCAAGAGGTTTTTTAATTGTATTAATGGAGAAGCAGCTAAATGGGGCAGAAAACAATTTTTGAATCATAAAAAAACGTAAAAGAAAATGTGTATTTACCTAAATGACAATTTAGTTCAATAAGGACATTTTGAATTTGGAATGTCCTATAAACTGGAATAGAAGCACTTGGCGTGAATCCAAATGCAATTAAAGCAAAGGATGAATTTAGAATCGATTTTCGTTCATTTGATGTAAAAGATAATGAAATGACATCTTAATCAATGCAGATTTAGTTGTGATATTATGTGGTCATGCGAATGAGGTGTATTCCAAAGAATTCGTGACCAAATTGGACTTCGTATAAAACAGTTTGCAGAAACTGGAGAAAAAAGAACCTTCTAATATGGTCTTATCCCTGTCAAGTAGACACTTAAATAAAAGGTACACCATTTAAGCTGCCTTAGCCCTATATTCTAAAGGGCTAAGGTTATTTATTTTTTTCTGAAAACGTTTATTGTTATAAAACTTAATATATTTTTTCACTGCCATTTTTACCTCTTGCGAATTCTCAAAATGATAAAGGTAAAAACATTCGGTTTTAAAGTGACTAAAAAAGCTTTCCATACAAGCGTTATCTAAGCAATTTCCTTTTCTAGACATACTTCCCTTAATATCGTATTTATTTAAAAGTTGGTTATATCTCATTGAAGTGTACTGGAACCCTTGATCACTATGTAATATGAGACCTCTTACATCTCTATTTCTTATAGCTTCTTTTACAGTATCAGCTACTAATTTCAGGTCATTTCTTTCACTTATTTTATAAGCGACAATCTCATTATTATATAGGTCTAATATAGAAGATAAATAGATTCTCTTCCCATTAAAAAGTAAGTAGGTAATATCTGTTACCCATTTTTCATTTGGACGTTTAGCTGAAAATTCTCTATTTAAATAGTTACTTGAAAGGACAAATTTTTCTTTACGTCCAAAGTGTTTCCATTTCTTTTTTCGTATCTTAGCTTGTATTTTATTTGATTTCATCAAACGATATATTCTCTTATGATTCACTTTTAGTCCATACACTTTACTCAGCCAAGTTTTAACTCTTGGATAACCATAACTCCAATTAATATCTGAATCTTGTTGGCATTCAATAATTTTTTTCACGATTGATTGATCTTCTAAATCTTTTTTAGTAGGGCTACTCTGACGTGTTAACCATTTGTAGTACCCACTTTTTGAAACACCAGCTATCTTACATAAAATAACAACTGTAAATTGATTCTTAAGTTCATGAATTATACTGTATTCTATTGATTTTTCTTTTCCTGTATCATCCTCCTTTTCGCAGCTAAGAGCTTTTTTAAATAAGCATTCTCTGCTTCTAATCGGTTGATTTTTTCAGCCTCGCTTTCAGGTGATTTTTTAGGTCTTCCCTGTAGTGGACTATTTGATTTTCCTCTCTTTTCATCTAATCCTTGAAATCCTTCTCGATTGTAGTGGGATATCCAACGTTTCACTATTGATTTTGAAATTCCTAATTCATTGTCAATTGAAGTAGAACCCATATGATTATTTACATACATATCTATCGCTTTAAGCTTGAATTCTTTTGAATAAGTTTTTCTAATTTTCCCCATAAAAAAATCACCTCCAAAGTAAACAGTACAACCCTTTCTTTTTACTGTCTACTATGAGGGGATATTAACAAATATGAAGGTTCTTTTTTGGTTCTTGTTTATTGGCATATATTTCAAACAAATACAAATGGCTGGAGATATTTGTCCAAACTCTTTTATAACTTGTCCATAAATTAATAAAGAATATGAAAGGAGGGATAGAGATTTGGGTAAAGAAAAACGATGCAAGAAATGTGATCATAAAGATTGTAAATGTAAAGATCATGATCATAAACATAAATGTCCTGATTGTGGGCGCAAAAATTGCAATTGCGTAGAACAAAACGTAAACGTTAGTGTTAATGTAGAAAATGCTACCGGTACTGCTGTTACTGGTGTAATTGGCTCAACTGGACCAACTGGATTGACAGGAACGACAGGACCAACTGGATTGACAGGAGCGACGGGACAAACAGGAGTAACTGGAGCGACGGGACAAACAGGAGTAACTGGAGCGACGGGACAAACAGGAGTAACTGGAGCGACAGGACAAATAGGAGCAACTGGAGCGACAGGACAAATAGGAGCAACTGGAGCGACAGGACAAACCGGAGCAACTGGAGCAACTGGAGCAACTGGAGCAACTGGAGCAACTGGAGCAACTGGAGCGACCGGAGCAACTGGGGCGACCGGAGCAACTGGGGCAACCGGAGCAACTGGAGCAACTGGAGCAACTGGACCGACTGGGGCAACTGGGGCGACTGGAGCAACTGGAGCGACCGGAGCAACTGGAGCAACTGGACCGACTGGGGCAACTGGGGCGACTGGAGCGACCGGAGCAACTGGAGCGACCGGAGCAACTGGAGCGACCGGAGCAACTGGGGCAACCGGAGCAACCGGAGCAACTGGGGCGACTGGAGCAACTGGAGCGACCGGGGCGACCGGAGCAACTGGAGCGACCGGAGCAACTGGAGCGACCGGGGCAACTGGGGCGACCGGAGCAACTGGGGCAACCGGGGCAACCGGGGCAACTGGGGCAACTGGAGCGACCGGGGCAACTGGGGCAACTGGGGCAACTGGGGCAACCGGAGCAACTGGGGCAACTGGAGCGACCGGAGCAACTGGGGCAACTGGGGCAACCGGGGCAACTGGGGCAACCGGAGCAACTGGAGCGACAGGCCCTAGAGGATCGACTTCTGTCAACCTAATTTATGTAGCAAATGAGACAAGTAATGATGTTTCAGTGATAGATGGATTAACGAATACGGTGATTGCTACCGTTCCTGTTGGGGTTAACCCAGAGGGGGTAGGAGTCAATCCATTAATTAATCGTATATATATAGCAAATACTAGTGACAATGATGTCTCAGTTATAGATGGAGCAACGAATACAGTGATTGCTACTGTTCCAGTAGGTGTTACTCCAGTTGGAGTAGGGGTCAATCCATCTACTAACCTTATTTATGTC